>JAHCML010000003.1:1200000-1555694 GCA_019192455.1 Alphaproteobacteria bacterium SS10
CGCCCGTGCATCGCGGTGCAGGCCACGGGTTCGGCGCACCTGCTCCAAATCCTTCCGGATGCGATCAATGCGGGTATCGATCAGGCGTCGGTCGATCTCGAGTTGGCTCTCACCTGGACCGCCGATAAACCCAAGGCCCCCGCGCTGTCGTTCAAGGTGGGTCCAGGACCGCACTAGTCTTGAGCGTTGATACTGCAATGCCGCTAGCTCAACCTGCAGCTTGCCCTCCGCCGTCTGCGCTCGGGCGCCAAAGATCTCCAGGATTAGGCCCGTTCGGTCGATAACCTTCATGGACCAGCGGCGTTCGAGATTGCGCTGCTGAACCGGCGTAAGCGGCCCGTCGACGATGACTAGGCCGGCGCCGGTCTCATCGGCCAGCTCATCAATGTCATCGAGAATACGATTGGAAAACAGGGTCGCGGGCTTAGGCGCACGGACGCGCACCAATTCAGCCGCGACGACGTCGAGACCAATTGCGGCTGCAAGGCCCACAGCCTCGGCCTGCCTGGCCTCTGGTTCGCGGTCGTTGGTGTCCCCACCGATTAGGGGGATGAGTACGATGGCGATGCTGGCATCACGACGCTTTTGGTCGTCGCCTGCCTGATCTGGGGTATCGGGTCCTGGTATCAATCCGGGCTCGTTATTGCTTTAGGTCAGCAGCCAAGCTTATGCCGGCTCAACCTCTGCCTCATCATCCGAGGGCTCGAATAACTGCACTGGCTGGGATGGCATGACGGTTGATATCGCATGCTTGTAGACCAGTTGAGAGTGCGCATCGCGGCGGAGTAGCACCGAGAAGTTATCGAACCAGGTCACTATGCCCTGCAACTTCACCCCGTTCACGAGGAAGATCGTCACTGGCATTCTGCTCTTACGGATGCTGTTTAGAAATACATCCTGCACGTTCTGGCTTCGGTCTGACATCGGAATACTCCTGAGCTTTTGGAGGGTTAGCCCCAACTCTTAATCGCTCTCTCCTGACAACACGTCGCCCCTTATTTAGTCTGGGGCTAGCCGCTTAAGCGCTTACATCGCATCGCCATCACGCAGATGGGCCTGGAGGGTTGGCAAGTCAAGAACTGCCAGGTCGGTTCCAGGTGGCACCGCGCGATTGAAAAATTGCCCCAAGGATGTCCCATGAATCAAGACACCTGCGCAATTGCTGTTTTGTGCGCAGGCCATATCCACATCGGCATCGCCAAGGAACCATACGTTCGTGTTCTGCGCTTCACTGAGCTTTTTGCGAACGATTCTTACGGGTGTGGGGTCTGGCTTGTCAGCTTCGGCATCACCGGCACCAAGCGCTGCGACAAAGTGGCTCCCCCACCCCAGATGCTCAATTTCAGCCCGCAAGAGCCGCCCGGTTTTGTTGCTAACGATCGCCAACGGCATCGCAGCAGCGGCGGCTTCAACAAGGTTCTGGGCCCCGTCGAGCAGAGTTAACTCATCGAGGTGAACAGCTTCAAACGCAGCGATGTAGTGGTCCTTAGCGGCCTCCCATTCATCACCAAACAGGATGGGGAAGCTGTCGCGCGCCGACTTTCGGACGTTGGCCTTGGATTCTTCAAGGGTCCAGGGCGCCTTCCCGAAGGCCTTGAAGGTATCGACCAGGGCTCGGTGAATGATTCCCCAGCTATCGACCAGGGTATTATCCCAATCAAAGATCAGGGCGCTTGGCCTGCCTGCCTTGCCCGTGATGTCGCGAATTGCCGTTTGACTGGTTGCGCTTGCCTCGCTCACGCCACCCACCGGCTATCTGGGCCTGCCTCACCATCGGCATATTGCATATAGGCAGAGCGCAGACGTTGGCCCAGGCTGCCAGGGCGGCCATTCCCAACCGCATGGCCGTCGATCTCCACTACCGGCAGTAGGAAGGTCGTGGCCGACGAGACAAAGGCCTCCACGGCTTGGTAGGCCTCTTCCGGCTTAAACGCGCGCTCCTCGAACTCCAGCCCCTCTGCTTCGGCAAACCGGAGTAATGAGGTACGGGTCACACCGCGAAGGATCTTGTTCTCAGCCGCCTGCCGGGTAACGAGCTTACCCTCGCGGGTCACAATCCATGCATTGCTGGACGATCCCTCGGTGATATAGCCGTCATCATCGACCATCCAGGCCTCAAACGCGCCCTTTTCGCTCGCCGCTTGCTTGGCAAGAACCTGAGGAAGCAGTGCTACTGATTTGATATCACGACGTTTCCAGCGAATATCTGGAACCGTCACAACCCGTACGCCGTGTTCTAACTGCGCCGTATGATCCATCTTGGCTGGCCGGACGGTAATGACGATTGAGCTGCCCTGATGGGTCCCTGGCTTGGGTGCACCGCCTGGGAACTTGAAGTCCCGGGCCGCAACACCGCGTGTAACCTGAATGTAGATCAGGGCATTCGCCATGCGGTTCCGGCGGATCAACTCATCAATCACCAGCTTCATGGCCGTCTCAGACATCGGCTGGGCAATCTGTAGTTCGCTCATGGAGCGCCATAGGCGGTCGTAATGCCCCTGGGCATCGACCATCCGGCCATGGCGGTAGCCAATCACCTCATAAACGCCATCGGCGAACTGATAACCGCGATCCTCAACATGGACCGCAGCCTCTTTCAGCGGGCAATAGCTACCATTGACATAAGCAATACGACTCATGGCGTAACACCTTGAAAAGGTTGACTTAGAAGAACTCCAAGCGGACCGAGAACATCTTCTCAACCTGCTTGATTTGGGCAACGACCGATAGGATCACAACGCGATCCAGTGGCATGATCACGGTTTCCGGTGTCGGCATAATCACCGTGTCTTTGCGCACAATCGCCCCGATGATCAAGCCCGGTGGCAGATTAAGATCGCCGATCGCTTTGTTCACGATGCTCGACGTTTCTAGTGCCTCAGCATCTATGACTTCAGCGAAACCGTCACAGATACTGTGCGCGGATCGGATGCGACCTCTGCGCACATGCTGCAGGATCGTTGATGCCGTAATAGCCCGTGGGCTGACCACCGCATCAATGCCAAGTGATGCAAGCAAAGGTCCGTAAGTGTTTTTGTTAATTAGGGTAATTGCCCGTTGGCTGCCATAGCGTTTAGCCAATAGTGAGCCGAGGATATTACCCTCATCATCATTGGTCACGCAGACCACAGTCTCGGTCTGGCCGACATTTGCCTCCGCCAGAATATTCGGGTCGAGGCCGTCGCCATTGATAACCGTCGTGCCGGGCAGCTTCTGCGCGATGTAACGGGCGCGCTCTTTGCCATGTTCGATGATGCGAACACTGGTACCGGGGTAGTTCTCTTCAATCTCTTCAGCCAGGACGAGACCGATATTCCCGCCACCAATCACCAGAATACGCCGTGCCTCTGGCTCTTCATGGCCAAAGGTGGCCATAGCGCGAGTGATGTGATCCTCATCCACGACAAAGTAGACCTGATCGCCAACCAGCAGCTGATCATCGCCTGTTGGCAGGAAAAAGCGGTCGTCACGAGAGATCGTGACGATCTTAATCGCTAAATCCGGGAACAATGACGTCAGCTGCCGCAACGGGGTGTTGACGATCGGGCAGTTCTCTTCACACAGCACGCCAATCAACCGGACCCTGCCATTGACCAGTGGGATCATATTGAAGGCGCCAGGCACTTGTAGGCGTCGCGAGATTGCCCGTGCCACCTCAATCTCTGGTGAGATGATCACATCTATGGGCATATGATCGCGGGAGAAAAGGTCCTGCCAAATCGGGCGGAGGTAGTCCTGTGCCCTCACCCGCGCGATCTTGGTCGTCACATTGAACAGGGAGTGCGCGACCTGGCAGGCGATCATGTTCACCTCGTCCGCATAGGTCACGGCGATCAGCATGTCAGTATCGGGTGCGCCGGCGCGTTCCAGCACGCTGGGCTGCGATGCCATCCCTTGAATGGCCTTCACATCCAGCGTTTGGCTTAACTCGCGTACGATATTGGGGTCGCTGTCGACAATCGTTACATCGTTGCCTTCAGCAGCCAGATAGCGCGCAATGTTGGAGCCGACCTGGCCGGCCCCGCAGATAATGACTTTCATGCCGATAAAGCTACAGCAAGCGGGTTCGCCCCACCGATCAACGGCGGGGCCGACGCCCGTATCTGATGCCTCTCAAGCAAAAAACTCAAGTGCAATCGGTCTTTAGCTGCTTTGTCGCTTAATTGACGGTTGGCGAGGTCGCCATATCGTCACTGCCACCGCTAAGCGAGGTACCGGCGGCACCGGCTTTCGCGCGCAGGCGATCCGAGCTCTGAACCCCAAGGGATTTGAGCTTCCGGTGAAGCGCTGAACGCTCCATGCCCACATAGGATGCGGTCCGGGAAATGTTGCCACCAAAGCGGTTCACCTGGGCCATGAGGTACTCACGTTCGAACACTTCACGGGCCTCGCGCAGCGGTAGGCTCATGATTTCGGCACCACGCTCCCACTTCACGACGTCTGGTGCCTTGGCACCGATCTCACTTGGCAGCATATCGGCGCGGATCGGATCATCGGCTGCCATGATCAGCAGCCAGTCAATGACGTTGCGTAGCTGGCGGACATTGCCTGGCCAGTCATAGGCCTGAAGTGCAGCCATTGCGTCATCGCCAATCACCCGTGGCGCAAGGCCAGTGGTTTCGGAGGCAACGCTCATGAAATGGCGAAGCAGCACAGGGATGTCATCACGGCGCTCCATCAAGGCTGGAACTTCCAGCGGCACCACGTTTAGGCGGTAGTAGAGATCCTGGCGCAGCCGCCCTTCCTGCATTTCTTCCTGCAGATTGCGGTTACTGGCTGCAATCACGCGGACATCGACGGCGATCTTCTCAGCGCCACCAACCCGATGGAAGGTCTGCTCCTGAAGGACGCGGACAATCTTACCCTGGGTCTCAAGCGGCAGGTCTGCAATCTCATCAAGGAGCAGCGTGCCACCATGGGCTTGCTCAAGCAGGCCAATCTTATGCTGCTGACCATCGGCGGTTTGGACCGCACCAAACAGCTCAGCTTCAAAGTTCTCTGGCCGCATAATGGCGCAGTTCAGAACGACAAAGGGGCCGTCCTTCCGGCGTGACTGCTCATGCAGGACACGGGCGACGACCTCTTTACCGGCACCTGGGGCACCGGTGATCAGCACACGGCTGTTGGTTGGAGCGACCCGCTCAATCGCTTGGCGAAGTTGGTTCACCTGGGACGACTTGCCGATCAACTCGTTAACCGCATTGGCGCGAACGCGAAGCTCTTTGTTCTCCCGGCGCAGACGGGCAGCTTCAACAGCGCGCTCAACGGTGAGGATCAGGCGGTCAGTCTTAAACGGCTTCTCGATGAAGTCGTAGGCACCCTTCTTAATGGCAGCGACGGCGGTCTCAACCGTGCCGTGGCCAGAGATCATCAGCACCGGCAGTGTTGGGTGCTCTTGGCGAAGAACCTCGAGGATGCCGAGGCCATCCATGCGGCTACCCTCAAGCCAGATATCCAATATCACCAGGTTTGGCTGACGGTTCTTAACCGCTGCGAGCGCTTGGTCGGCATCGGCCGCCTGGCGCGTTTCATAGCCATAATCGGTAAGGACATCGGCGATCATGCCGCGGATGTCCGCCTCATCATCCACAATCAAAATGTCATGGGCCATATCGATTCAACGTTCCTGCGCTTGCCCCAAGGCGTACCCGGCCCTCAGCCACTGCAATAAATGGCCAAGTCACTCCGGCGGATCGCCAGGGGTGTTTTAAGTTTCCTGTCCAAGCCGGCGTGAACCAGCGGAGAGCAGCGGGCCTCCCTGCCCGTCACCATCCGCAGCATCGCCAGCGGATACGGTGAGACTTTTTGACAACACTAGTGTTACATATGCGCCACAAGTGGTGTTGTCTTCAAGTCTTATCGATCCGCCGTGATCTTCCATAATCTTCTTGACGATCGCTAGCCCAAGACCAGTGCCGCCAGCGCGCCTTGTGACGTATGGCTCCGTCAATCTGTCGCGCCCCAAATCGGGGAAGCCGATTCCATTATCGCGAACAGTGATCTGGCAATCGTCACTATCCTCATGAATTGAAATAATAATTTCGCCACCATACTTTTCGTCGTCAGCCGAATCGGCGACTCGAGCGGCCGCTTGTTCCACAGACTCAACGGCATTCTTCAAAATATTTGTCAGTGCTTGGGCAATCTGGCGTCGGTCGCATACCGTCTCGAGTCGTGTTGGAGTCTCACCCAATTCGATTCGTATTTCTGGTGATGCCTGACGCTGCAAAAACATCACCTGTTTGGTCAGCTCAACCAGGTCTGACTGTGCCATTTGTGGCTGCGGCATGCGGGCAAAGGACGAAAACTCGTCGACCATGCCGCCAATATCCCCCACCTGCCTGATGATCGTGTCGATGCAGGTATCAAAGGTCCCGTCATTGGCAGGTACCAATTCGCCATAGCGACGACGCAGGCGCTCTGCGGCCAGCTGAATGGGCGTAAGCGGGTTCTTGATCTCATGAGCAATGCGGCGCGCCACATCGGCCCAGGCCGCCGTCCGCTGGGCCGCCACCAGATCCGTGATGTCATCAAAGGTGATGATGAAGCCGGTGATCTGGCTCTCTTGCAGCTCAGCCGTAATACGCACCAGAAGCGTTGCGCGATCACCGGGCTGCCCAAGCGGGCGTGGGACACTAAGCTCTTCCTCCACATCCCGCTGCGGCAACTGACGCACGCGATCTGTAAGGCTTGAGAGGCCAGGCAACTGCTCAAAGATGTTGCCGCTGACCGCTTGCTGCGCGTCACCGGTTAGGAACTCGGTGGCGCGGCGGTTAGCCAGGCGGACCTGCCCTTCCCCATTAATGGAAATGATCCCGGCCGAGACGCCTGACAGGACGGTTTCAGTAAACCGTCGCCTGCGATCCATTTTGCGGTTGGCCTCTACCAACTCATCCCGCTGCTCCTCCAACTGGGAGGTCATACGGTTAAAGGTACGGGAGAGGATGCTGAGTTCATCCATATGGGCGGGTTCTGCCACCCGAACCCCAAAGTCACCACCAGAGACCCGGTCAGAGGCTTGGATAAGCTGTCCAACCGGCACGGCGAGCCAACTGGCAAACTTCAACGCAAGACCGATAGCGACGAGCAATAACAGCAGCGCGGCACCAATGAAGATCAAGGTCATCACCGCGATCAGGTTACCCCGGCGCTCTTCAAGGGCGGCATAGCCCTCCACCGCATCTCGGGCGGCATCCATATGGCCCAGCACCGCCGGATCGACGAAGCGGCCCACATATAAATAGGCATCAACGAACTGGTTCAGGCGAACCAATGCCCGAACACGATCATCGGTGTTCCTGGTGACCACTGGTGCCTCACCGGCCCTGGCTTGGGCCAGTGCGTCGTCCGGTACCGTCTCAAACTCCATGGCAAAGGTGAGACCGGATTTAGCAATCACCCGGCCAGTACTGTCAAAGATGACAGCTTCAGTCAGGTTGCGGACCAGTGTCTGGGTCTGAAGTGCCTGGGCGAGCCGCCTGGTATTGCCCATCAGGGCGGGCGCCTCACGGTTTAAATCATTGGCCATGGCGAGGGCATCTGCACGGATCACCTGCTGGTGCTCCTCAAGATACGCCTCGGCGACGTTCAGGCTCTCCTCAACCGAAGTACGGACCCGGTCGTTGAACCAATCCTGAACCCCGAAATAGAAGAAGATGGCGGCAAAGCTGGCAACCAGGATCGACGGCACGGCCACAAGGACCGAGAAGAAGACGATCAGGCGCATATAAAGGCGTGAGCCTGCCACCCCGCGCCGTCGCCTGATCCACACATCAATAAGGCGATAGAGGAACGCGAGCGCCAACGCGCCGAACAGCGCCAGATTAAGGATCAGCAGCCAAAGAACCGTGTGAGCCTCGGCGGCAACACCCGTCTCCCGGTTGGTGACGATCATAAAGGTCGTCACAAGCGAGACGGCAATCGCGAGGATCAATGCGGTCGCAATCCGATTGACGCGAATGGCGCGCGCCACCCAGCCCAGGCTTAGCCGAAGCATGCTGGCCTCTGCCGAGCGCTTATCAGCGGTCGGGGGCTCTTTCGGTAGCTCTTGATTGGTCAAATCGGCCAAGGCAATTCCAAGCGGTGTTGAACCTCTTGGTTCTATTTTATCCCGCGGATAACCGGAATGTCTAAATGCCGGATCTTCTTACGCAAGGTATTGCGGTTGAGACCGAGCAACTCTGCCGCCTTAATCTGGTTGCCACGGGTCGCTTCCAGGCATTGGGCGATCAGTGGCCGCTCAACCTCCCGAAGGATGCGGTCGTAAAGGCCATTGGCTGGAAGGCCATCACTATGCGCCTGGAAGTAGGTGCTCAAATGACGAGCGACGGCATCTGACAGGCTCTCATCTGCTGGCGCGACACCGTTGCTGGCCGCCTGCGGTGTTGGTGCCTCGCTAAGCTCGGTTTCAATGACGTCGATATCGAGTTGCTCATCAACATAGAGGGCGGCTAAGCGGCGGACCAAGTTCTCAAGCTCACGCACATTACCAGGCCATTCATGGGCCTGGAGGCGCTTCATCGCTGCCGGTGTAAGCTGTTTAGGCCGCTGATCAGGCATTAGGTCGAGGCCTGAGAAGTGGCTGACCAGATCCGGAATATCGCTCACACGCTCACGCAGGCTTGGGAGGCGCATAGGCACGACGTTGAGGCGGTAGTACAGATCCTCGCGGAACAGACCTTGGCGGATTAGCGCCCGCAAATCGCGGTGCGTTGCGGCAATGATCCGGACATCGGCGGCCATGGCGGTACGGCCACCAACGGTGGTGAACTCCCCCTCCTGCAGAACGCGCAGCAGGCGGGTCTGCGCCTCGGGCGGCATATCGCCAATTTCATCAAGGAACAGCGTGCCACCCTGGGCTTGCTCAAACCGGCCAGTTGCCCGGTTCAAGGCACCGGTGAAGGCGCCCTTCTCATGGCCGAACAGCTCACTTTCAATAAGCTCACGCGGGATGGCAGCCATATTAACGGCGACAAAGGGGCCGTTCTTACGCTGGCCAAGCTCATGCAGGGCGCGGGCGACCAATTCTTTACCCGTGCCTGACTCACCATTGATAAGGACGGTTAGGTCCGTATTCATTAGGCGCGCCATGATCCGGTAGATGTTCTGCATCGCCGGTGAGCGGCCGATCAGGGGCAAGCGTTCAGCCCCCTGCTCTGCCTGGGGGGCCGTTTCAGCTTCAGCACTCGCTTTTAGGGCCCGGTCGACAACTTGGATCAGCTCAGTCAGATCAAATGGCTTCGGCAGATACTCGAAGGCACCACGCTCGGCGGCCTTAACCGCCGTAATCAGTGTGTTCTGGGCACTCATCACCACAACGCGAAGATCTGGGCGGAGGCGCTTCAACCGTGGCAGCAGCTCCAACCCGTTCTCATCGGGCATGACAACATCAGTGATGACCAGATCCCCATCACCATCAGACACCCAACGCCAAAGCGTAGAGGCATTGCTTGTGGTGCGGACGTCATAGCCTTCGCGGGCCAGTGCTTGGGTAAGCACCGTGCGGATCGAGCGATCATCATCGGCAACAAGGATAGTGGCAGCGCTCATAGATCAGCTGGCTTCTGGCTCTGCTGCCGCGCGGTTGGTACCGGCGGCGCGTGGTTTCCAAATCGGTAGCGATACGCGGAACAAGGTGCGGCCCGGCTCGCTTTCAAAGGTGATGATGCCGCCATGGTCGGCGACGAGCTTCGCGACCAGTGCAAGGCCCAGGCCAGTTCCACCACTCTTTGTTGTCACGAACGGATCAAACAAATGGGGACGTACATCCTCGGGGATGCCAATGCCGTTATCCTCGATAGTCACTTGTAAAGGCAGGTGAATTCGGCTGCCCTGTCCTGCCAGTGTTAGGCGAACAGTCGGGTTGTAAGAGGTTGCGATCTTAATCTCACCATCACGGCTTGGCGCCGCCTCTGCCGCATTTTTAAGCAGATTGAGGAAGAGCTGAATAAGTTGTTCGCGATTGCCCCGGATCGGCGGCAGTGATGGATCATACGCCTCTTCAATCTCGATCCCCTCACAGAACCCCGCCTGCGCTGAGCGGCGAACCTGCTGCAGCACTTCGTGGATATTCACGGGGTCAGCATCCAAGGGACCGGTATCGGTGAAGACTTCCACCCGATCGACAAGGCTCTTAATCCGGCTCGTCTCTTCGCGGATCAGCTGGGTTAGTTCGCGGTCCTCATCACTGGCCTGCTGCTCCAGCAGCTGTGCCGCGCCACGGATGCTTAAGAGTGGGTTGCGTAATTCATGCGCCAGCATCGCAGCCATACCGGAGATGGAACGGACCGCATGCCGGTGGTTGTTCCGCTGATCGATCTTTTTAGCGATTGAGCGCTCACCAATTTGGATCAGCACCTCTTCAGCCGGCACACCAATTGGCGCCACTTGAACCATCACGGTTTGCTGGCCGGTATGGGGTGTGTCCAATTCGATGCCGTATTCCGCAACTGAGTTGCCGGTTTTAAAGGCCAAATCGACCAGGGCAAAGATTGGCGAGGCTGTGGGCAGCACATCACCTAGATCCTGTTTCAGGAACGCAGCCTTCGGCAGGTTGAAGAAGTCTTCAGCCGATAAATTAATGCGGGTGATCTGGCCGTGCTGGTTAGCAACGATCACGGGATCAGGCAGGGCCTCAAAAATAGCGTCGCCCGTGCTCTTCGCCGAGTTCGGCTCGCGCTGTTTATCCTTTTGTGTGCCGCCAGGATGTCTAAGGATCGGTGCGGTATCCAAATGAGGCTCGCTAAAAATTTACCTGATTAAATTTTGTGCAAGATAAGCGAGAGCCATTGACGCAACAATAGCCTTGTTGCATGCGATGGCTGCCTTGCGGTGAACGAGCCGCTGGCCATGTGATGTCACCTGGCCATTCCTACACGAACAATTCTGAAGATGCCCGATAGCAAGCCCGGCAGCCATGCCCAGAAATCGATAGCAGCCCTGCTTGTGGCTGCGGGTCAGGGCATCCGTTTTATGTCCGATCGGCCAAAGCAGTATTTGACCCTGGGCGATGCCCCCGTGCTTCGCCATGCCGTCCTGGCTTTCCTTAACCACCCGCAGATTGGTCATGTGCAGGTGGTAATCGGTGATGACCACCGTGAGTTGTATGATCAAGCGGTTGGGGATTTAGGCCTGCCTGAGCCGATCATCGGCGGTGCCACCCGTCAGCAATCGGTCGCCCGTGGGCTTGAGAGCCTTGCAAATGCCGCCGACCCAGACCTGGTCCTGATCCATGACGCTGCACGCCCACTAATCGGTGAGGAAACCCTGAACAGCCTTATCGACGCACTGGACGAACAGGTGGGCGCAATCGTGGCTGTGCCCGTTGCGGACACGCTTAAACGTGCAGATGACGGCGATTGCATCACCGAGACTGTTTCCCGCGATCAGCTGTGGCAGGCCCAAACCCCACAAGGGTTTCGGTTCCGGGATATCTTAAAGGCACACCGTGACCTGACAGAAGGCGATTTTACTGATGACGCCTCACTTGCTGAAGCGCTCGGCTTACCAGTGAAACTGATCGAGGCAAGTTCCCCCAATTTCAAAATTACCCGACGAAATGATCTGACCATGGCTCAAGCATTGATGGCTGGCGCAGCTGACCAAACAACCCCTGTTATGGAGGCCCGAACCGGCTTTGGTTTTGATGTGCACCGGCTGGTGCCCGGTGATGGCGTCATCCTCTGTAACGTCACCATCCCCAGCGACATGAAGCTGGATGGTCATTCCGATGCAGATGTAGCTTTGCACGCCCTAACCGACGCCATTCTGGCCTCGATCAGTGCCGGTGATATTGGCGAGCACTTCCCACCCACGGATCCGAAATGGAAGGGTGCGGAGAGTGTTCAGTTCCTCGACCACGCCCTGGGCCTCCTCCTCAAGCGGGGTGGTCGTTTGGTCCATGTGGATGTGACCCTGATGTGTGAGAAGCCGAAGATCGGGCCTAACCGCCCTGCCCTTCGTGAGCGGTTGGCCGAGATCGTGGGCCTCGACCTCGATCGTGTCTCGGTTAAGGCCACCACGACAGAACGGCTGGGCTTCACCGGGCGCGGTGAAGGTATTGCTTGCCAGGCGGTTGCATCAGTTGAGGTGCCACGCAGCCCGTCATCTGGCGCCGCCTAATGGCTGGTGATGTCGCCGATGGGCTGATTGCCCCTGCCAAGCACGTTATCGAATTGGCCACCGATAGCGGCGTTATGATTGCTGCCGCTGAGTCTTGTACCGGCGGGCTTATCACGGCGTCCCTAACCAGCATTGCTGGCTCATCCTCCGCCGTGGATCGTGGCTTTGTTACCTACACTAATGAGGCCAAGCACGAGCAGTTGGGTGTGTCCTTATCCACCCTTGAACACCATGGCGCGGTAAGTCAGCAAACCGCGAGTGAAATGGTTGCTGGGGTTTTCGGGCAGACAAAAATGGCAGGGGTCGCGGTATCTATAACGGGCGTGGCCGGCCCCGGTGGCGGCACAGCTGAGAAGCCTGTGGGCCTTGTCTATATCGGCTATGGCAGACGTGGCGCACCGGTGCAGGTTGAGCAATGCCTGTTCGATGGTGACCGGGCGAATGTCCGCCACCAGACCGTGCTTAAGGCATTTGAGTTGATTGAGGCGCTGCTAACGAACAGCTAGGCCGTACTCTCAATCACGATGGTTCGTGCCTTCTGGCCGGTTCTGGCTTCCGCCTCGGCAAGATCGCCATAGAGCACCTGGGCCTGGTCCTCAAACGCACCGACCATTCTACTCACCACCTCTGAGAAGAAGAGTGCGGCAACCTTCTGCAGCATCTTTGACCGGAACTCAAAGTCGACAAAGAAATCGACCTCGCACGCATCACCATTGCCGGTTGGCGTGAACGTCCATTCATTGCGGAGCGACTTGAGGGGGCCGTCCAGATACTCAACCTTGATCGCCGCTGGTGCGCCGACACCCTTCGGTGGTTCGAGCACAACGCGAGAGGTAAAGCGTTCCCGGATCATGCGGAAGCCAATGATCAAATCGGCTAGAACCACATCCCCTTTGCGGGAGCGTATGCGGGACGCCACGCACCAAGGTAGAAACTTTGGATAGCTCGCGATATCGGCCACCAGCTCGAACATCTGGTCCGAACGGTATGGGACGATCTTCTTTTCGCAATGGGTGGGCATGGCGTTAGACCAACCTACTCCGCGGCTACCACATCAGCTTTTGACTTACCGGTCTTAGCGCTGGCCAGTTTGGCCTCACGCGCTTCACGCAGCTTTACAAAATCATCGCCTGCATGGTGCGAAGAGCGGGTTAACGGCGATGCCGAAACCATCAAGAAGCCCTTGGCCCGGGACATCTTGACGTAGGAGTGGAACTCCTTGGGCTCAACAAAGCGGTCGACGGCGGCATGTTTCGGCGTCGGCTGCAGGTACTGACCAATGGTGATGAAGTCGACATCGGCGGCGCGCATATCATCCATCACTTGGAAGACTTCCTCACGCCCCTCACCTAGGCCCACCATCATGCCTGACTTGGTAAAGATGGTTGGGTCACCACGCTTAATCCGGTGAAGCAGATCGAGTGAGGTGAAATACCGCGCACCGGGTCGGATATGCGGATAAAGCCGCGGCACGGTTTCCAGATTGTGGTTAAACACATCCGGCTTATCAGCCAGCAGGATATCAACGGCCAGATCGGTCTTGTGTTTGAAATCTGGCGTCAGGATTTCAATCGTGGTGTCGGGTGACATCTCGCGAATGGCGCGGATGGTCCGGGCAAAGTGCATGGCACCGCCATCATCCAGATCATCCCGATCAACCGAGGTGATGACCACGTGATTTAAGCCTAGTTGGGCGGTTGCCTCGGCAACATTCTCAGGCTCATGGGGATCAAGCTTGTCCGGCATGCCGGTTGCGACGTTACAAAACGCGCAGGCACGGGTGCAGACCGAACCGAGGATCATGAAGGTCGCGTGCTTCTTGGCCCAACACTCTCCAATGTTTGGGCAAGCAGCCTCCTCGCAAACCGTATTAAGGCTTAGCCCCCGCATCAGCTTGCGGGTCTCCTGATACTCTTTCGAGACAGGTGCCTTCACCCGGATCCAAGATGGTTTCCGCTGGATCGGGTTATCTGGTTTGTGCGCCTTCTCAGGGTGGCGAACGCGATTTGGATCTACTGGCATAACGTTGTCTTCTTATCCGGCAAGCCCAAGCTTACCTATGGCTAACATAGGGCGGCAGCATGATCGATTAAAGAACGAGCACCTGTCCCGTATTGCCGCATTGAGCGAGACGCATCAGCCAGCATCCCGCGGTGCCATGATAATCCGGACCCGGCGGGCGGCCTCAACAAACAGGCCAACCGCAAAAACAACCGCCCCGCCGAACAGTAACCACCAAAGCCAGGGGCTCTGATCCCCATCGGGGTTGCTGGCAAGTTCATAGAAGCCCTTACCCAGCCGAAAGAACATGGCAATGCCGAAGGCACAGGCGAGGATGATCAGAACATGCCATCCCCGTGTCAGCTTATCGGCCAGCCAGCGCAGCATCAGACTTAGTAGTGGATCGCCCGGTCATAGGCGTCCAACACACTCTCATGCATCATTTCTGACAGGGTCGGGTGCGGGAATACGGTGTGCATCAGCTCTGCTTCCGTGGTCTCCAGGGTCTTGGCGATCCCATAACCCTGGATCAGCTCTGTCACCTCAGCGCCGATCATATGGGCACCGAGTAGCTCGCCGGTCTTGGCATCGAAGATGGTTTTAACCAGCCCCTCGGGCTCACCCAGGGCGATTGCCTTGCCATTCCCGATATAGGGGAAGCGGCCAACCTTGATCTCATGACCAGCAGCTTTTGCTTTCGCCTCAGACAGGCCAACACTGGCGACCTGTGGTGTGCAGTAGGTGCAACCTGGAATGCCACTGGTGTCGAGCGGGTGGACATCATTGATGCCGGCAATCTTCTCAACGCAGATGACACCCTCGTGGCTAGCCTTATGGGCTAACCATGGAGGACCAACCACATCGCCAATGGCGTAGACGCCAGGCTCACCGGTTTCCATCCACTCATTAATCACGATATGGCCGCGATCGGTTTGAACCTTGGTGCCTTCCAGACCGATATCTTCGATGTTCCCGGTGATACCGATGGCGAGGACGATGCGGTCAAACTTCTCAGTCTGCTTTTTACCGCCAACATCGATCGTCGCTTCGATCTGGCTGGCATTAGCCTTCGTGCCCTCAACCTTGGCATTGGTGAGGATCTTCATCCCCTGCTTCTCAAAGCTCTTCTTCGCGAAGGCTGAGATCTCCTCATCCTCGGCAGGCAGGATGCGATCGACCATTTCAACCACGGTCACATCGGCACCCATGTTGAGATAGAAGCTCGCAAACTCAATCCCGATAGCGCCGGAGCCGATAACCAGCAGCTTCTTCGGCATCGCGTCGGGGACCATGGCCTCCTTATAGGTCCAGATGAACTTACCATCTGGCTTCATGGTCGGTAGGGTTCGCGCGCGGGCGCCGGTCGCAATGATGATGTGCTTAGCGGAAAGGGTTTCATTCCCGCCCTTCTGCAGATCAACAGCGACCTTACCCTTACCGGCAAGCTTCGCGGTGCCGTCAAAGACGGTGACTTTGTTCTTCTTCAGCAGGTGCTTCACACCGCCAGAGAGCTGGCCAGCCACACCACGTGAACGCTTCACCACCTTATCGAGGTCAAAGCGAATATTGTCCGCGGCAAAGCCATAGGCATCGAGGTTGTGCAGCAGATGATGGATCTCAGCTGAGCGCAGCAAGGCCTTTGTTGGGATACAGCCCCAGTTCAAGCAGATACCGCCCAGATGCTCACGCTCAACCAGCGCGACCTTCATCTTCAGTTGGGCAGCCCGAATGGCCGCCACATAGCCGCCAGGGCCACCGCCCATAACAACGAGATCAAAATTGGTGTCCGCCATGTCTCTCTCCTGCTTGAGCTTGGTTTGCTCAGAGCATCATCGCCATTGGGTCTTCGATTAGTTTCTTAAACTCGGCCAAGTATTCCGCACCAACCGCGCCATCAACCACCCGGTGATCAACGGATAGGGTGCAGCTCATCACCGTCGCGACGGCGAGTGCCCCATCCTTAACAACTGGTCGTTGCTCCCCTGCCCCAACGGCCAGGATGCAGCCCTGTGGGGGGTTAATGATGGCAGCAAATTCCTTGATGCCGAACATACCCAGATTGGAGACGGAGAAGGTGCCGCCCTGATACTCTTCCGGCTTCAGTTTGCCGTCGCGGGCGCGACCAGCCAGGTCCTTCATCTCACGTGAAATGGTGGACAGGCCCTTCTCTTCCGCACGCTTAATGATCGGTGTGATCAGGCCACTTGGCGTTGCCACAGCGACTGAGATATCCGCATGGTCATACATCAGCATGGCGGCGTCGGTGTAAGAGGCGTTTGCCGCCGGCACCCGCTTCAACGCAATTGCACATGCTTTGATGATGAGATCGTTTACGGACAGCTTAAACGCCCCCTCACCCTCTGGTGATTTGGCATTCAACTGCTTGCGCATTGCCAATAGGGCGTCCAGCTCGCATTCCACGGTTAGGTAGAAATGCGGCACGGTCTGCTTGGACTCTGTCAGACGCTTCGCAATGACTTTGCGCATGCCGGAATTGGGCTGCTCGGTATAGGTCATGCCGTAAGCATCGGCGAGTGCCTTGGCGTCTGGGCCGGTCGGCATAGAAGCCGCTGCCGCTGGTGCCTCCGTTGCCTTTGGTGCAGCTGCTGGGGCCGGTGCCGCTGCAGTGCCACCAGCAGAGGCGGCCTCAACATCAGCCTTAACGATACGGCCATTCGGCCCAGTGCCCTTGATCGCTGAGAGATCCAAACCAGCTTGGGCGGCCATACGGCGTGCTAGCGGGCTTGCAAATACGCGATTGCCAGCCTGGCTTGGAGCTGCTGGGGCTGGCGCAGCTGGTGCCGGCGCGGCGGCAGGTGCCTCAGCTTTTGGCGCTGCCGCGGGTTCTGGTGCCGCGGCGGGTGCAGGGGCTGGCGAGCTATCGGCGCCATCAAGGGCGGAGGCATCCTCCCCCTCTTCCAGCAACATGGCGATCACCTCATTAACGGCGACACCTTCGGTACCTGCCTCAACGAGGATCTTGCCAAGCTTACCTTCATCGACCGCTTCCACTTCCATGGTGGCTTTGTCGGTCTCGATCTCAGCAATTACGTCACCCGCGCTGACATCGTCGCCTTCGCTTTTCAACCAGCTGGCAAGCGTGCCCTCGGTCATGGTTGGTGACAGGGCCGGCATCAGAATTTTGATCGGCATGGGATGCTCCCCAACTCTCTATAGTCTTTTGGTTATCGGTAGCAGACGGACTTGGCCGCCTTAACGATGTCGGCAGCGCGTGGTAGCGCCAGCTCTTCCAGATTGGCGGCGTAAGGCAACGGCACATCGGCACAGTTCACCCGGGCAACCGGGGCATCCAGATAATCGAACGCATGCTCAAACATCCGGGCCGCAATCTCAGAGTTGATGCCGGAATAGGCCCAGCCCTCTTCCACGGCGACGATGCGATTGGTCTTCTTCACACTGTCGACAATGGTCGCGGTATCCAGCGGGCGAATGGTGCGAAGGTCGATAACCTCAGCCTCAATGCCCTCAGCGGCGAGCTGGTCAGCAGCCTCAAGCGCATATTTCACCATCAGGGAGAACGCGGTGATGGTCACATCACTCCCCTGGCGCAGCACCTTCGCCTTACCGATTGGCACGGTGAAGTCTTCATCCACCGGCACATCAAAACTCATCCCGTAGGTGATCTCATTCTCCAGGAAGATGATTGGGTTTGGATCACGGATCGCTGATTTCAGCAGACCCTTACAATCACCCGCTGAGTATGGGGAGACCACCTTCAAACCAGGTACGTGGCCGTACCAGCTTGCGTAGCATTGGCTGTGTTGTGCTGCGACGCGGGCCGCCGCACCGTTGGGCCCCCGGAACACAATCGGGCAACCCATCTGACCACCGGACATGTATAGGGTCTTAGCGGCAGAGTTAATGATCTGATCAATCGCCTGCATGGCGAAGTTGAAGGTCATGAACTCAACAATTGGCTTCAAACCACCAAAGGCAGCACCAACACCAAGACCGGTGAAACCATGCTCGGTAATCGGGGTGTCGATGACCCGCTTATCGCCAAACTCTTGCAGCAGGTTTTGGGTCACCTTGTAGGCGCCCTGATACTCAGCAACCTCCTCACCCATGACATAGACGGTTTTGTCTGCGCGCATCTCTTCCGCCATGGCATCGCGGAGTGCTTCACGGACCGTCAGGGTCTTGGCTTCAGCATAGTACTTATCTTCATCCGAGGGCGGTGATGCTGACAGTGCTGGCTGATCATTTGCGGCCGGTGCTTTAGCCTCGGCCGGTGCTGGCGCTACGGCCTCTGGTGCTGCTGCAGGCGCTGGTGCTGGGCTTGCACCGCCATCACCGATATCAGCTGCACTCTCACCATCCTCAAGCAGGACAGCGATAGGTGTGTTTACAGCAACTTCCTCGGCGCCCTCATCGATCAAGATCTTGCCGATCTTACCTTCATCGATGGCCTCGACCTCCATGGTCGCCTTATCGGTTTCGATCTCTGCGATCACATCACCGGCGCTGACGTCATCACCCTCTTTAACCAGCCATTTGGCCAGTGTGCCCTCGGTCATGGTGGGTGACAGGGCCGGCATTAGAACCTGTATCGGCATGGGTCTTCGTCCCTAATAACAAACGTTGTTGTTCTGATTTGATTGGTGCGTGCGATTAGACTTCAACCAGCACATCGGTCCACAGCTCAGCTGGGTCCGGCTCAGGGCTGGTTTGTGCGAAGTCGGCGGACTCATTCACGATCTCTTTGATCTCTTTATCGATCGCCTTGATGTCGTCCTCTTTGACCTTTTGCTTCAGCAGCAAGTCACGCAGACGCTCGATCGGATCGCGCTGTTGGCGATACTCGCTCACCTCTTCCTTGGTTCGGTACTTCGCCGGATCAGACATCGAGTGACCACGATAGCGATAGGTCTGCGCCTCCAGGATCATCGGCCCGGTTGAGCGGACATGGTCGACACATTTCCGCGCAGCATCCTGCATGGCGAGAACATCCATCCCGTCGGCCTGCATACCCGGGATGCCATAAGCCTCACCACGACGGTAAAGCTCACCGGCTGAGGCCCGCTCTTGGCTGGTGCCCATGCCGTACTTGTTATTCTCAATAACGATCAGTGCTGGCAGCTTCCAAAGTGCGGCCATGTTCAGGGTCTCATAAACCTGGCCCTGGTTCACCGCACCATCACCGAGGTAGCAGACGTTGATGCCATCATCCTCGAGATACTTGTGCGCGAAGGCGAGACCGGCACCGATTGGCACCTGAGCGCCAACGATCCCGTGACCGCCATAGAACTTCTTCTCACGGCTGAACATGTGCATCGAGCCACCCTTACCGCGAGAGTAGCCACCCTCACGTCCGGTCAGTTCAGCCATCACACCTTTCGGGTCCATGTCGCACGCCAGCATATGGCCGTGGTCACGGTAGCTGGTGATCACGCTGTCGGTATCATTCAGCTGTGACTGGATGCCAACCACGACGGCTTCTTGACCGATATACAGGTGGCAGAAACCGCCAATCAAACCCATGCCGTAAAGCTGTCCCGCCTTCTCTTCAAAGCGGCGAATAAGCAGCATGTCCTTGTAAAGCTTCAGCAGCTCATCATTGCTGCGCTTCCGTGTCGTCGAACGGCTACGTGATGGTGCCTTCTTGGCGGTCGCTGCTGCATTCTTGCGCGTCGAGCTGGCACGCCGCGTTGTCTTAGCTGCTGGCTTTCTCGCTGCTGCTGACTTTGCGGCCGCAGGCTTCGCCGCTGCCGATTTCGCAGGTGCCTTACGGGCTGTCGATTTTGCTGCGGTTGATTTTGACGCTGTCGTCTTGGTCGAGCGTGATTTGGTCGTGCTCGCCTTTTTCGCGGATGCGGTGCTGCTACGCGTTGCCATGAAGTCCTCCCGAAACGGACTGGCTATTTTGAAGACATGCCGATGAGGTTCGGCTTTAGATTATTGGCGGTAGAGGTACGTGAAATACCGTTTTAGGGCAAACCGTTTTCACCCCTTAGGCGCTGCAACATTGCATGTTGGAACGTAAGAAACATTGATGTGAATCAACTGGTTCTATGATGTTGAGACAGTGCGTAAGGAAATTTCGTCGGCCCGCGCAAAAGCTTGATGCAAGGATGCAATCAATCTGCGCCAACGATAACGCGGTCGCTTGGCCCGGCATAATGAAGCACGCTTCGAATGCGCTCTTCTAATAGGTCAGGGTCCAAACTCTCATCCCTAAGCAGGGCAGCACGATGGGCTAATGCGGTGCGTTCAGCGCGCAATTCCTCACGCTCAATATCCAGCGCGGCGACATCCGTTTGTAGGTCCACCATAGCGCTGAAACCACTGTCACCCTGGATGGCGTGATAACCGAAATAACCAATCAAGGCGGATCCGATGATCGTCTGCAGCATGACACGCAGACGCCCCCGCCAACGGGTTGGCGGTGCCGGGTCGTGATGGTGTGGATGCGTGCTCATGACCCCATGGAATCATGCCATCGGCCAGGCGTCAACGCGCGCGCGAATCAGGCATGCGAATCGGCTTCATTTGGATCGAAATGTTACCCGCCGAACACGGCTTTACCGGGATAGATCGCCGCTGGACCCAACGTCTCTTCGATGCGGAGCAGCTGATTGTACTTCGCCGTCCGGTCTGAGCGTGAGAGCGAGCCGGTTTTGATCTGACCACAATTGGTGGCAACAGCCAGGTCGGCGATGGTGCTGTCCTCCGTCTCACCAGAGCGGTGGGACATCACTGCGGTGAAGCCAGCCTTGTGAGCCATCTCAACTGCCTCAAGCGTCTCGGTCAGGCTACCGATTTGATTCACCTTAACCAGGATCGAATTGGCCGAACCTTTGGCAATGCCGTCAGACAGGCGCGCGGGGTTGGTGACAAAGAGATCATCACCAACCAGCTGGCACTTATCGCCGATGCTGTCGGTCAGCAGCTTCCAACCATCCCAATCATCCTCGGCCATGCCATCCTCAATGGAGACGATGGGGAACTTGCCAACCAGTGCGGCCCAGTAATCAACCATACCGGCCGGGTCCAGGGTTTTGCCCTCACCCGCCAACTCATACTTGCCGTCTTTGAAGAACTCGGTGGAGGCAGCATCAAGCGCCAGCGCTACATCTTCTTCCGGGCGGTAACCGGCCTGCTCAACAGCCTTCAGCACGTAGCCAATCGCGTCTTCAGTGGAGGCAACGTTGGGGGCGAAGCCTCCTTCATCACCAACATTGGTGGCGAGGCCGTCAGCTGACAGAAGCTTCTTCAGGTGGTGGAAAATCTCTGCACCCATACGCACCGCTTCCGCGATGTTCGGCGCGCTTACTGGCATCACCATGAATTCCTGCACATCGACAGGGTTATCGGCATGAGCGCCGCCATTGATGATGTTCATCATCGGCACAGGCATGGTGCGTGCACCCGCACCGCCAACATACTTGTAGAGTGGCAGGCCTGCGTCTTCAGCAGCGGCCTTTGCGACCGCCAGGCTGACGCCCAGGATGGCATTGGCGCCGAGGCGTGCCTTGTTATCCGTACCATCGAGGGCAATCATCATGCCATCGATCAGGATCTGCTCATCCGCTTCCATGCCAAGCAGCGTGTCTTGGATTTCACCATTCACTGCCTCAACGGCATTTTGCACGCCCTTACCGAGATAACGGCCCTTATCAGCATCTCGCAGCTCAACCGCCTCATGCGTGCCAGTGGAGGCACCGGACGGCACGGCGGCCCGGCCCATTGCACCAGTTTCCAAGGTGACATCGACTTCAACCGTCGGATTACCACGGCTATCTAGAATCTCGCGGGCGTGGATATCGACAATGGCGCTCATTTTGGCTCTCGCTGCGGTTGATTTGTTGTTATCTGGTGTGCCTATTTGGCGAGGTGGTGATAGGCGGTTTCGCACGGGCAATCAAGCAGCACCGGGGCGATGCTAAACTATTGGTTTGCTATGCAGTTGGTTTGACCTTTGGCCAATCGTACAAGCTTCAGAAATCTCTCAAAGTTCAGGGACCGTGCCGCCACCGTCATCAAAGACGTTGAGCGACCCAGTATGGGTGCCGGTCTGCGTGAGCTTGGTAAGCGTCTTGGCTATGCCTTTAGCCTTCTATTCACCGAGAAGGAACTTATCGTCTTCGCGCTGGCGCAATGGCTGGTGATTGCGGGCTTTTACCTGATCTGGGTTCTGGGCGTCGGCTTCATGCCGCAAGAGATGTTTGAGGAGGCAACGAAGGAAGGAACCTCACCAGGTGAGATCCTGTTCACCCTCTGGTGCATCTTCTGCATCTTAGCTGCCACGCTGCCACTAGGGATTTTGACTGGCTGCATGGTGGCGGTGCACTTCTTAAGGCGACATACCGGGCGGTCAACAATCCCCCAATGCCTTGGCCTTGTCTGGCGTCGCCCCTTTGCGATCTGGTTCTACAGTTTTGCCGATGGCTATATCACCGCTGGTCGGATCCTGGATCGTTTGCCGAAAAGTGATGATGACACCACCCCTGCTCAGCGGGCGATTGCTGAAATAGCCTACTATGCCTGGAAGGTTGCCTCCGCTGGCATGATGCCGAGCCTGGTTCTTGGTAACTCCCTACTCGCTAGCTTTAAGCACTCACTCCGCCTCATCCGGGACAATGGTTATGAGGTGATGGCCCTTCGCGCTGGATACTCTGCTCTGTGTTGGATCGTCGGCATTTTGGCCTATGGGGGTGCGCTTGTGATCTTTCTTTACGCTGATCCGATTGCCGGTGAATTGGATGACGTCAGTGAATTTGTGCATGCGTTAGTGATTGCCGGGGTGCCGTTGATCATTGCCGCGGGCATCGTTCAGGTATTCATCCGCCCGTTCTATTTGATCGCGCTTTGCGATGTGTATTCCGACTATCTTGAGAAGAATGACCTGAAGCCAAGGCTGGAGCGTAAGCCGCTCGGCATCGCAGAAACTCTCGTGGCGGGTCTGACCATTGGTGCCCTATTCGGTGGCATCGTGATCTTCGCTGATCAGCTGGGCCTAGAGATCATCACAACGACCATCCGGGATACCGTCGGCAGCCTACAGGATAGGTAGTCGAAATCACCCATTTGGGCTTTCAAAAGTTGGGCGCAGGGTACCGCTTACACGTCAGCTCGCTTTTCTCCCAACCCGCTATGACACAGCCGCCCCGAACATCGGAAACTGCCGCCCTGCTGGGCGAACTCCGCCGTGATGGCTATGGGCAAAGCGCCCATGACGCCACGATTGCGAGTGTCGCGAGTGCGCCTGCTGGTCTGTCGCTTCGTGGTGTTATCAGCCATGCTAGCTGGACCAATCCAAATGGCGAGCCCATCACCCTGAGCGCCAAAGATAGCTATTTACACGACCTGCCCCGGGCCCAAGCGCGGGCCATTGTGGCGGTTCAGGATGTGGTGGCCAAACGCCCCCTGGGTCGAGCGCTTTTGAAGACGGCCCGCAGCGGCGGCGTAGACTTTGACTTTGCCCGCCTGCAGGCCGATGCCATCGCTAGCTATGATCACGGCATCCGACGGCAATCATTTAACAGCAGCGATCCCCTGCCCGCTGACCCCGATGTGTTCATTGGTGCCGCGGCAAACTCTACCGCGCATGAACTGACCCATTGCCAGCAGCTAGCCAAACTGGGCGAACAGCTGCGTCAGCTTCCAGACAGTGTTGATGACCTAACCATCCAATTGGACCATCGCATTTTGGCCAATCGCCATTTGGAAGCTGCTGCCAATGCGGTCGCGATCCAGATTGCGTTTGATAATAAGCAAGCCGGTGATGATCGGATGTGGTCGGCGATGGAACGGTCCGGCGGTGACCAGCATCAGAAGATCGCCTTCGAAGCGGCTGTGATGGCCGACCCCGCTGCGGCCCATGACGGCCGGGCTCGACGCGCTGCCCATGACGCGTTCTTCGACCTTACTGGCTATATCGGCCAATACGATGATCAGCTGATCAAGATGACAGCCGAGGCTCTGATTAGGATCGCTGAGCGACAGTTTATTCCGCAGGACGATATGGGTGATCGGATGCGGGTTCGATCCCTAAGTCGTTGGGAACATTCGGTTGATGAGTTGGCGATGCTAGGTGATATGCCCGACGGGGTTAATCACCTGACCCTGCCAGGCCAACTCACTTTGAATGATGAGAAATATGCGGGCCCAACAACGGAGCAGCGGGCCGGTCAGGTTATGTATCTCATCGGCCTGACTGAGCAGATGCGCATTCAAGAGATCGTCACACCCGACGCGCTAGAGCGATTTCAGAATGTTGAAAGCCGCACGGAAGCCGCAGACTTACTGTCAAAGTTCGCGCCGGTCAGGCACTCAAGCGTCGATCTGAAGCGGTGGCGGAGCAAGGCTGAGCCGGAAGCACCAGAACCGGCAATGGTGCCAGCACCAGCTGCCTGAGCTTACGCTGCTTTAACGACGCGATCCAAATCTTGAAGCTTTGAGAGCAACGGCTCCATTTCATCCAATGGCACCATATTAGGCCCATCGGATGGTGCATTATCGGGATCCTGGTGCGTCTCAACAAACAGCGCACCAACACCAACAGCCACCGCCGCACGGGACAGCACCGGTACAAACTCACGTTGGCCGCCAGAGGACGTGCCTTTACCACCTGGCTGCTGAACCGAATGGGTTGCGTCAAAGACAACCGGGTAGCCCGTTTCAGCCATGGTTGGGAGCGAGCGCATATCCGAGACTAGGGTATTGTAGCCAAAGCTGGCGCCCCGCTCGGTCAGCAGGATGTTGTGGTTGCCGGTGGCTGCGATTTTGGCAGCCACATTGCCCATATCCCAAGGGGCCAGAAACTGCCCCTTCTTCACATTGATCACGGCACCGGTCTCACCAGCTGCGAGCAACAGGTCGGTCTGCCGGCACAGGAAGGCTGGGATTTGCATCACATCAACAACAGCAGCGACAGGCTCACATTGCTCTGGCCCGTGAATGTCAGTCAGCACCGGCACCTCAAGCTCTTTACGAAGCTCTGCGAGGATCGGTAGGCCTTTATCAAGGCCAACACCACGCTTACCCGACACCGAGGTGCGGTTCGCCTTATCGAAGGACGTCTTATAGATGAACGGAATGCCGAGACGCGCCGTTAGCTCTTTCAGCGCGCCCGCCATGTCGAAGGCATGATCCCGGCTCTCAAGCTGGCATGGGCCAGCAATAAGCGTAAATGGACGATCATTGGCGATCTCAATATCGCCGACTTTAACAACGCGTTGCTGTACGGGCATTAGACCAACCGGCTCTGCTGGATGGCGGCATCGACGAAGCTGGTGAACAGCGGATGCGGCTCAAACGGGCGGGACTTTAGCTCTGGGTGGAACTGTACGCCAATAAACCAAGGGTGATCCGGCAGCTCGATGATTTCTGGCAGCTGACCATCTGGTGACAGGCCCGAGAAGCGAACGCCCACATCTTCCAACTGTTCTTTGAAGTGGATGTTCACTTCATAGCGGTGGCGGTGACGTTCTTCGATCCGTTCGTCACCATAGATTTCCTGAACCTTTGAGCCTGGCAGCAGATCGCAAGGATAGGCACCAAGGCGCATGGTACCGCCCATTGGGCTGGCACTGTTGCGGCGTTCAACGGCCCCTGCCCGTTCCCATTCGGTCATCAGGCCGACAACCGGGTTCTCAAGCGGACCAAATTCGGACGAGCCAGCACTGTTGATGCCCGCCTTGTTACGCGCGGCCTCAATGATGGCCATTTGCATACCGAAGCAGATGCCGAAGTAAGGAATATTGTGTTCCCGGGCGAACTTCGCCGCCTCGATCTTACCCTCGGCACCACGCTCACCAAAGCCACCGGGGGCCAAGATGCCATGCACACCTTCAAGCTGTTGGACGGCGTCATCCCGCTCGAAGATCTGGCTGTCCATCCACTCAACTTTGACCTTCACATTGTTGGCAATGCCGCCATGGTCGAGGGCCTCATTCAGGGACTTATAGGCATCAAGCAGTGACGTGTATTTGCCGACGACGGCGATCTTCACTTCGCCCTCTGGCTGGCGCACCCGCTCAACCACCTGTTCCCAACGACTAAGGTCCGGTGGCGGGGCATCGATCTCAAAATACTTCAGCACCTCATCATCGAGGCCCTGCTCGTGATAGGTCATCGGTACGGCGTAGATGGTGTCGACATCGCGCGCCTCAATCACCCGCTCACGGCGAATGTTACAGAACAGTGCGATCTTGCGGCGCTCGCTCTCAGGGATTGGTTGCTCACAACGGCAGATCAGGATCTGTGGCTGAATACCAACTGATAGCAGTTCTTTCACTGAGTGCTGTGTAGGTTTGGTTTTCAGCTCACCGGCGGCCGCCAGATACGGGACCAGGGTCGCGTGAATAAACAAGGCATTCTCTGGCCCGATCTCGTTACCAAACTGGCGAATGGCTTCCAGGAACGGCAGGCCCTCAATATCGCCGACGGTGCCGCCAATCTCACAGATGATGAAGTCTTCATCCGAAGTGCCGGAGCCGATAAACGCCTTAATCGCGTCGGTCACATGTGGAATGACCTGAACGGTGGCACCCAGATAGTCACCGCGCCGTTCCTTGGCGATCACCTCTGAATAGATGCGACCGGTGGTGATGTTATCGCCCTGACGAGCAGACACGCCGGTGAAGCGCTCATAGTGGCCAAGGTCGAGATCGGTTTCAGCACCATCATCGGTCACGAACACCTCACCATGCTGGTAAGGGCTCATCGTGCCTGGATCGACGTTCAGGTAGGGATCCAGCTTGCGGATCCGGACTTTAAAGCCACGGGACTGGAGCAAGGCAGCAAGTGCCGCAGCACCAAGACCTTTACCAAGTGAAGAGACCACCCCACCCGTCACAAAAATGAACCTGGCCATGGTGTATCGCTCTTTCTCTAGCTACGGGGCGTTCGGGCTTAAATCTGGTACTTACTCTGAGAGTGGGACTTCAGGGCCGGCATCGACCGCTGGTTCAGTGTCCTCTGGAGGCTCGATGGCTGCTGGGTCATCGGTGCGAATGTCATTGAACACCTCCGCACCTTCAATTTGGTCCAGGAAGTCGGTGTCCTGACCATCAGAGGCGATGATCGCGAGCAGTAGGCTGGTTGCCATAAAGGAGGCCGCGAGAATTGCGGTCGTGCGGGTCAGGAAGTTGGCTGTGCCGCGTGCGGACATCATGCCGCCAAAACCTGCACCGGCCGAGCTACCACCGCCGCCGCCGATACCAAGGCCGCCACCTTCTGAGCGCTGCAACAGGATGACCCCGATGAGGGCCACGGCGAGCAGCAAATGAACGACAAGCAATACGGTTTCCATAACAACACCTGACGGGCCCTTCTTCGTGGGCCGTTTTACATAGAGACGCTTTGTAAGGCTGAACCGACAAAATAGTGATTTCGTCGACAGACGCCAGCGATGTTTTTGCCCTGCATCAAATCAGCTCAAAAACACCGCGCGATTAGCTAGCTGGAAGCAACCCCAGCCGCCGCTGTGAGGATGCCCAAAAAGTCCTCTGCCTTCAGGCTGGCACCACCAACCAAGGCACCACCAACACCATTTAGCGGCAGGATTTCAGAAGCATTCCCAGGCTTAACCGACCCACCATAAAGAATGCGTGGCGCAGCTTTATCGCTGGTCGCACCCGCAGCGGCCTGAGCAATCACAGTGTGGATCGCTTCGATGTCATCATTTGATGGCGTGCGACCGGTGCCGATGGCCCAAACCGGCTCATAAGCAAGGATCACATCAGCCGATGTCAGGTCGGTTGGCATCGAACCCGCGATTTGTTTCTTCACAACAGCCTCGGCCTCACCGGCATCCCGTTCCGCTTCTGTCTCACCAATGCAGATGATTGGGGTTAGACCAGCAGCCAATGCGGCCTCAGCCTGCGCGCACACCATTTCATCAGTTTCGCCATGATCGGTTCTGCGCTCTGAGTGGCCAACGATTGCGTAGCTGGCACCGGCATCCGCAATCATGGCCGCCGCAACATCGCCGGTGTGCGCGCCCGTTTCAGCCGTATGGCAGGTCTGGGACCCAACGCCGATACCGCTGCCAGCGGCTGCCTTCACGACCGTGGTTAGATGCAGGCTGGTTGGGCACAGCACGACCTTCACCTGATCGTGATTAAAGCCATGCTGAATAGCCTGGGTCAGCTGGTCGGCCATGGCCATCGTGCCATGCATCTTCCAGTTACCGGCGATAAGAAAAGCGGGGTTGGCGGACGCCATTTGAACTACCTCTAACGAACGTGCATCGGCACGGGATGAAAAAAGTCGAAAACTCGCTGATTCCGGCAGGCTGAGCCGTTGCAAGCGTGGATATGCGCCCCTATTATCAGGTCAGCCGCATCGGGTCCAGGGGGAGCCGAGTGAGCGGCGGATTTTTCGAGCCCAATCGAGCCCACTTTTAGCCAGAGTTTGAGACCAAGACGCCATGCGTAAGTTGATGGAAAATCGGATCGGCCGAATCTTTGTGATCGTGCTGTTCAGCCTTATGGGTCTCAGCATGCTCAGCTTCGGTGTCACCGATTTCAGTATGGTTGGTAACAGCAATGCGGCGTTGGTGGGCGATTACAAGATCACGGCAGCAGAGCTTGATCAGACCTTCAACTTCGATTTGGCGGAAGAGCAGCGGAACACCGGTCAGTTTGTAAATCGGGTTCAAGCGCTGACTGAAGGCCGATTGGAAGAGACCCTCGCCCGCCTCATTCTTCGCCGCCAAATGCAGCAGGCTGCCACCGACTCGGAAGTGCTGATAACTGAAGAGGCCTTGGCCACCATCATCCGTAACAATGACGGTTTCCAGGATGAGGAAGGCAACTTTGATCGTGAGCGTTTTAACTTCATCGTCTACCAGGCGGGCCTAACGCCCGAAGCCTATGCCCAGCAGGTTAAGGCCAACATGACCCGTGGCCAGATGAGCCAGGCTGTCATCAGCGGTGTTCAAGCACCCAACCTGATGCTGGACGTGCTCACCGAATTTCAGGGCCGTACCCGGGATGTAAGCTACGTCACCCTGGGTGAGGCTGATGTACCGGTCGAGGGTGAGCCAACCGAAGAAGAGTTAAATGTTCTGTATGAACAGAACCTGGATGCGTTCCGCACGCCAGAGCGTCGGACCGTCAGCATCCTCAACTTTGGTCCCGCTGATGTTGCTGACCGTGTGACCGTCACGGATGAGCAGTTGCAGGCCGAATACAATCGCCAGATCGATAGCTTCCGCGTCGATGAACGGCGCCGGTTTGAACAAGCCCTGCTCGACAGTGCTGAACAGGCTGAACTTCTGCTAGCCGCCGCCACTGAGGGCAGCAGCCTTAGCGATATTGTCGCCGCCGCCTTCCCTGAGAATGCGCCCTTTGTCTCCGATGTCGATTGGGCAGAGCGCGAAACGCTGCTGCCAGAGATGGCTGATGTCATCTTTGAAATGCAGGTTGGTGAAATCTCAGAACCGATCGAAACGGATCTGGGCCTCCACATTGTTCGCCTTACCGGCAGTCAAGAAGCAGGCACCCGCCCCCTGGATGATGTTCGTGAGGCGTTGACCGAGCAGGTTCAGCGGCGCAATGCAGCAGACGCCCTCTTCGACTTCTCCGCTGAGGTTGATCAGGCGCTCATTGACGAGCAGCCCTTTGAAGAGATTGCGGAGACCCTAAAGATCAATCTGATCACTTTAGATGGCCTCGCCGAGGACGCGACCCTGCCGGTGGGCACCGCAACCCCAGCCTTTGGCCTGTCCATTGTTGCTGAGGAAGCATTCTACCTTGAGCCTGGGGAAGTTAGCCCACTGTTTGAGAGCAGTAATGGTGGCTACCTCGCCGTTCGCCTCGACAGCGTTACACCGGCCAATACACAGCCAAAGGAAGAGGTTCAGACCCAACTGACCGGCCTTTGGGAGCTGATTGAGCGCCGCCGTGTGGCTGCTGATCTGGCCGCCAAACTTGATGAAGCAGCGCGTGACGGCGCCGAATGGAATGATGCGCTGACTGAGCTTGGCCTCGACCCAGAGCAGGTCACCGTGCAACAGGTCCAACAGTTGAGCCGAGCCGACCGCAACACCGCTATTGCCCCGGCCATTTTGCGTGGGATCTTTGACCTGACTGAACCGGGTGACACTGACCGTCTTCGAATTGGTGACCGCTGGGTGGTTATCCGCATCGAGGGCGTGGCCAGTGAGGCTGTTGATCCAGTGCAGATTCAGGAGATGCGGGTTGATCTCGCAGAAACCCTGTCACTTGACCTGCTATCCCAATATCAGCGGGTTTTGGATCAGCGCTATCCGGCACGGATCAATTACAATGTGCTGAACAGCTTCCACACGCCAGAGTCCGGTGGCTCGATCCCTGCCCATGGCGGTTATTGATCGCAATCTGATCCGAATTGGCGTTTAACAACGCGCGCTGGGTTGGCGGCTATGCTGCCTACCCGTCATTTTTCTCTGCCTTAGGCTGGAAGCCCCATCTCGTGTCGATCCAACCAGACTTTGATACCGTCGCCTCGCAATATCAGCCTGATGGGCCTGCGACGCTGCTCTGGACCAGGATGATTGCCGATCTCGAGACACCGGTATCTGCGTTCCTGAAACTGGCCGATGGCGAGCCCCATTGCTGTCTCTTTGAGTCTGTTGAGGGCGGGGCCAATATTGGCCGCTACTCAATCATTGCGCTGCGCCCCGATCTGATCTGGCGTGCCCGGGATCTAAAGCCAGAGATCAATCGCGGCCCCCATCTCGGTGAGACGAAGTTTGACGCCGATGAACGGCCCGCGCTTGAGAGCTTGCGTGTCATCCTGGCCGAAAGCCGGATTGAGCCACCGCCAGGCCTGCCGCCGATGACCGCTGGCGGTCTGTTTGGCTATCTTGGCTATGACATGGTGCGGGTGGTTGAGGATATTCCGAATGATAATCCCGACCCGCTGAACCTGGATGACGCGGTGATGATGCGGCCAACGCTGATTGCTGTGTTCGACAATATCGATCGCACCATCACTATCGCGACACCCTTGCGGCCATCCACCGATGTGCCCGCCCGCGCCGCCTATGATGCCGCTGCCGAGCGACTGCAAACAGCACTGAAACTGCTGCGCCGATCACCACCGGCGCCCAACCCAATCATGGGTAACGAAACCGGCGAAGTGGAGCCTGTCTCAAATACCGGGCAGGACGCTTACAAGGCCGCCGTTGATAAGGCGAAGGAATACATCCTGGCCGGTGATGCCTTCCAGATCGTGCCATCTCAACGGTTCTCTGCCCCCTTCCCACTCCCGCCCTTTGATCTGTACCGCGCACTCCGCCGGTTAAACCCATCACCGTTTCTATTCTATGTACGGTTGGGTGAGCTAAGCATTGTTGGATCAAGCCCTGAGATCTTGGTTCGGGTTCGTGATGGCAAGGTCACGATCCGCCCACTAGCAGGCACACGCCCACGGGGTGGGACACCGAAAGAGGACAAGGCCCTGGCCGATGACCTCCTGGCGGATCCGAAGGAGCTATCGGAGCATCTGATGCTGCTTGATCTTGGGCGCAACGACGTTGGCAGGGTTGCCGAAATCGGCAGTGTTCAGGTCACCGAGCAGATGGTGATTGAGTACTACTCTCACGTCATGCACATCGTCTCGAATGTTGAGGGCACGCTGCGTAGTGACCTCGATCCGTTCGATGCCCTAATGGCCGGCTTCCCAGCCGGTACGGTTAGCGGTGCCCCAAAGGTTCGAGCGATGGAGATCATCGACGAACTTGAGGTTGCCCGGCGCGGTATCTATGCCGGATGCGTTGGCTATTTCGGTGCCGATGGCAGCATGGATAATTGTATCGCCCTCCGCACCGCTGTGCTGAAGAATGGCATGATGCACGTCCAGGCTGGCGCTGGTGTGGTTGCGGATAGCGATCCGCAGAAAGAGTATGATGAGACGGTGAACAAGGCCCGCGCCCTGTTCCGGGCCGCTGATGAAGCGCTCTCCATCGCTCGTAACGCTTAACGCGTCAGCTATTCGGCCCGCGCCGCAACCTGTTCTTCAGTCTTAGCTGAACGCATCGCCGCGATTGTTGAGATCGGTACCAATTGGAAACCACGCTCTTCCAGTGTCGGCAGCCACTCATCCAGGGCTTCCAAGGTTTCCCGGTGCGGATGACCAATACCGACCGCTGTACCCACATGGCGGGCAACCGCTTCTAACTGGCGAAGGCTACGTCGGATGGCTGCGGGCTCGATCTCATGATCTAGAAATACACTGCGGCGCGCTGCTGGCATGCCGAGGCTTTCGGCAAGATCGCCAGCCACACTCTTGGGCGAGGTTTGGCTATCGAGGAACATCAGCCCCCGGCGCTTCAGCTCGGTAAGCACCGTCATCATCGATTGGGTATCACTCGTGAAGCGGCTACCCATATGGTTATTGATCCCGACATAACCGTCGAACTTGCCGAGCGCCTGGCGCAACCGGCGAAGCACCTCATCCTTAGGCAAATCAACGGTAAGGGCCCGTGGGCCAGGATCCTGTTTGGCATCCAGGGGCTGCATCGGTACATGGACTAACAGCTCATGGCCCAGGCGTCGGGCCCGGTTGGTTTGCTGCTCCAGATTGCCGGCATATGGCAGGAACGCGAGCGTCATCGGCGCTGGCAGCTCCATGGTCCGCTCGGTCCTGGTTCTACTCAAGCCCAGATCATCGATGACAATCGCAATTTTGGGGCGATTACTATCAAGGGCGACCGGCACTGCATATCGCTGCCAGGCAGGTGTCAGCTCAACCGCCGGCGGCGTAATCACCGCAACATCTAGCTTCTCAGCAGGGACAGCGGCTGCTGGCTTGGCCTCAACCGGCGCCGGGATCACCGGTTGAACCGATGGTGCCTCAACTGTCGCCACTGACAATGGCTCTGGCTTAGCAGCCGGAGGTTCGGGATCCACTGCTAACGCAACCTCTTCGGGTGAGCTGCTAGGTGTTTCAACCGGTGCTGCGGTAACAGAAAGTGGGCGGAGGTCGATGATCGGTACAACGACACGTTTAGCGTCCCGGTCGCTGGCGATATCCCGTGCCTGACTGCCGTTGCCCATAACCAATGCACCGGTTGCCACAACGGCAACGCCAACCATCAGCATCAACGTCAAACGACGCCAGGACAGGTTGATGGATGTTGCCTCAGGCAGGTGCAAGGGGGCCATAGCGGGCTCTTCAGCCAAATACATACAGATATGTGAGGGTCTTACGGGATCAGAGGCCGGTCAAGCCTGACTCGCCACGACTCGATCCAGGGGCACCAACGCGATTTCGCATGTCTGCCCCAGCTTTTGGTCAACAGCTTCCCTTGTCGTCCCATGGCGGTTTTATGTTATAGCTCTGATATGCCGGATTTCTGCGGTCCAGCGCCCCAATAAGCCCAAGCCCGAGAAGCCAAATGCGCGTCCTGCTCATCGATAACTATGACAGCTTCACCTACAACCTGGTTCAGGTGATGGGGACCGTAGGGCTCGAATCAATCGTACATCGGAACGACAAGATTTCGGTCGCTGACGCCATGGCGATCGAGGCTGAAGCCATCGTAATTTCACCGGGCCCTTGCGACCCCGATCGTGCGGGTATTTGCTTGGACCTGATTGCGGCGGCAGCAGATGCCAAACGGCCATTATTGGGTGTGTGCTTAGGCCATCAGGCACTCGGCCAGGCCTTTGGCGGCAAGGTGGTTCGTGCCGGACGCCCCATGCATGGCAAAACCAGCCCAATCAGCCATAACAATGACGGTATCTTCGCTGGTCTACCCAACCCGTTTTCCGTGACGCGCTACCACTCTCTCGTGGTTGATAGTGCTACCTCTCCCAACCAGCTGGAGATTACGGCCCGCAGTACCGATGATGACCTAATCATGGGTTATCAGCATGCCGAACTGCCGCTATATGGTGTGCAGTTCCACCCAGAGAGCATCGCGACCGAACACGGTGCACAGATGCTGCAAAACTTCAAAACCATGGCCCTACAGGCGCAGCAGAAACAGGCCGTTCCAGCCTAAGCACCTCAGCGCCGTTTAGCCCAAACACTTCAGACCGACGAGATCCCGTGAGCACTGACGAACAGGCAATGAAGCCATTCCTGGCAAAACTCGGCACTGGCGCGAGCCTGACCGAGGCCGAAGCCGTTGAAGCCTTTGACATCGTCATGTCAGGCTCTGCCACCCCTGCCCAGCTGGGCGCCTTCCTGATGGGCATGCGGGTACGTGGTGAAACGGTTGATGAGATTACAGGCGGCGCCAGGGTCTTGCGCAGCAATGCCGCCATGGTGCAGGCACCAGCCGATGCCATTGATACCTGCGGCACCGGCGGTGACGGCAAGGGCACCCTGAATGTCTCAACTGCTGTCGCCTTTGTGGTTGCAGCCTGCGGTGTGCCGGTGGCCAAGCATGGCAACCGTGCTGCCTCCTCCAAATCTGGTGCGGCTGATGTCCTCGAGGCGCTTGGCGTCAATGTCATGGCCGATATTGAGCAGGTTGAAGGCAGTCTGAAACAGCATGGCGTCTGTTTCCTTATGGCACCAAAGCATCATGCCGCCATGCGCCACGTGGTCCCTGCCCGTAAAGAAATGGGGCTTCGCACCATCTTCAACCTTCTGGGCCCCTTGGCTAACCCTGCCGGTGTGCGTCGACAGTTGTTGGGCGTCTTTAGCCCGGACTGGCTGGACCCAATGGCAACCGTGCTTGGTAGGCTGGGCAGCGAGGTCGCCTGGGTCGTCCACGGCCATGACGGCCTGGATGAACTGACCATCACCGGCCCAAGTGAGGTCGCCGAGCTACGCAATGGTGTTGTCCAACACTTCACCATTGAACCGGGCGATGCTGGTCTCTCCGTTTCAGATGAGAAGTCGATCCGTGGCGGCACACCCGAGCAGAACGCCGCCGCATTGTTGGCTCTGCTTGATGGCAAGAAATCCGGCTATCGGGACATTGTTGTATTGAACGCGGCTGCCGCACTGCTCGTGTCAGGCAAGGCCGCAGATCTTAAAACCGGTGCCGCCCAGGCTAAAGAGGCCATCGACAAGGGCCTCGCCAAAGCTAAGTTGGAAGAACTGATCGGCGCGGCCCCACTTGCCGCCGCCGCTAGCTGATTGGACCTATAAGCAATGTCTAGCGTTCTCGCTGAAATCTGCCGCCGCAAGCGGGAACATGTCGCCGATTGTAAGGCGCACCGATCAGAGGCCGATCTGATCGCTGATTTGGATCGTGTTAGCGCGCCACGGGGGTTCGCCGCCGCCCTGGCCAAAGACGCTGCTGATAAGGGCTTCGGCCTTATCTGTGAGGTGAAGAAGGCCTCACCCAGCAAGGGCCTAATCCGCGCTGATTTTGACCCTGCGACCCTTGCAAAGGCTTATCAGGCCGGCGGTGCATCCTGTCTCTCGGTCCTGACCGATACGCCGTACTTCCAAGGGCAAGATCCAGACCTTGTCGCCGCACGCGGTGCCGTTGACCTGCCGGCCCTCCGGAAGGATTTCATGCTGGACCCTTACCAGATACTGGAGGCCAGAGCGCTTGGGGCAGATTGTATCCTGCTGATCATGGCTGCATTGACGGATGAGGAGGCATCAACACTCCATGACAAAGCTATAGAGCTTGGCATGGATGTTCTGGTTGAGGTTCACGATGGTGATGAGCTTGATCGCGCGCTTGCCTTGGACACCCCGCTCATCGGCATAAATAACAGGAACCTCAAGACGTTAGAGGTTAGCCTTGCCACCACTGAAGAGTTAGCACCACGCGTGCCGGATGACCGGATGCTGATCTGTGAGAGTGGATTACGCGATCGCGCCGATTTGGACCGCATGATTGATGTGGGCGCAAAGGGTTTCCTGATCGGTGAGTCACTGATGCGCCAGGCCGATGTTGAGCAGGCGACAAAAGCGCTTCGCGAACCGCAAGCAGCGCTCAACTGACCCATGGGCAACGATAACCTCACCCATCTCGATCACGATGGCGCCGCCCGCATGGTCAATGTCGGTGACAAACCCCATACCGCCCGTAAAGCAATCGCCAGGGGCGAGGTGGTGATGAGCGCCGACACCTTAGCCAAGATTGAACAGGCAGCACTCAATAAGGGCGATGTCATCGGTACCGCCCGATTGGCAGGGGTTATGGCCGCCAAACGAACTGGCGACCTGATCCCACTATGTCACCCACTCCCACTCCACCATGCCGATGTTGAGATCGTGGCCGACCACGCTCTTCCAGGCCTGCAAATTACCGGCACGGCCAGTGTAACCGGGCCAACGGGTGTTGAGATGGAAGCGCTAGCCGCCGTCTCCGTCGCCGCGCTGACGATCTATGACATGGCAAAGGCAATAGATAAGGCCATGACAATCCAGAATATTCGCCTGGTTCATAAATCCGGTGGCCGCTCTGGCACCTATAACGCGCCGGGTGAGCCAGACCATGGCTGAGATGCTGAGCGTTGATGCCGCCCGGGAACAAATCCTCGCAAAACTCACCGCCGTTGATATTGAGCCGGTCTCACTTGCCCAGGCTTCCGGGCGAGTGCTGGCTGAAAGTCCCAGGGCCTTACTGACCCAGCCACCTGCCTCCATGTCCGCGATGGATGGCTATGCGGTACGGTCAGACGACGTGATCCCCGGTACGCCCCTGAAACTGGGTGGCGAGGCCAGTGCCGGACACCCATTTGATGGGGAGGTTAAACCCGGGCACGCCGTGCGCATCTTTACTGGCGCCGTGGTTCCAAAGGGCGCCGACGCCATCCTGATCCAGGAAGATACGGAACCTGGTGTAGACGGTGAGGTAGTGCCAACCGCCAACATAGCCGCCGGCCGAAACATTCGGTTGGCTGGCATTGATTTCAGTGAAGGCGATCAACCACTTAAGCCTGGATGCTTATTGACAGCCCGACACATTGGTTTGGTCGCCGCAATGAACGTTACCACCATAGCGGCCTACCGGAAGCCGGTTGTCGCCGTGCTCTCAACCGGGGATGAGGTGAAGTTGCCGGGCAGCAATCTGGGTCCGGGTGATATTGTGAGCTCAAGCGGCCCAGCCCTTCAGGCCATGTTGGAAAGCTGGGGCTGCGAGGTCCGCAACCTCGGCGTTGCCCGGGACGACCAGGCTGCCTTAACCGCCGCGTTCCAATCTGCCCTGGGTGCCGATCTTCTTCTCACCACTGGCGGTGTCAGTGTTGGCGCCCATGATTTGGTGCGCGATGTGCTCGAAGGTGCTGGCGATGGTGAGCTTGCCTTCTGGCGCATCGCCATGCGGCCAGGCAAGCCACTGATGTTCGGCCATGTGGGTCAGCTACCGGTACTGGGCTTGCCGGGTAACCCGGTTTCCAGCCTCGTCTGCGCCCTACTCTTTGTTTGGCCCGCTGTTCAAAAACTTCGCGGCATGACGCCGGAACCGATGCCGTTCTTGCCCGCCATACTCAATGCACCCCTCTCAAAGAATGGGCCGAGAGATCATTATCAACGTGCCTCAATCGAGGTTGATGAGGCCGGCGGTCTTCATGCGCGTGCCGCGGATAGCCAAGATAGTTCGTTGATGACGGTACTCGCTAACGCCGATGGCCTAATTTTCCAGCCCGCCCATAGTTCAGCCCTTGAGGCAGGTAGTTCTGTGAAGGTCCTGCGCTTGAAAGATTTTCCTGGTTTTTAGCCGCGGACAACCGCGTTCAACGGGAAAATTTGGCAGGATCACAGCCTTGGCCAGCCAGGTACTTCACGATAGAGTGGCGATCTTGCAACAAAGCGACGTCGAGTCCTTCGGCGTTGATAGCCAGGCAGATTTTGGGACCCTCCCGGCTAGACAGCTTATAAGAACCAATGTAGAACGAATGATGTTAGTCGTTTGTTCTTAAGACAATGAGTTGGCAGCATGTTGACCCGCAAGCAAGCTGAATTGCTGAAGTTTATCTGCACACGCATGGATGCGGATGGCGTTGCGCCGTCATTTGATGAAATGAAGGTCGCCATCGGCCTGAAATCTAAATCTGGCATTCACCGGCTCATTTCAGCGTTGGAAGAGCGCGGCTTTATCCGCCGCCTGCCCCACCGCGCCCGTGCCCTTGAGATTTTACGTCGCCCGGACACCATGGCGACGCCTGCCCAGCCCGCACCAGCGGTCCCCACGATTGCCGCATCTACGGCTCCAGCCAATGATCATCCCCAAGGTGCGGGTGATGCGCTCGATGTTCCCATGATGGGCCGCATTGCCGCCGGGACGCCGATTGAGGCGATCCGCCAGCCAGATAACTTTGTTCAAGTGCCAGAGGCGCTTATTGGCGCCAAAGCAGCGGATATCTACGCGCTGGAAGTGGCCGGTGACAGCATGATTGAGGCCGGGATCCTCGACGGAGATACCGTCCTCATCGAACGTTGCGACCAGGCTTCCAACGGCGTGATCGTTGTCGCCCTCGTCGATGGCGAAGAAGTGACCCTAAAGCGGTTGCGTAAAAATGGCAGCGCTGTCGCCCTGGAGCCCGCCAATCGCGACTATGAGATCCAGTTGTTCAATGCAGATCAGGTGCAGGTTCAGGGCCGCCTCATCGGCCTAATGCGCCAATACTGATTGCGGGCTACTGTGGCTGCAGGCCATGGCCAGACCAGGGTCGGCTACCTAGCTTTTCTGCAATGTTTTCAATTGAATAACGCCCTGTCTTTTCATCCAGAAAGATAGCCAATCCGCCGCTGTCGCGGAGATCCCAACGGTCTATGACGGTTGAGGCGGCACAGCTTGATCTATGGCTGTGGAACGGCAACAGGATGACCTCAGCACGACCGCAATCCTCTGCCAACCCGCCTGGCGTTAGGGCAACGCTCAAGCCCTGGGCGACCAGACAGCCATCCCCATCACACTGAAAGCCATCCATGTCTTCGCTGTCGCGCCACGCTTGAACTTCCGGCCCTGCCAAATGCCGACGCCACTGGTCGGCGGTGAAACGATCCCGTCTGGTTCGGGACAAGAGGAGATAACGCCCCTCCCCAGCCTGGTTCACATGAACCCCAATAAGATCACCATCCGACCGCGCCAATAGCACCGGATGCGGCTCCCAGGCGCCAAATCCGATGGTAAGCGTGATCACCCCAGCGGCCAGCCATACCCACGGCAACAACCTAGCAAGGCACATGATTACCCCAATTGCCATGACCCCAAACAACCACGGGGTCAGCGCGGGGGTGTCCAATGCCGCGTAAGGCAGTGCGGCAATGTCGGCGGCCATAACCAACATCAGGTCAATGCCACTGCCCATAGCCAGCAATGGCCAGTCGGCCACCCCAAATGGCATGGCGATCAGAGAAACCAGGCCTAGCGGGATGATCCACATCGAGGCCAAGGGCACCCCGACCAAATTCCCGATCAGACCAAAGGTAGCAGCATGTTGGAAATGCCAGATAGCAAAGGGTGCCGTCGCTGCGCTCGCAATGATGGTGGTTAGCATCAAGCCCAATAGAAATCGGGAAACTCTGGTGCGGAGCCGACGGTCGGCACCGGTGGGTGAGAACAGCCCCCGCCTTTTCAACGCCTGGTAGGTTGCGATCAAGCCAACCACGGCCGCGAATGACATCTGAAAGCTGGGCCCCATGACCAACTCCGGACGCAGCAGAATGATGATGATGGCGGCCAACCCCACCAGGCGCAGGCTAAACGGGTCACGATCAAGCCAGATCGCCCCAATGCCCATGGCAACCATGAGAAACGCCCGGATCGTTGGGGTAGGCATACCCGCAATGACCAGATAAACACCTGCGCCAAGAAGGGCAGCTAAAGTACTGATTTTCTTGAGTGGAAGGCGAAGAACAATCGGCGGGATGGCAGCTAAGGGCGCCCGAATACAGAAGAACAACCAGGCAGCGACGACCCCGAGATGAAGCCCAGAGATGGCGAGCAAATGCGAAATGCCGGCATCCCTGATGTTCTGCAGCGTTTCCTCACCAATGCCCCCGCGTTGCCCCGTTACCAGCGCGGCGGCAACTGCCCCGGTTTCACCTGGCAGGACGTCGAAGATCTCGGTGGTGATACTGAACCGAAGGCTAGCGACCTGTTCGTGCCAGCCGAGACCTGACGGCGCCTCAACCAGGATGGTTGGATCGCCGATGGCAAATCCAACCGCGCCGATCTGCTGGAAGAACAAATCGCGCCTGAAGGCATAGCCGCCGGGATAGCTGGGCCCGGGAGGTGCGCGGAGGATGGCCCGTATCTCAAGGCCACTTCCGACCTCTGGCACGGTGTAGCTACCCGGCATGCTGATCCGTATTCGTTTAATGCCCTCTAGTTCGGCCAGATCCCGCGCTGAACCTTGAAACTCTGTGATCTCGAGAACCAGCCTGTGCCGACCATCACGGGGCTCTGCCGATATCAGTTCGGCCCGAACTGTAACCGGTCCCACCTCTTCCGGGCCTATCAACTGCAGCATTGGTGCCGCAACTGAATGGGTTCTGAGTTGGATCACCGAAAATCCAGCAATAACAATCAGTAAACCGACTAAACTAAGCCTCAACTTCACCAGCCATGAGGCTTCATCTGGTTGTCCTATGGCAGTGATGCAGATGAGAGTTGCGATGCCGAGCGTGGACCCTGCCCAGACTGGTAGCTCAATAGGCAGGGCGAAGTAGGCGGCAATGCCGACGATCATCAGGATTGGCACGGAGAGGTACCAATGACCTGCAATGTCATTGGTGTTGGTGAGAAGCCCAGGTTTCAGCCATTTCCAAAGGCTATGGCCATAGCGGAATAACGTTCGCCCGCTATACATGAGCCGCAGATTTCGCAGCCGATCAACAACTCGACCTAAACCGCGCTCCGATGCGCTTGATAGCGGTTCATCTAGTGGCACAGCCCGCCCCGGTGACTGATGTCCAGACGCGCAGAGGTTTGCGACTGACAGCAATGGATCGCCATGCTACATCGCCGGTCTAATCCCGGCGAGGCTTGCATTAAGAAATGCTAATTCTTGCTGTCGCACGGTTTCCGTTCCCGCCGCATTATTAAGTCCCCGATTATGAGTGTCGTTACCCGCTTTGCCCCTTCCCCAACCGGTTTCCTCCATATTGGTGGGGCCCGTACCGCGCTGTTTAACTGGCTGTTCGCCAAGCATCACGGTGGTACTTGCCTCTTACGGATTGAGGACACCGACCGTGCCCGGTCCACTAAGGCCGCGATTGGCGCGATTATTGAAGGATTAGAATGGTTTGGCCTCGATTTTGATGGCGACCCGATCTTCCAATATGCCCGCCGTGACCGCCATGTTGAGGTTGTTGAAGAGCTGTTGGCCAAGGGCGGCGCCTATCGCTGCTACGCCAGCCAGGAAGAACTCGATGAGATGCGCGCCGCCGCCAAGGCCGCTGGCAAGCCAATGCGCTATGATGGCCGCTGGCGCGATCGTGATGCCTCGGAAGCGCCAGACGGCGTTGATCCTGTCATCCGACTGAAGGCACCCCTGGATGGCGATACGGTGATCAATGACGCGGTTCAGGGTAAAGTAACCATCGCCAACGCCCAACTGGACGATATGGTCCTCCTCCGCTCTGACGGTAGCCCGACCTACATGCTGTCCGTCGTGGTGGATGACCATGATATGGGAATTACCCATGTTATTCGCGGTGATGACCACCTGACTAACGCATTCCGTCAGCACCAGCTTTACCAGGCAATGGGTTGGGATGTGCCAACCTTCGCCCATATCCCGTTGATCCACGGCCCCGACGGCGCCAAGCTGTCTAAACGCCATGGTGCCCTTGGCCTGCAGGATTATCGTGAGATGGGCTTCCTGCCGGAAGCGATGCAGAACTATCTGCTGCGGTTGGGTTGGTCCCATGGCGATGATGAGATCATTAACACCCAGCAAGCCATTGAATGGTTTGATCTTAATGGTGTTGGCCGCGCGCCTTCCCGCCTCGATGCTGATAAGCTGGCCCATGTGAACAGTGTTTATCTGCGTGATGCAGACCCGGACCGCATTACCGATCTGATCCTCGCTCGCCGGGCAACCGAGGGTGTTCAGCTCTCCAACACCCAACGCGGTTGGTTGAAGACGCTTTTGCCGATGCTGATCGAGCGGCACAGCAATATCAATGAACTTGCTGATAACATTGCCTATTTGGAAGCCAATGGCAGTGTGACCCGGGATGAGAAGACGAGCGGCATGCTAACGCCAGAGCAAGATGAGCTGGTGGCCGCCATGGCGCGGAGTCTGGCTGATTTGTCAGATTTCACCGAAGAGGGCGTCTCAGGCGCCATCAAAACGCTCGCAACGGATCACGGTTTGAAGATGGGTAAAGTGGCCCCCCTGCTCCGTGCGGCGCTCTGTGGAACCATGCAAGCCCCGTCAATCTTTGCAATTGCAGGGGTTCTAGGCCGGGATGAGTGTCTGGCTCGGATTGGGGATGCCAGGCAGCAAATTACCGCCTCGGTTACTTAAACACGCTTAGGCTGGCGCTGTGATGTTTTGAGCTTTATGGTGCAGAGCAACATTTCGGTGAACCAACACCGATTAAGGAATAAGAGGCGTGAAGCCTTCTGGGCGCCTGGTCCTGGGAAAGACCAACGGCGAACCATACCTTAAGAGAGAGACGCCCCGACTTTTGGAAGGATCCAACGATGAGCCAAGCCGCCGCCAACCCCGAGGCAAATGGCAGCGCCGATGCCGGCCAACCAGCCAAAGACACAACCCGCATAATCAACGGTAACAACGGGCAAAACTACGACTGCGCGATGCGCCACCCCACCCTGGGGCCGAGCGTGGTCGATATTCGTAAGCTCTATGGTGACATGGACCTGTTCACCTTTGACCCGGGTTTCACCTCCACAGCCTCCTGTGAGTCCAAAATCACCTTCATCGATGGTGATAAGGGCGTCCTGCTTCATGCCGGTTACCCGATTGAGCAACTGGCCGATAACTCAGACTTCTTAGAGGTTTGCTACCTATTGCTCGAAGGTGAACTGCCGAATGCGCAGCAGAAGGCGCAGTTCACCAATGACATCACCTATCACACGATGGTGCATGAGCAGATTGGCTACTTCTTCCGTGGTTTCCGCCGTGATGCGCACCCAATGGCCATTATGTGCGGTGTCGTCGGCGCCCTTTCCGCCTTCTATCACGACAGCCTGGATATCCGTGACGAACAGCAACGGATGATCTCAGCCCACCGGTTGATCGCAAAGATCCCGACCCTGGCGGCGATGACCTACAAATACAGCATGGGTCAGCCCTTCGTGTATCCACGTAATGACATGGATTACTCGGAGAACTTCCTCCACATGATGTTCTCGGTCCCGGCTGAGGAGTACAAGGTAAACCCTGTTCTGGCCCGTGCCATGAACAAGATCCTGATCCTTCACGCAGATCACGAGCAGAATGCCTCCACCTCCACGGTGCGCTTGGCTGGTTCCTCAGGTGCCAACCCATTTGCCGTGATTGCAGCGGGTATCGCTTCCCTCTGGGGGCCTGCCCATGGCGGCGCCAATGAGGCCGTGTTGAAGATGCTGCAAGAGATCGGCAGCAAAGACCGCATTCCAGAGTTTATCGAGCGTGCGAAGGATAAGGATGATCCATTCCGCCTGATGGGCTTCGGTCACCGCGTCTATAAGAACTTCGACCCACGCGCCAAGGTGATGCGTGAGTCCTGCCACGAGGTTCTGGACGAACTCGGCATCCGTGATGAGCCGCTGCTTGAGCTTGCTATGGAGCTGGAGCGGATTGCCCTTGAGGACGAGTATTTCGTCGCTAAGAAGCTCTATCCAAACGTCGATTTCTATTCCGGCATCATCCTCAAGGCCATGGGCATACCGGTCAGCATGTTTACTGTGCTGTTCGCCGTTGCACGCACCGTCGGCTGGGTTGCCCAGTGGAAAGAGATGATTGAAGATCCAGGCCAACGCATTGGCCGCCCGCGCCAGCTCTATACGGGCTATGGTGAGCGGGATTACGTTCCGGTTGAAAAGCGCGGCTAAGCAGGCCCCGCAGCCAATGACTGGCTTTATCAACCCAATGACTGGCTTTATCAACCCAAAGACTGAACGACTTGACCTGCGGGGGCCAACAAAAGCCCCCGCCGTTCAACCCCCTCGGCTGATCGCTTGGCCGATCAGCTTTGAGCAACGCATGCGGGGCAAGGCGATCAACGACAATCGCTCACCCTGGCGCTTCTTACTGCTTCAATGGATGTCAAACCGGCTCGGGTTTTGACGCTGCCAGCTTTAGCAGCGTCTTAGCGGCCATGGTCGCCGGGTCCAACTGACCCGCACCTAGTTTCTCAGCGACCTGTTTGTAGCCGTCCAAGACCGAATCCCGCCGCTTTTCAAACTTGCACATTGCCTCAAGCTCATCGGCTAACCGATTGGGCGTGCAGTCTTCTTGCAGACATTCAGGGATCAGTGGCCGCTGTAGAATGATGTTCGGCAGGGACACATATTGCGTCAGGGCTAGGCGCCGGAAGATAGCGGCTGAGATTGGATTGGCCCGGTAAGCAATGACGCCTGGCAAACCAGTCAGGGCCAACTCTAGGGCCACGGTGCCGGATGCAGCGAGCCCGGCCTTAGACGCGGCCATGGCCCCATACTTGTCCTCGATACCCTGAACGACCACATGATCAACCGGCCAATCTTCAGTATTGGCTCTCACCAGATCGGCCACAGGGCCAACGGTCGGGATAACAGCGGTGAAGGACCCAATTCGTTGTCGGAGGAGACCAAGCGCCTCCCCAAATACGCCGGACAGCTTTTCAACCTCACCCCTACGGCTTCCGGGCAGGACGGTGATCAGGCGTTGATCGCTTGGAATACCGTGACGTTGGCGAAACTCGTCGCCATCTGCCGACATGGCGGGTCCAGTCACCAATGGATGGCCGATAAAGCTGGCCGCCATCCCTTCAGCCTCAAAATAGGGTGGCTCAAACGGAAACAGGCAAAGCAGATGGTCATAGAGTTTGGCGACTTTAGCCGCTCGTTTAGGCCGCCAGGCCCAAACTGTCGGGGCAACCAGATGCATCTTCGGCATCGAAAGGTTGCGTAACTTTTTCGCCAATCGGAAGCTATGATCCGGTCCATCAATGGTCAGGAGCAGTGACGGCTTCATCAACCTGATTGCCTGCTCTGTCTCCTTCAATCGGCGAAGGATGGTGGGGATACGCGGCAGGACCTCTGCCAGGCCAAAGGCAGTGATGTCGGCCATAGGGAAGATAGGCTCAAGCCCCGCCTCAATCATCTGCTCCCCGCCAATGCCGACATAACGATACCGGCCCGGGGCAAGGTCACTTAGGGCATCAAGGATCGGCGCGCCAAGCGCATCACCGGATGGCTCAGCGGCCACAACAAAAATGATGGGGCGGCGATCAGATACCGCCTGGCTCTTTTGAACAGGCGTATCGATCATTAGGCTGGCGCCTCAACGCCGATCAGGAATAGGCCAGCTGCTTCAACATCGCTTTTGACCGCTTCGGCCTCAACGATTTGGCAGGCACCGGCACTAACGGCAATCCCGCGCAGACCGGCGGCGATTGCGCCCTTAACCGTCTGCCGTCCAATCGTAGGCAAATCCAAGCGGCGATCTTGCCCTGGCTTAACCAGCTTAACCAGCACCCCGCCCTCACCCTCACGGCGGAGATCGCCAGCGCGGGCTAACATGGCATCGGTGCCCTCAATCGCCTCTACCGCCAACACAATGCCCTGCTGAACGATGGCGGCCTGTCCAATGTCAGCGGCGCCTAAGGCCGTTACGACCTCAATGCCCCGATCGATGTCACTAACAGCCTGTTCATCCGGTGCATTGCCGGCAATCAAACCGGGTCGGGCCAAAAGGTCAGGAAGGATGTCCGCAATACCAAGTAGCCGAAAGCCCTCAGCCTCGATACCATCGCGAACCATTCCTAATAGGCCATCATCGCCGAGGCCCTTGAGGCTGGCCTTAGTTAGTACCTTAACGGTCTTCCAATCTGGCTTTAGGTCGCGAAGGCCGGGACGCCTCACCGGGCCGACCAAGACAATGTCGGCCACTGCCTCCGCACGGAATAGATCAATCATCCGACCACCGGCGCCTAGAGGCATCGGTGTCTGCGGAACATCAGCGGGAAGAAGATCGGGTTCTGCGAACCCTTCGAGCGCAACGATATGGACGTTGCGGCCTTGGGCTATGGCCTCACGGGCCACCAAGCCCGGCAGCGAACCGCCACCTGCAACGATGCCGAGTTTTCGCGGCGCTTCCGTCAATTGCCGGCCTTGGGCTGGCAGATGGATCGTGAGCTTTCAGCAGTGACAAAGCTGATCACGTCCTGAACGAGGTCGCTATCAGCGTATTCGGCTTTCGCAGCCGCCACGCGGTCGGCGAAGGTCCCCTCGCCCATGAAGATCTGCTTGAAGGCCTGGCGCAGTTGATTGACCTCACTACGCTCAAAACCACGACGGTCTAGGCCAACGAGGTTCAGACCGGCCAGGTTCGCACGCTCACCAAGGACGAGGCCGTAGGGAATGACATCATTCTCAACACCAGACATGCCGCCAATCATGGCATGGGGACCGATACGCACAAACTGGTGAACGGCACTCAATCCACCAAGGATGGCGTGATCACCAACCACCACATGGCCAGCCAGGGTCGCATTATTGGCAAAGATCACCTGATTACCGACGATGCAATCATGGGCCATATGGGCGCCAACCATCAGTAGGCAATCATCGCCGAGCCGGGTTTCCATACCCCCACCCTCGGTGCCTGTATTGATGGTCACATGCTCGCGAATACGGTTCCGCTTACCAATCACGAGACGCGACTTCTCACCACCATATTTCAAATCCTGCGGAGGGGAACCGATGCTGGTGAAGGGATAGATCTCAGTCTCTTCACCAATCTCGGTGATGCCATCGACCACAACGTGGCTCTTTAAATGCACCTTGGACGCCAAGGTCACATCGGGGCCGATATGACAGAACGGCCCAATGATCACATCATCAGCCAGTTCAGCTTTAGGATCGACAACGGCCGATGGGTGGATTTGCGCGCTCATGGGCGGGCTTTCTGAGCTTCGGGAGGGTCGAAGGGTTCAAGTAATGGCTGGCTTAGCTGTCCATCACCATAGCGGCGAATTCAGCCTCAGCGCAGAGGGTGTCATCCACCTTCACCTGCCCTTTGAACTTAAAGACGTTACGGCGACCCTGGATCAGGTCGACATGGATCATGGCCTGATCACCAGGCACAACCGGCCGACGGAAGCGGGCGCCATCCACTGACATCAGATAGACCACCTTACCCGCTGACTCATTGCTCAATGAGCGAACAACGAAGACGGCAGCAGTTTGGGCCATGGCTTCAATCAGCAGGACGCCGGGCACAACCGGCCGCTGTGGGAAGTGACCGGCAAAGAAATGCTCGTTAATCGAGACATTCTTTAGGCCAACCGCACGTTCGCCGGGCACCAGCTCGGTAATCCGGTCCAGCATCAGCATCGGGAAGCGATGTGGGATCATCTGCATGATCTGATTGACATCAAATGGCGGTTCTAACGCATTGATATCAAGTGCTTCATCAGTGTTTGTCATGGTTGAATCGGGCATCTTTTCGCCTCGTTAATCCGTCTTAACCGCGGCCTTCGGCCATCTTTTTCAGAGTGGAAACCTGGCGGAAGAATTGTTTGATCGGCACCGCTGGGCTGCCGATTACCTTTTCACCCGCCTCAACATCACGCATCACGCCGGCCTGGGCGCCAATTTGGGCACCGGCACCAATCTTAAGGTGACCAGCAATACCGGCTTGCGCTGCCAGGACTGAGAATGGGCCCATCTCACTGCTGCCGGAAATCCCACATTGTGCCACCAGGACGACGCCTGGGCCGATCTTGGCGTTATGGCCAATCTGGACCAAGTTATCGATCCGCACGCCGCGTCCGATCACCGTGTCGGGCCCTGCCCCGCGATCAATCGTGGCGTTGGCACCGATCTCCACATCATCCTCAACGATGACACGGCCCAGCTGTGGGATACGCAAATGCCCCTCAGCGCTCATATCAAAGCCGAAGCCATCCTGACCGATACGCACGCCAGGATAGACCTTCACCTCATTACCGATGATCGCATGGCTGATGCTGGCATTGGCGCCGATCCGCGACCGCTCACCAATCTCAACATTCTCACCAATGACGGCATTTGGACCGACAACTGTTCCAGCCCCAATCGAAGCGCCTGCCCCGATCACGGCGTTCGGTCCAATCTCGGCACCTGCATCGACAGTCGCGCTTGGGTCCACGAACGCCCCTGCACCCACACCGGGTTTGATTGCCGGCTCTGGATAGAAGGCTTGTGCCACCTTGCCATAGGCACGGTAAGGTTTATCGGTGACAAGGCAGACAACGCCGTCCGGTGCCTGATCTGCCAGGTCTGGGTGCACTAGGCATGCAGCAGCCTTGGTGGCGCGGAATGCCGCTACATACTTCCGGTTGTCGAGGAATGTAATCTGACCCTCACCGGCATCACTCAGCGGTGCCACATCCTCAACACTAAGGCTGGCGGCATTGCTGTCGCTCAGCTCAGCCCCCGTTAGCTCAGCGAGATCGCCAAGAGTGAACGGGCCAGCACGGTGATGGAAACGTTGGTCAGGCAAGGTCTAGCGCCTATTCCTCTGGAATGTCCGGCATGTTGATGGTGGCGCTTGGCACCTTCTCATCAAGCAGTGTCAGGACCTTCTCAGTCACGTCGAGGGCGGTATCAACCAGAACGATCTGTTGGTTGGAGAGGACGAGGTTTGCTTCCTCTTCCTTTGCCACCTCAGCGACAACAGCGACGACAGCCTTCCGCAGCTCGTTCATCGACTTACCGAAGGCGGTCTCTAGGACGGCCTTACGCTGCTGAACACCACGCTGAACCTCAGCGAGTTGGGTCCGGAATTCTTCGGCGCGGGTTTGGAACGCTTCGTTTGAGAGGATCGTGCGCTGCTTCTCAAGCTCTTGTTGAGCGTTGCGAAGCTCTTCCTCGCGCTCGGCAATCTGCTCTTGATACTCAGCGCGGCGCTCTTCCAGCTGACGCTTAATGTCTTGCGCCGCCTTTGCACGGGCCAGGATGGCTGGGACATCAACGACCAGGATAACCGGCACGATGTCTTTAGGCGCACGGTTGTCCTCTTCGGCGTCCTGTGCGGTAGCCATGGAAGGGGCAACGGTCAAGGCAAATGCCATGACGATCAGGGCAGCAAGAAAACGGGTTAGCAGGGAGCGTTGGGCTAACATGGTTTGGCCGTTCCTTTTACGGGCGCGTGCGGCTGACTGCCGTCGCTAATACGGGACGGGTCATCACGTTGGTGTCGGTGGATTTGGCGATTAGAAGCTGGTGCCGAAACTGAAACGAATGGTCTCAGTATCGTCGAAGTCTTCTTTCATCACAGGGAATGCCGCATCAAGCCGGATCGGCCCGAATGGCGACTGCCAAGAAATACCGGCACCCACGGAAACCCGGGGTGAGGCTTCATCTACAATACCTGGGCCTTCCGCATCAATATCGGTGAGCGTTCCAATGTCAGTAAATACGTGACCAAGGAAGCCCAGATCCTCTGGCAGCCCCAGTGGCAAGGAGACTTCGAGCGCCGTACGGGCAAACAAATTACCGCCCAGGGCATCATCAGTCTCGATATCGCGCGGGCCAATACCAGAGATTGCAAAGCCACGCAGGTTATCACCGCCGATGAAGAAGCGATCCTGAATGCCGACATCATCATCGAGACCATAGATTGCCCCAACCTCACCGGTTGCGCTGAATACGATCTGATTGGCGATTGGGTAGTAGTAGGACGCACTCGCGCGGCCACGAATGAACCGGGTGTCACCGCCCAGACCAGCCAAATCAGTGCTCAACCGTAGGACATAGCCATCAGTTGGGTTGAGGCGGCTGTTCCGCTTGTCATAGGTCAGGTCCTGACCGATCAGGGAGACGACACGGGTGCCCTCTTGCTCACGAATGAAGCGGGAGGCGTCGTCATCAACATTGGTGATCTCACTATCTTCAAACCGATAGCGCAGGCCCTGACGTAGATCGATCCCCAGGTTGTAGCCAAAACGGAAGCCAAAACCGGTGGTCCGCTCATCAAATGAGGACTCATCCTGGAAGTCGGTGGTGATGTGGAACAGATCGACGCCCGCTGCCAAATCACGGCCCAGGAAGTATGGCTCGGTAAAGCTCAGATCGAATTCCTGCCGGCGGCCGGACAGCTGTGCGGCCAGGCGAACATCTTGGCCCTTACCAAGGAAGTTCCGCTCACGAATGGCGAAGTCAGCCAAAGGACCATCAAAGGACGAGAAACCAGCACCCAGTGAGATCTCACCGGTGGATTGCTCAACGACCTCAACATCGATGACGGTCTGATCCGGGGCACTGCCTGGCAATGCCTGGATGTTTACGGTCTCAAAGTAGTTGAGGTTGTTAATCGAACGCTCAGAGCGCTGCAGCAGCGTCTGGTTGAATGGATCCTGCTCAGCGAGGTCAATCTCACGCCGAATAACCTCATCCAGGGTCCGTACGTTGCCGCTGATGTCAATCCGCTCAACAAAGACGCGCTGGCCCTCATCGACGGTGAAGGTCAGGTCGACAACCGTCTCTTCCTCATTACGCGAGGTGCGCGGTGAGATATCGGCGAAGGCGAATTGTTGGTCACGCAGCTCTGCCAGCATCAGATCGATTGAGTTATCGACCTCTTGGCTGTTGTACCACTCACCGGTTTCGAAGGTCAGCTTGCTGCGCAGGGTCTCAACATCAAGCTCATCGACATCACTCTCGATGATGATGTCACCAACACGGTAGCGCGGCCCCTCTTCCACCGTGAAAGTGATGAAGAATTCCTCCCGGTTCGGGCTCAACTCAGCAACTGCCGAGATGGTCGCGAAATCAACGTAGCCGTTCCGCAGATAGAAGCGACGCAGCAGCTCTTTATCGAAATCCACCCGGTCCGGATCGTATTGGTCACCAGAGGTCAGGAAACGCCACCAGGCAGACTCTTGCGTGGAGAGCTCACCGCGCAGGTCACTGTCTGAGAAGACCTCATTACCGATGAAGTTGATCTGGGTGACGCGGGTGGTTGGCCCCTCACTGATCTCAAAGACCAGATCGACACGGTTTTGCTCTAGCTGGATAACCTTTGGCTCGATGGTCGCGGCAAAGCGGCCAGAGCGGCGATACAGCTCCAACAGGCGCGAAACATCGTTTTGAACCTTGGTGCGGGTGAACACGATCCGCGGGCGCAGCTGGACCTCAATCTCAAGCTCATCATCCTCAATCGAGCTATTACCCTCGAAAGCGATCCGGTTGATGATTGGGTTCTCAACGACCTGAACGATCAGGACATCGCCATCACGGCGCAGCACCACATCGGCGAACAGGCCGGTGCCGAAAAGGGATTTCAGGCTCTCTTCAATCTTAACCGCATCGAACTCATCACCGATCTCAAGCTCCAGATAGGAGAGGACGGTGGTTGGCTGAATACGCTGCACACCCTCAACATCGATACGACTGATCGTGCGCCCCTCGGCCTGGGCAACATTAATGCTGCCACGCAAAGAACCGTCCTGCGCAGCAACGGGCGGCGCAGCCAGGAGGGTTATAGCGAAGGGAATCGCCAGCAACAGGTGCCGCGACAGGTGATTATGTAACACGTGAGAGCCCGAATTACCGCTGTAGCCTGGAACGAAATTACGCGTTGTTTACAAACATTTGCATCACGTCGTTCCACGTGGCGAATATCATAAGGCAAAGAATGAGGGCAAGACCGACACGAAAGCAGTATTCCTGCGCCTTAAGGCCCACCGGCTTACCTCGAAGTGCCTCTATCGCATAGAAAACAAGGTGTCCACCGTCCAAAACTGGAACGGGAAGCAGGTTAATCAACCCCAGATTGATCGATAACAACACCATGAAGTGTAGCAAAGCCATCACATTTTGCTGCGCAACATCCCCGGAAATCCGGGCAATTTTCAAGGGTCCGCCGAGCTCTTTAACGCTCCGCTGACCACTCACCAACTGCCAGAGTGCCGTCAGGGTATTGGCCCCCATCTCATAGGATGAGACGGATGCCCGATACACGGCATGGAATGGGTTGCTGTACACACGGGTAGTATTCGGCAGTGGGGTCCAGCTGATACCGGGCAAGCTGCCAACGATATTTTCGCTGTTTTCAGCAACATCGGCACCCTGTTCAGGCGCAGAATCGTCACTCGATTCGCCCTCACCCTCCGCTGGCGCGTTCAGGTCAAAGGCGGTTGGCGCAATCTCAATCGACAGGGTTAGGGAGTCTGCCGGCGCTTCATTTGGCCCGATGATCGCGGAATCAACGCCGCGCAATACGGTGAGCGTGACCGTCTGCTCAGCTTTATCTTCGATCTGGTTGATAACCTCACGGGCGTTTTGAACCAGCTGACCATCAACCTCGACGATCATGTCGCCAGGCTCGAGGCCAGCAGCCTCCGCACGGCTGTCTGGTTCTAACTCCCCAATGCGCGCAGGTGCGGTTGGGCCATAGACGCCCATGACGCCGATCTGCCCTTTACCGCCAAAGCCATCATCGATGACCCGAACAGCCGGGGTAAGCGGCATGGAGATCTCTTCACCATTACGCTCAACAACCAGTTGGATCTCATGGCCCGCATTGATGCGGATAACCTGCTGCAAGGTCTCAAACCGGTCGATACGACGGCCATCAACAGACACAACGGTATCACCAGCCTGAAGGCCAGCAGCGGCCGCTGGGGTGTCATCGACAACGCCGGAGATGCGCGCTGGCGTGAAGGTTTCACCGGCAACCATGAACATGCCGGTGAACACGATAATGGCGAAGATGAAGTTCGCAGCCGGACCGGCGAATACAATCGCAGAGCGTTGGCCGACGGTTTTGTGGAAGAAGCTCCCTTCCCGGTCCTCTTCCGTCATCTTGGCGGCAGCCTCGGTCGGCATGCTGGCAGGGTCGGCATCGCCGAACATCTTCACATAGCCACCAAGCGGAATAATGCTGAACCGCCAGCGGGTGCCAGCCTTATCGGTAAAGCCGAAGATCTCAGGACCAAAGCCAATTGAGAAGCTCTCAATCTTCACACCACAGCGGCGCGCCACGAAGTAGTGGCCCCATTCATGGATAAACACCAGAACGCTGAGGACGAGGACAAAGGCCACGCCATATTCGACAACGGACAACGCGCCGCCAAAAAACTGTTCCACTGGAAGCCTTCCTTAATTCAGGCGAGTGAGATCAGAGAACTCAATAGCTGCAGCTATATCTAGGGACGAACCTGTGCGCTGCAAAACCGTAGCGGACAATATAGAAGAAATCTGGAGATCGAAACCGCTGGAACGTCCAGACATGGCGGTTTCGTGTCGCGGATTTACCCAGCTTATTCACAAGCTTGCGATAATCCGGGGATTAGATCGATTGCCCCCTCGCCCAGGCATCAGCGGCAAAGACATCATCCAAGGTGCTAACCGGCTTGATATCCGCCAGATTCAGCACTGTCTCGACATGTTCTGCGATCCGGGTGAAGCCAATCTCACCAGCCAAGAAGGCAGCCACCGCGACCTCATTGGCGGCGTTCAACACCGTTGGTGCAGTCCCGCCGGTTTCCAGTGACTGACGCGCCAAACGAAGGGCTGGAAAACGCAACTCATCCGCTTGTTCGAATGTCAGGGCACCGATGGTGGCGAAATCCAACCGGTCGCCTGGCTTCTCCAGACGGTCTGGCCAGGCCAAGCAATGCGCAATCGGCGTGCGCATATCCGGCGTTCCCATCTGTGCCAAGACGGAGCCATCGGCATACTCAACCATTGAATGAATAACGGATTGCGGGTGGAACACGACGTCGATCTGCTCAAGCGGCATATCGAACAGGAAATGGGCCTCAATAACCTCAAGGCCCTTATTCATCATGGTGGCACTATCGACAGAGATCTTGGCGCCCATGGACCAGTTTGGGTGGGCCACCGCCTGCTCAGGTGTGACAGCCCGCATTTCTTCCAGGCTGGCCGTGCGGAACGGGCCGCCAGATGCGGTCAGGATCAACCGGCGAATGCCCTCACGGTTGGCTGGGTCAAAGACCTGAAAGATTGCATTGTGCTCACTATCGAGCGGCAGTAACTGAGCCTCGCTCCGCCGGACAAGATCGATCATCAACGGACCGGCACAAACGAGCGCTTCCTTATTGGCGAGGGCCACAGCAGCTCCGCGATCCACCGCTGCCATGGTTGCAGGCAACCCTGCAGCGCCGACGATGCCAGCAACGACGATGTCACTATGGATCTTGGCCGCTTCCACCAGTGCCTCAGGCCCCGTGGCGACCTCGATCCTTGTGTCGGCAAGTGCCTCGCGAACCTTGTCGCCGGTCGCAGGATCAGCGATGGCCAGGAACTGGGGGTTGAACTTACGTGCCTGTTCAATGATCAGCGCGCCATTCCGATTGGCCGTCATGGCAACCACACGGAAGTGATCCGCATGATGCCCAATGATATCCAGGGTGCTGCAGCCGATAGACCCGGTGGCACCGAGGATCGTTACGCTTTTCGTTTTGGTATTGGCGGTTTGCAGCATCACGTCAGCTGGATATTGGAATGGGGCCGCAGCATGTTGCGGCACTTATCTGAATAAATGTTCGATGATTGCTGCGGGTCTTACCACCAGACATAGCCTAGCGCCAGCAGCAAACCGTGGAATAGCGCCAATCCAACTGATGCTGCCAGCAACCCGTCCACACGATCCAAGATACCGCCATGGCCAGGGATGAAGCCGCCGCTATCCTTAACCGCAAAGTTGCGTTTCACACCTGATTCCAGCAGGTCACCGAATTGGCTGATGATGGCGAGGAACAGCGCGAGGCTGAAGGCCACCACCGGCAACTCGGTCCCAAAGTACGAACCAATCATCAGGCCAACCAGGCCCGCGATGATTGTTCCGCCGATAGCCCCTGACCAGGTTTTCTTCGGACTGATGTTGGGCGCCAGCTTGGGCCCACCAATGATCCGACCAACCAGATAAGCGCCCGTATCTGTCGCCCAGACGACAAACATCAAATAGATGATCAGACGTAGGCCCTCTGGTTGCTCCCGCATCCAGATTAAGGCAATGGCAGGCAGCAAGAGATAGGGAACGCCAAGTGCCATGGGCACCCGCTGCTTAACCTCTGCCACAATGCCGAGCGCCAAAGTCATCGCACAGACGGCCAGGACGATGATCAGCATATAGGTGACATCGATCTGCAGCGCCTTCGCTCGATCAGGTGCTGGCACCAAGTCATTGGGAACTAAAAGAAAAGCGAAACCCAGTGTCGCCAGGGCCATGGCGCCGACAATGAATGGTGCTGCGCGTTTAGACTGATCACCACCAATCATTCGAACCCATTCACGGGTCGCAAGCGCAACACCCACAACGATCAGGCCAGCAAACCACCATTGGCCGAACCAGATATCGACCAGCACAATAGGCACCAGCACGAGGGCTGAGAGTAAACGGATACCTAGATTTCGATCACCGATGAGCGCTTGCCAGCGCGCCGAAACGTCGGTCTCGTCGGTTGAATTCTTGGATGGCATCGATCAAATCCTGGGCGGAAAAGTCGGGCCACAACGTAGGACAGAAAACCAATTCCGCATAGGCCATTTGCCACAACAGGAAATTACTAATCCGTTGTTCGCCACTGGTACGGATCAGCAGATCTGGATCTGGCAAGCCGCTGGTGTCCAAAAATGAGGAAAACACTGTCTCATCAATGGCATTGGGGTGCATATCCCCTCGCCTAACCGCCTCAGCCACGCGTTGAGCCGCCGTCACGATTTCCTGCCGACCGCCATAGCTGATTGCCACGGTCAGGTGGAACTCATCGTTCTCTGCTGTTAGCGCTTCCGCCTTCTCAATCAACGCGACGATGTCGTCGGCAAGACGGGTGCGGTCACCAATAACGCGTAGGCGAATGCCGTTCTTATGCAGCTCGGCGAGCTCTGAGCGCAGGTAATGCCGCATCAGGCGCATCAACTCACGCACCTCACCATCCGGCCTGCTCCAATTCTCTGAGGAGAAGCCGAAAAGGGTTAGGTAGCGAATATCTAGATCGCGGCAGGCGGTCAGGCAGCGACGCACAGCATCGGCCCCCTGCTTGTGGCCAACCGTTCGCGGCAGGCCACGCGACTGGGCCCAGCGGCCATTGCCATCCATGATAATGGCAACGTGCTCTGGGCGCCGGGCCAGCTCTAGCCCTGCTGCATCATCCTCAGGTGGGATGTGGGTCATACCGTGGTGATCTCGCTCTCTTTTTCGGCCAACGCATCATCAATCTTTTTGATGAATTGGTCGGTCAGTGACTGGATATCATCTGACAGAGATTTGCGTTCATCCTGAGAAATCTCGCTGTCCTTTTCGAGGCGCTTTAAAGCATCCATGCCATCACGCCGGACATTACGGACGGAAATCCGGGCCTGCTCTGCATATTTGCCAGCAACCTTCACAAGCTCCTGCCGACGCTCTTCGTTCAGATCGGGGATCGGCACGCGGATCATGGTGCCCTCAGCCTGTGGGTTTAGACCCAGGCCAGCATCACGGATCGCCTTCTCAACCGCTTTGGTCATCCCGCCATCCCAAACCTGAACGGTCAGGAGGCGTGGTTCAGGCACACTAACGGTACCGACCTGGTTCAACGGCATCTTTGAGCCATAAGCCTCAACCGTAACTGGCTCCAGCAAGCTAGTGCTCGCGCGACCGGTGCGGAGACCTGCCAGCTCTTTACCGAAATTATCGATCGCGCCATCCATGCGGCGCTGCAGGTCTTTCTTATCAATAGACATGGCTTAAACGGCCTCTTGTACAGGTTCACGGACAATCGTGCTGCGCCCCGACCCGGTCAGCACACGGGCCAACTCGCCCGGTTCGTAAATGGAGAACACCAAAATCGGGATTTTGTTTTCCCGGGCAAGCGCAATCGCTGAGGCATCCATGACGCCCAGATCATTGGCTAGCACATCCATGTAGGTCAGTTCTTCATACCGTTCCGCATCTGGATTCTTGACCGGATCGGCGGTGTAAACACCATCAACCTTGGTGCCCTTCATCAAGGCATCGCAGTTCATTTCAGAAGCGCGGAGTGCGGCAGCGGTGTCGGTGGTGAAGAACGGGTTGCCGGTGCCAGCAGCGAACAGCACAGCCCGCCCTTTTTCCATGTGCCGTTCGGCACGTCGACGGATATACGGCTCACAGACCGTATCCATAGGAATGGCGGATTGGACCCGGGTATCAACCCCTGCCCGCTCAAGCGCGTTTTGCAGCGCTAGCGCATTCATGACGGTGGCCAGCATGCCCATATAGTCGGCGGTCGCCCGTTCCATCCCCTTCGCGGCGGCAGAAACGCCGCGGAAGATGTTGCCACCGCCGACGACGAGGCAGACTTGAACGCCCATCTCAACAACAGTGCCAATTTCGCTGGCGACACGGTCGACCATCTCCGGATCTAGCCCGTAGTCCCGTTGGCCCATCAAAGCCTCGCCGGAGATTTTCAACAGCACACGGCGGAACCTGGATTGGCCAGTCATAGGACTACTCTATTGGGCTAACGGGATGACTAAATGGGCAAAGCCTTAAGACAGTTCTAGCTTGTATCAGCCTTTAAGGGTCGCGGCGACTTCAGAAGCGAAATCAGCCTCTTCCTTTTCCACACCCTCACCGAGGGCGAAGCGAACCATCGAGGTGATTGCGACCGGTGCACCAAGCTCTTTGCCGGCGTTCTCAAGGACCTTAGAGACCTTGTTCTCACCATCGATGACAAAGACTTGCTCAAGCAGGACCACTTCCTCGTAGTACTTACGAAGGCGGCCTTCGACCATCTTACCGATGATCTCTTCTGGCTTACCGGACGCGCGGGCTTGCTCAACCAGGACGTCACGCTCACGGTCGATCAGACCTTGGTCAAGGTCATCTTTGCTGATCGATTCGGGGCGGATAGCCGCCACGTGCATCGCGATCTGGCGGCCAAGCTCGTTCAGCTTAACAGCGTCGCCGGTGCTTTCCAGGCCGATCAGAACGCCGATCTTGCCCATGCCCTCGGCTTGCGCGTTGTGGATGTAAGCGGCAACGACACCGTTATCGACAGAAACGCGAGCGGCGCGGCGCAGCTGCATGTTCTCACCGATGGTGGCGATCTGCTGGGTCAGCTCTTCTTCGACGTTACGGCCGGTGCCTGGGAAGTCGACTTTGTTCAGCTCAGCGACATCGCCGGTGTGCTCAAGTGCCAACTCAGACAGCTGAGAAACGAGCTTTTGGAACTGGTCGTTGCGGGCAACGAAGTCGGTCTCGGAGTTCAGCTCGATCAACGCGCCAGTGTTGCCACCGGTAGCCGCGCCAACGAGGCCTTCACTTGCGGTCCGGCCAGCCTTCTTAGCAGCGGCGGCGAGGCCCTTCTTACGAAGCCAATCGATCGCAGCTTCAAGGTCGCCATCGGTTTCGCTCAGCGCCTTTTTGCAATCCATCATACCGGCGCCGGATTTTTCACGGAGTTCTTTCACCAGGGAGGCAGTGATCGCAGCCATCGGGATCCTCTTTCGTCGAAACGGGTTGTCTTGGGATATCAGCGTAAAATTCTGGCCCGCCATTTTCGGTACCGCGGGCATGGCACATAGATAGTGATCCGGGCGCGGGATCAACCACGCCCGGATGAAAAGCTGTTATGCGTCAGCTATAGCTTCTTCTGCTGGGGCTTCCTCAGCAGCGGCTTCGGCAGGTGCCTCTTCAGCTTTCTCTTCAAGCGCTGGCTCTGGAGCTTGCTTTTCGAGGGCGCCAAGATCAACACCAGCGGCTTCCATCTCAGCTTGAATACCGTCGAGGACAGCATCAGCGATCAGGTCGCAATACATGTCGATGGCACGCAGTGCATCGTCATTGCCTGGGATTGGGAAGGCGATGCCTTCTGGATCTGAATTGGTATCGATCACAGCGATAACCGGAATGCCGAGCTTGTTGGCTTCCTGAATGGCAATCGACTCTTTGTTGGTGTCGATCACGAAGATCAGGTCTGGGCGACCGCCCATTTCCTTAATACCGCCAAGGGCGCGATCAAGACGATCAAGCTCACGGGTGAGCTGCAGCATCTCTTTCTTGGTGCGACCTTGCTGGCCTTGCGCAACAATCTCTTCCAGCTCGCGCAGGCGCTTAATGGAGACCGAGATCGTCTTCCAGTTGGTCAGCATACCGCCGAGCCAACGGTGGTTCACAAAGTACTGGCCGGAACGCTTAGCAGCTTCGGCAATCTTTGATTGAGCCTGACGCTTGGTACCAACAAACAGGACACGGCCGCCGCCTTTAACCACGTCGCGGACAGCTTCCAGCGAGCGGTGCAGCATTGGGACGGTTTGTTCGAGATCGACAATGTGGACACCATTGCGGACACCGAAGATGAACGGCTTCATCTTTGGGTTCCAGCGACGGGTGTGGTGACCGAAGTGAACACCAGCTTCCAGCAGCTGGCGCATCGTAAACGATGGCATGACCATTTCTATACTCCTCGTACGGTTCTGCCTCCGCCGGTCAAGCATCGTTCCAAATCAATGACTTACGTCAAAATCTGAACACGACACCGTCGAGGGGCCCGGGTCATTTCACCCAAGCCTTAAGACCGACGTGTGGATTGATGTGGCGGGGAATACAGCCCACGCCGCAGAAATGCAAGGGTTTTAGAGAGGTTTGTTGGCGCTAACGACCAACCACATCCTCAACCCCCGGGAATGATTTCAACGCCTGGCGACCTGCTGCATCGACCTTGTACTTCCGGTCGAGCTTCAAGTTCCAGTCGGCCCCATCATCCACCCGCACGACGAGACTGATCTCGGTCTTGCCTGGGCCCTGCCGGTTCAAGAGGCTCTTGATGTTCTGGATCGCCTCTTCCTGCTTCAAGAAGATATCGACCCCATTGGCCGCCCGGGCGATGGCATCATCTAGCAATTCAAAGCTTTGGCCACGATATCGAACCTGATCGCCATCGGTGGACGCCGTCGCCTTTAACAGCAGCAGCGTGCCCACTTCTAGGATAGGCCGAGAGGTAGCAAGCAGGTCTGAGAACACCTGCACCTCATAGGTACCCGTGGAATCTGACAGTTGAACGAAGGCGAACTTATCGCCCCGCTTACCCCGCCGTTCCTGCCGGCCAAGTACAACACCGCCCAAGGTGACCAAGGTCGATGGCTGGGTTGACAGCTTCGAGACAACCGCACGGCTATCGATAGCCTTTAGCCGCTTTAGGCCGTCAGCGTAGTTATCCAATGGGTGCGCAGAGAGGTAGAAGCCAATGGCCTCGAACTCACCGGCCAAAGCCTCTGTGCTTTGCCAGGTATCGCTATCGGGTAGATGGAGAGTGTTTAGCTGACTGTCATCACCGCCACCGAAGAGCGCCACTTGATCGCTGGCCTTCTCCTCATGCCGAGTGGCGGCATGGCGGAGGATCTTCTCAGCCCCAACAGTGATCCGCTTCCGGTTCGGCTCCAGGGCATCAAAGGCACCGGCCTTGGCCAGCTGCTCAACCTGCTTCCGGTTCACAGCACCTGGGTCGATGCGGTTAGCGAAGTCAGACAGGTCTTTGTACGGCCCATTCGCCTCCCGCTCTTCGACGATGGATTGCATAGCGACCAGGCCGACGCCCTTTAACGCGGCCAGGGCGTAACGAATGCCGTAGGTGCCGTCCTCAATCTCTTCAACAGCAAACAGGGCCTCTGACTTATTGATGTCCGGCGGCAGTAGCGTGATGTCGAGGCGCTGGAGCTCTTGCCGAACCGCGCCCAGCTTATCGGTGTTCTCAAAGGCCAGCGTCATGATCGCCGCCATGAACTCAACCGGGTAATTCGCCTTCAGATAGCCGGTTTGATAGGCCAGCAGCGCATAGGCCGCCGCGTGGCTTTTGTTAAAGCCATAGCCCGCAAACTTCGCAACCTGATCAAAGATGCCGGAGGCCTGGGCCTTATCAACCTCACGCTCTACTGCACCATCGACGAAGATCTCCCGCTGCTTATCCATCTCGGCCTGGATCTTCTTACCCATCGCGCGACGTAGTAGGTCAGCGCCGCCGAGGGAGTAACCAGAGAGCACCTGGGCGATCTGCATCACCTGCTCCTGGTAGATCATGATGCCGAAGGTCTCTTCGAGGATCGGCTGCAGTTTCGGGTGGAGGTAATCGGGCGGCTCCTCCCCCTTCTTCACGCTGATGTATTTGGGAATGTTGTCCATCGGGCCTGGCCGATAGAGCGAGACCATAGCGACGATGTCTTCGAACCGAGATGGCTTTAGTTTCCTCAAGGCATCGCGCATGCCCGAGCTCTCAAGCTGGAACACGCCGGCGGTATCGCCCCGGGACATCAGCTCATAGGTCGCTTTGTCATCCAGGCTAAGGCCATCGAGATCGATCTCGATCGCCCGCTGGCTCATCAGGTCCTTAGCGGTTTGCAGGATGGTAAGCGTGGTGAGACCCAGAAAGTCGAACTTCACCAGCCCGGCGGTCTCCACATCCTTCATGTTGAACTGGGTGACCCACATATCAGAGCGCGGATCACGATAGAGTGGCACCAGCTCTTCCAATGGGCGGTCACCAATCACCACACCCGCCGCGTGGGTTGAGGCGTGGCGATACAGCCCCTCAAGTTTCAGCGCGATATCCAGAAGCCGTGCAACCGTTGGGTCGTCGTTGCGCATCTCTCGCAATGCGGGCTCACCATCAATCGCCTCTTGTAGCGTGACTGGGTTTGCCGGGTTGTTCGGGATTAGCTTAGAGATGCGGTCTACCTGGCCATAGGGCATCTGCAGCACCCGGCCTACATCTCGAACCACCATCCGTGCCTGGAACTTACCGAAGGTGATGATCTGCGCGACCCGGTTCTCACCGTATTTTTCACGCACATAGTTGATCACCTCATCCCGGCGATGCTGACAGAAATCGATATCGAAATCCGGCATCGATACCCGCTCGGGGTTCAAGAACCGCTCGAACAGCAGCCCGTGTTCCAAGGGATCGAGATCGGTAATGGTGAGCGCCCAAGCGACGACGGAGCCAGCACCCGAGCCCCTGCCCGGTCCAACCGGGATAGCCTTGTCCTTTGCCCATTTGATGAAGTCGGCAACGATCAGGAAGTAACCGGGGAAACCCATGCCCGCGATGACGTCGAGCTCAAACTGCAGCCGCTCACGGTAGGGTTTGGCGACCTCTTCCTTCTCGGTCTCGCTTAATCCCTCGGCGAAGACCTGATTGACGAGCCGCGCCTCCAAGCCATCAGCGGATTGGGCGCGCAGCTCATCCTCTTCATTCCGGCCCTGATCACCCTCAAACGGCGGTAGGATCGGTGGGACAAAATCGAGCCAGTAGGCGCAGCGTTGGGCGATAAAGACCGTGTTATCAATCGCCTCAGGCAGATCGCGGAAAAGCTCTCGCATCTGATCGGCAGATTTGAAGTAATGCTCACGGGTTAAACGTGGTCGCTCATTCTCATCAACATAACGACCATTGGCGATACAGATCAGAGCATCGTGCGCCTCATACATCTCCGGCGTTGAGAACTGGCAGTCATTGGTCGCCACTAGGGGCAGATCAAACTTGTCGGCCAGGGCCAGAAATCCATCTTCCGTCGCCGCCTGCTCCGGTGTGCCGTGGCGCATAACCTCGATATAGACCCGGCCTGGGAACAGTTTAGCCAAGCGTTCGGTGAACGCTTCAGCCGCCTTCCCTTGCTTACCAAGCAGGTGGTGACCAATCGGCCCCTTATCACCGCCGCTTAAGCATAGAAGGCCTTCCGCGCGATCCGTCAGCTGATCCAACGTGATGTGCGGGTCATGCCCAGCCATCCGGGCGTCATAGGCCTGGCTTAGCAACCAAGACAGGTTGCGATATCCGTCCTCGTTCTGCACCAGCAGGACAATGGGCGCCAGGGTCGGACCAGCGGCCACCTGACCAGGGCTCGCCTTAACCGCTTCGGGCGCGACAGAGATATCCAGCTGACACCCGATGATGGGCTGCACACCAGCAGCCGATGCCCCTTTTGAGAATTGCATCGCACCAAACAAGTTGTTGGTGTCGGTCAGCGCCAGCGCTGGCATTTCATTCTCAACACCCAGCTTGGGCAAATCCTTAATGTGGATTGCGCCTTCCGACAGGGAGAATGCGGAATGGGTCCGAAGATGAATGAAGCCTGGGGTTTTGCCCTCGGCGCTTGGCTCGGTCATATGCGTATCTTTGGGTGACCCGCTGGTTGGATCATCAAGCTAAAATGAGCCCTTTAGATACCGGGTCTCGCGCATACAAAACAGCCAAGAAATCGAGCAAAAAACCCTTGTTTACCGTGGTTATTCAGCTAGCGGCTGTGGATAGTTCTTTAAGCTGTCCAGCTTCAAGTGTGACCACACGATCTAGCTTTGCCGCCAAGCCTCGATCATGGGTGGCGATAAGGGCCGCTAGCCCCTCTTCCCGAACCAGGCGGATCAGCATCTCAAAAACCTGCTGGCCGGTATCCTGATCCAGATTGCCGGTTGGCTCATCGGCCAGCAGCACACTGGGCGAGTTAGCTAGGGCGCGAGCGATGGCAACACGCTGCTGCTCACCACCGGATAGTTGCGATGGTTGATGCTCCAACCGCTCGGCCAAACCCACCTGGGTTAAGAGCGTTTCGGCCCTGGCCTTCGCATCCCTCTTGCTGGCCCCAGCGATCATCTGTGGCATCGCCACGTTTTCGAGCGCGGTAAACTCTGGCAGCAGGTGATGGAACTGATAGACAAAGCCGATAGCCTGAAGGCGCCGCGCGGTCCGCTTTGCCTCGTCAAACTTGCTGGCATCTTCACCGTCAACCTGGATCGTTCCGCCGGTCGGCTTCTCTAACAGGCCAGCGACATGCAGCAAGGTGGACTTACCGGCACCTGACGGACCGACCAGGGCAACTGCCTCACCCGCATTCAGGCTTAGATCAACACCGCGCAGGACGGACAGAACCCCGCCAGCATCCTTAAAGTCGCGTGTGATCCCGCTCAGCTGTAGCGCTGCCTCACTCATAACGCAGCGCCTCAACCGGATCGAGGCGAGCCGCCCGCCAGGATGGGTAAAGAGTGGCGAGGAAGCTCAGAACCAATGACATGGCGACAACGGCCACCACCTCACCCCAATCGGTTTTGGAGGGGATACGGGTTAGGAAACGAATGGTTGGGTCCCAGACCGTGCTGCCACTAACGCTCTCGAGCCAGACCTGGATCGCGGCCAGGTTCTCGGTGATCAGCATCGCCAGGATCAGACCAACAATGGTGCCGATGATGCCAAGGCTAGAGCCAGTTAGCAGGAAGATGCGCATGACCGCCCCCCGACTTGCTCCCATGGTGCGGAGGATGGCGATATCCCTGCCCTTATCCTTCACCAACATAATTAGGCCAGAGATGATGTTGAACGCGGCCACAATGATGATCAAGGTCAGGATCAAGAACATCACATTGCGCTCAACCTGTAGCGCATTGAAAAAACTGCCATTTATCTGTTGCCAGGGGACTAGACGCACGCCGGGTCCAACCTGCTCATACACATCTTGAAGCGTGGCATTCACACGGTCGGGGTTCTCAACAAACAGCTCAACCGCGGAGACAGTGTCGCCGAGCCTTAAGAAGGTTTGCGCCGCATCGAGAGAGATGAAGGCAAAGCCGCTATCATATTCGAACATCCCCACATCGAAGATGGCGACCACCTCAAAGCCCTGGGCTCTGGGCATGGTGCCAAAGGGTGTGGGATTGCCCTTGGGACTAATTAGCGACAGGGTTGAGCCAACATCAAGGCCAAAGCGTTGTGCCAGCCGGCTGCCAATGGCAATGCCGCCATCGGCCAGACCGGCATAGTCGCCACGGGAGAGCGCTTCACCAACCACAGGCTTGTTCATCAGGTCTTCTGGCCGCATGCCCCGCACAACAACACCAGTGGCGTTGCCGCGTTGGGTGATCAGTCCCTGTCCCTCGATAACCGGAAAGGCGCGCACAACACCTTCAACCGGTCCCACAAGGCCGATTAGGTCGTCGTAATTGGCCATCTGCCCGGCCACATCACGAATATTGGCATGGCCGTTAAGGCCCAAAACCCGGCTCAGCAATTCATCGCGGAAGCCGTTCATCACGCTCATCACCACGATCAGCGTGGCAACACCGAGGGCAATGCCCAAGAGTGAGAAGACAGCGATGACCGAAATGAACCCCTCCCGCCGACGGGCGCGGAGGTAGCGAAACGCCATCAAACGCTCAAAACGATTGAACATAACCGGGGGCTATTCCTGACGGTTGTCGGCTAACTCAAACGACTTATGCCGCGAGAGCTTGGCGCTTTGATGACAGGAAATCAGCAACGCCTTCACGCGGCACTTCAAAACGCTCGCCGGTTGCCCGTTGCTTGATCTCAATCTGGTTATTGGCCAGACCGCGTGGACCGACGATCACCTGCCAAGGCAGGCCGATTAGGTCCATATCGGCAAACTTGGCACCTGGCCGCTCGCCGCGGTCATCGTAGAGAACGTCATAACCGGCGGCTTTGAGGCCCTTGTAGAGTTCAGCGCAAGCCGCATCGGTCTCTTCATCACCAACCTTCAGGCTGATCAGACCGACATCAAAGGGTGCGACGGCTTCCGGCCAGATGATGCCATTGTCGTCATGGCTGGCCTCAATAATACCGCCGACCAGACGTGACACGCCAATGCCGTATGATCCCATATGGACCGGCACCTTGCTGCCATCCTCAAGGACCACATAGGCGCCCATGGGCTCGGAGTATTTGGTGCCGAAATAGAAGATGTGGCCGACCTCAATACCGCGCGCGGTTGCCATCTGATCCTCCGTAATCGGACAGTTGGCCGGATCGTGGATCTCATCAGTTGCCGCGTAGAGGGAGGTCATCTTCTCAAAGAAGGGGGTCAGGTCATCATCGTAGGAGACGCTGTCATGCAGGATATCCGCTTCAAGCAGCTGCTTATCGCAGAACACCTCGCTCTCACCCGTCTCAGCGAGGATGATGAATTCATGGCTCAGATCACCGCCAATGGGTCCAGTATCCGCCCGCATTGGAATGGCTTTAAGCCCCATCCGCTCAAAGGTGCGGAGGTAGGATAGGAACATCTTGTGATAGGCGCGGATCGCCCGCTCCTTATCCACATCGAAAGAATAGGCATCCTTCATCAGGAACTCACGCCCACGCATGACGCCAAAACGTGGCCGCACCTCATCCCGGAACTTCCATTGGATGTGGTACATGTTCTTCGGCAGGTCTTTGTAGCTCTTCACCCCAAACTGGAAGATGTCGGTGATCATCTCCTCATTCGTTGGGCCGTAGAGCATGTCGCGGTCATGCCGGTCCTTAATCCGCAGCATCTCCTTACCGTAGTCATCATAGCGACCACTGGTCCGCCACAGATCGGCAGGCTGAATGGTCGGCATCAGCACCTCTTGCGCGCCCGATGCATCCTGCTCTTCACGGACAATCTGCTCGATCTTCTTCAACACGCGGTGGCCAAGCGGCAGCCAGGCATAAATGCCCGCCGAAGTCTGGCGCATCATGCCGGCACGCAGCATCAGTCGGTGTGAAACGATTTGAGCCTCTGAAGGGTTTTCCTTCAGGGTCGGCAGGAATAGCTCGGAACGGCGCATGGCTGAACGGCCTCGAATGGGTTGCGCGGGAATAGGTAAAGCGCCCGGACTTTAGGCAATTGCCCGCCCAACCGAAAGCGCTGATTTAGCGAATGCCAGGCTTGGTAACACAGAGCGCGACAATATCGGCGCGGCTTAGGTTGGGAACGGTCTTACCGTTAAGCGTCACGTCATTTCCGGACACCGTCACATCCCCCAGATCAAGCTCCCCCTCAAGGCCAGAGAAGCTCTCATCCAAACCAGCCCATTCAATCACATCGACGGTCAGTGGGAAGCTGAATTCATCAGGCAGTCGGAACTGTGTGTTACTCGGCAGGTCAGCTGGTGCAACAGCCCGGCCCGTTGCATCAACACCAGGTTGAAAGGCCACATCGGCGCCTGGCTGGTGGCGCTCCAGCTCGCGGCAAAAGACCGGCTTTCGATCCGGCTTCAAGATGTCACGCGCCTCGGCTTGCTGCACATCCAGCCCCCCAAGACCAATCGCCACCAAGCAGAGCGTGGCAAAACCTATTGTTGCATTAGAAAAGCTAACTTCGCGCATGAGTTTGTCCGACAATGCCGTTCTTTGCTGCCTCTAACCACTGCATAATTTACGCCAAACTGCCCTGTTATTGGGTTTAACAACTTACTTACACAGCGTTTCATATGCGTGCCGACATGTTTTTTGCAAAATGATGCGTAATGCCGGGGTTAGGCTGGTGACAGATAAATTTGCCGACTTTAGGTTCCCGGCACCTGATTCAGATATGCCAGCACTCTAGGTAACTGGTGTGCAGCAATAAGAATAACAGGCCTGGGTTCAGGGAGGTTGCGAGCCAGCACTTACGTGCCAATAACAATCAATAATAGGCTCGTTTTAAAAATGGGCTCCAGCATCTAACGATGCGGAGCCCTTTTTTATTGCCTAATGATAACAGCAACTTAGATTATCGCACCTGATCGGCGGCGAACATGCGATCGGCAATCTCGTGGAATGAGATGATCTCAACCTCCACCAGGATAAAGACGATCAACCACAGCACACCAGACAGCGCCGTCGTCACAATAGCCTTACGCAAGAGATAGGGATGCTCCGGTGCACCGGGGTCTACCCCTTCCACCGACTCATCATTCCGCCGAACCCAAAGTGGCAGGACGGTGAACAAAGCTGTCCACCAGATCAGCAGAAAAACAACCAGGCCAGAAAACCAATCCATCCTGTCCCTATCCTATTCAACCCGGATCACGTTGGTGGTGATCACCGGCTTCTTATCCAACAACCGCTTCACACCACGACGGATTGATAGGCGGCAAGCCTCAGCCACCTCATCATCATTCTGACGTCGTGCCCGTGAGAGATCAGCGATCGCGATCTCGATACCGGCCATCAACTCATCCTCAACCTCGTCCTCTTCAATCGGCTCAACCAGGCCGATTAGGTTCAGTTGGGGATCGGCAACCAGATGGCCGCGATCATCAATCACAACCACAACGTTCACCACGCCGTTATGCATCAACTTTTGACGTTCACGGATTGGACCGTCGGCAATCTCAATGACGCGGTTACCATCCACCGCCAGCACACCATGGGGCACATGCCCGGCGAGACCGATCTCCTTCGGACCTAAACGGATCACTTGACCATTCTCTGGCACCACCACATCGGCGACCTGACATTCACTGGCAAGACTGGCATGGGCGATCAGATTTCGATGCTCACCATGCACGGGCACAGATATCTGTGGGCGCACCCATTGATACATCTGGGTTAAGTCACCACGCGAACCATGGCCCGACACATGCACCATGGCATCGTTGGGGGTGATGATGTGCACCCCCATCTGGATCAGCTTGTTCTTAATTTTGCCAATCGACTTCTCATTCCCCGGGATAGCGCGGGAAGAAAAGATGACGGTATCACCCCGTTCCAGAACAATATGCGGGTGATCATCATTGGCCATCCGGTTCAAAGCAGCGCGCGGCTCACCCTGAGACCCGGTGCACAGAAACGCCACCTTGTCCGGCGGTAGATAGGCCGCCTCTTCAGGACCGATGAAGGGATCAATTTCATCCATGTAGCCGAGGTCGCGGGCCGCCTCATAAATCCGCCAAAGTGAGCGACCGACAAGCGCCACCTCACGATCATTGGCCCGCGCCGCTTTAGCGACTGCAATCATCCGTGAGGCGTTTGAGGAGAAGCAGGTGACGGCGATGCGGCCCTTAATCCCGGCGAATAGTTTGGTGAAGCTAGGGCCCAACTCCCCCTCTGACCCGACGAAGCCGTCACTGCCTGCATTCGTGCTGTCACACACCATGGCGAGGATCCCCTCCTCACCCAGTTCACGCAGGCGTTTCTCATCCGTCTTGTAACTTGCGACCGGATCCGGATCGATCTTCCAATCACCGGTGTGCAGTACCTTGCCAACCGGCGTACCAATGGCGAGTGCGCAAGCCTCAGGAATTGAGTGGGCGACGGGCACGAATTCACAGGCAAATGGCCCAACATCAAAACCCTTGGCCGGGCCGATATCGTGCAACTCCACATCGTTCAGCAAGCCAGCCTCGGCCAGTTTGCGACGGATTAACGTTGCAGTGAATGGGGTCGCATAAATCGGGCACTGCAGGCGCGTCCAAAGGTATGGGATGGCGCCAATATGATCCTCATGCCCATGGGTGATGACGAGGCCGCGCAGCTTCTCGCGCCGTGCATCAATATAGCTAGGATCAGGCATCAGAAGATCGATGCCTGGCAGGTTTTCATCGGCAAAGCCCATGCCGAGATCAACCATCAACCAATCATCACCATAGGCGTAGAGGTTAAGGTTGATACCGAACTCTTCGGTACCGCCGAGCGCTGCGAAATAGAGCTCGCCATCGGCGGGCTCAAACACCGCCTGTTGTGAATTTCGCATGATGCGTTCCTGTCGGGCTTAGGCCGCCCGGTTTCGGTCATGGATGATCTTCAACCCACGTAGCGTGAGATCAGGATCATGATGTTGGATCGCCGGAATATGTTCAGCAAACAAGCTGCCTAAACCACCGGTCGCAATAACAGTAAGATTATCCGTCTTCAGCTCATCAGCAGTGCGGCGTAATAGCCCTTCAATGAGGCCGACATAACCCCAGAACACACCCGACTGCATGGCGTTGATGGTGTTCTTGCCAATGACAGCCGGTGGCGGCTTGATATCAATCTGGGGTAGTTTGGCCGCGGCCTGGTGCAGCGCCTCAACCGATAGGTTCGGCCCCGGCGCGATGATGCCGCCCATATAGGCGCCATTGGCGTTAATGACATCAAATGTGGTCGCAGTACCAAAGTCCAAAACCACGGCAGGAAGGTCATAGCTTTCACGCGCGGCGATAGTGTTCACCAGGCGATCCGCCCCAACCTCTTCCGGCCGCTCTGTCGCGACAACGAGATCAAGGTCAACCGATGGGTCACCGACCAGGATCGGATCGGTGCCGCAATGCTGGCTGCAGAACCGTGAGATGTTGAAGGTTGCGTCTGGGACCACGCTGGCCAGGACCGCGCTATCAATCGCCGTGCGGTCGATTTCAGCTAGCCGCAAAAGCTCAAAGAACCAGACCGCATATTCATCAGCCGTACGGCGTGGATCAGTGGCGCAGCGCCACTCGCCAATCTTGTCGTCGCCATCAAATAGGGCAAACCCGACATTGGTGTTACCGGCATCAATCGCGAGCAGCATCACGCCGTCTCCAGACTGGGCGCATTGGTTGGGAAGTGGACCTCACCGCCCGTAATGCGTCGCTCTTCACCGGTTGGAAGGGCCAAGATCATGGCCCCGTCCAGATCAAGGTCTTCAAACCGCCCTTCCAGACGCTGGCCATCCACATGGCAACTCACCTGCCCACCGCGATGCCAGGCATGCTGCAGCCAGGCCTGGCGCAGGCCCATAGCCCCACCTCGGTGTAAGACACCACGCAGGTTCTCGATCTGCGCTAGGACTTCAATCGCCAACCGATCAGCAGTCAGGCCAGATACCTTGTCAGAGACGGAACCCGCACCGCTGAAGCCATCTGGCTGGTTCAGGTTCACACCGACACCAATCACCAGGTCCCAGGGAGATCCCTCACCGGCGCGCTCAATTAAAATACCGCTGAGTTTAGCCTCACCCAACATGACGTCATTTGGCCATTTGAGATGGAGTTGATCGGCCAAGGTTGGCGCCAGGCGAACAATCGCTTCACGCACAGCTAACCCCGTAACCAGGGCCCAGCGGGTACCGAACTCTTCCTCATCCCTCACAAGCATTGAAAGGTAGAGGCCGTCGGCACTGGACTGCCATTGGTTGCCGTGGCGGCCCTTGCCTGCACTCTGACTAATCGCCCGAACGGCATGGCCGGGCCCAACCAGCCCGGCATCATACTGGCGGGATAACCAGTTGTTCGTACTGTCGACGGAGTCCAGCACCTGCAAACGCCATGCGCCATGCTTGGTGGTGGTGCCTTGCTCGGTCATCGCGTTGGACAGACCACTGCTATCAGCCACCGAACAGCGTCGCTGCGGCAGCGCCGGCATTGTCGAAGACAACACCTGGCAGGATGAACAGGAACAGGGTGACTACAGCCATCGTGCCAACGACGAAGCTCAACTCACCACCCAATGGCCGGTCGAAGTTCTCGGTCGCCTCATCGAAATACATGATCTTGATGATGCGCAGGTAATAGAAGGCGCCAACCACACTGGCTAAAACCCCAATGATCGCTAGCACATAAAGCTCAGCTTGAACGGCCGCCTGGAACACGACCAACTTCCCGAAGAAGCCAGCCAGCGGTGGGATGCCAGCCATGGAAAACATAAAGATCGCCATGCAGGCAGCCATAAACGGCTTCGCCTGGGCAAGACCGGCCAAATCGCTCAAGTTCTCAACTGCGCGGTCATTGACCCGCAGATTGATGATCACGGCAAATGCCCCGGCCGTCATAAACAGGTAGATCGCCAGATAGGCGGCAACAGCACTCGCCCCGGCCGCGGAACCGGCGGCCAAGCCGACCAACGCGTAGCCCATATTCGCGATAGAGGAATAGGCCATCAGGCGCTTGATATTCGTCTGGGCGATCGCGGCAAAGGCCCCAAGGGTCAAGGAAGCAACGGCCAGAACAATCACCACCTGCTGCCATTCATTGGTGAGGTCGCCAAACGGACCGATCAACACGCGGGTCAACAGGCCGAACGCGGCGATCTTAGGCGCCAGGGCAAAGAAGGCAGTGACCGGGGTCGGTGCCCCCTCATAAACATCTGGCGTCCACATATGGAACGGCACAGCAGAGATCTTGAACGCCAAGCCTGCCAACACAAAAACCAGGCCGACAACGGCACCGATTGGCGCCTCTTCTGATGCGAAGAATGCGGCCAACTCAGTAAAGTTGGTGGTACCGCTAAAGCCGTAAACCAGTGAGGCGCCATACAACAGGATGCCGGAGGATAAGGCGCCCAGAACGAAGTATTTCAACCCAGCCTCAGATGCCTTCAACGCATCCCGGCGGAACGCGGCGAGCACATAGAGCGATAAGCTCTGCAGCTCTAAACCGACATAAAGCGACATCAGATCATTGGCTGAGACCATGATCAGCATGCCGAGCGTCGCGAAGGTCACCAGGATCGGATACTCAAACCGGTCCATCTGCTCCCGCTGCAGATAGGTCAGCGACAGCAACAGCGCGAGGCCGGATCCCGCCAGCACCAGCACCTTCATAAAAACGGCAAAACCATCCGTGATGAACTGACCACCAAGTGCAATCGCTGTCCCCTCACTACCGAAGACAATCAGTAAGGCCAGCACGACAAAGGTGCCAATCGCCAAACCGCTGAGCAGTGTGGTGGCGTTGCCCTTATAGAAGACGCCAATCATCAGGAATGCCATCCCGGCAATCGCCAGGATCAGCTCTGGTAAGGCGGTGGTGAGAAGACCGAGTACAGGCATGGCTAATCGTTACTCCTGCCCTAGCTCGGCAAATTGGGTTACCTGGCTGGCATCAAGCGCCACCTGGTAATCGGTAATTAAGCTCTCAACCGATGCCGACATCAGATCAAGGAAGGTTGATGGGTAAATGCCCATCCAGAAGACCAACACGATCAGCGGCAGGAAGATTGCGATCTCACGGCGGCTGACGTCTGGCAGGCTGGAAACCTCATCATTAGGCGCGGTGCCGAACACCACACGACGATAGAGATACAGCATGTACGCAGCACCGAGGATGAGGCCAGTCGCGGCCAGGGTCGCAACGGTTGTATTCACCTGGAACGCACCGAGGAGACTCAGGAATTCGCCAACGAAGCCGCTGGTACCAGGCACCCCGATAGACGCCATGGTAAAGGTCATGAAGATCACGGCGTAGCGCGGCATGTTATTCACCAGGCCGCCATAACGCTCAATCTCCCGCGTGTGCAGGCGGTCATAGACCACGCCAACACAAAGAAAGAGCGCACCAGAGACAATACCGTGGGACAGCATCTGGAAGACCGCACCTTCGATCCCCTGCTGGTTCACTGAGAACAGGCCCATGGTCACGAAACCCATATGGGCAATCGATGAGTAGGCGATCAGCTTCTTCATATCGCTCTGCGCTAGCGCGACGAGTGAGGTGTAGATCACTGCGATGACTGAAAGCGTGAAGACTAGCGGCGCGAAATAGTCGCTCGCCTCTGGGAACATGGGGATTGAGAAGCGGATGAAGCCATAGCCACCCATCTTCAGCAACACACCAGCCAGGATCACAGAGCCAGCCGTTGGCGCCTCAACGTGAGCGTCTGGTAGCCAGGTGTGGACCGGCCACATCGGCACCTTGACCGCGAAGGAGGCAAAGAAAGCGAGCCACAGCCAATACTGCATCTCTGACGGGAAGCCGTGATCCAGCAGCGCCACGATATCAGTGGTACCGGCCTGGAAATACATCGCCAGCATGGCGATCAGCATCAAAACCGAGCCAAGCAGGGTGTAGAGGAAGAATTTAAACGCCGCATAAACCCGGCGGGCGCCGCCCCAGATGCCGATGATTAGGAACATCGGGATCAGCACACCCTCAAACAGGATGTAGAACAGGATCAGGTCGAGGGCGCAGAACATGCCAACCATCAAGGTCTCAAGGACCAAGAAGGCCATCATGTATTCCTTCACCCGATTGGTGATCGCCTCCCAGCTTGCCAGTATACAAATCGGCACTAGCAGGGTTGAGAGCAGGACGAACCAAACCGAGATGCCGTCCACACCCATTTTGTAGCTAATGCCGCTATCACCCATGCCGGGCAGCCAGGCCACCTCTTCCACCATTTGGAAGCCAGCCTCAGCTGGATCGAAGGCGCCCAGGATGAAGAGCGACATGATGAAGGTCGCCAAGGAGGTAAACAGCGCAACCCAACGGGCATTGCGGGCAACCGCCTGCTGATCCTCATCATTGATCATCATGATGAAGGCGACACCCACCAAAGGCAGGAAGGTGACGATGGAAAGAATTGGCCAGCTCATATCGGTTATCCTGATTGCTGGCTCAGATACCAGGCCACCAGGGTGATAACCCCGATCAGCATGGCAAAAGCGTAGTGATAGACAAACCCGGTCTGCATCAGGCTGAACCGGGTCGCGAGACGTTTGGACAAGGACGCCATACCGTCAGGGCCCATGGCATCGATAACCGCGCCATCACCACCCTTCCAAAGGCCGCGACCCACATCCATAGAGCCACGAACGAAGACGCGGTTATAGAGCTCGTCAAACATCCACTTCCGGAAGACGAAGACATAGATCGGCTTAATCGCGCTGGTCACCTTCTGCGGCAGACCCGGCACAAACATATAAGCGAGATAGGCACCCAGAATGCCGATGATCGCGGCAACAAGCGGCGTCTTCTTCACCCAGGTTGGGACATGGTGTGCCGCTTCAACCGTGTCGCGGCCCTCGGCGATAAAGATGGCAGCCCCCCAGAACTCAAACCGGTGATGGCCGACAAACCATTCATAGCCAACGATACCGGCAAAGACAGCACCGACGGCGAGGATCGCCAAAGGCACGGTCATCACCAAGGGTGACTCATGCACATGGCTCATCACATCCTCAGATGCGCGCGGGGAGCCGTGGAAGGTCATGATGATCAGGCGCCAGGAATAGAAGGCGGTCATCACGGCCGCGGCGATACCCATCCAATAGGCAAACTCACCAATGCCCGTGTGTTGCGCCCAGGCGGCCTCTAGCACGATGTCCTTGGAATAGTAGCCAGCGAAGAGTGGGATACCGGCAAGCGCCAGGGATCCGATCCACATCATGGCGTAGGTGAACGGGATCTTCTTCCAGATGCCGCCCATATTTCGCATGTCCTGCTCGTCCGACATGGCGTGGATAACAGAGCCAGCACCAAGGAACAGCAGCGCCTTAAAGAAGGCGTGTGTCATTAGGTGGAAGATCGCTGCCGGATAGGCCGATACGCCAAGGGCGAAGAACATGTAGCCCAGCTGGCTCATCGTCGAATACGCGATCACCCGCTTGATATCGAACTGGGTAAGGCCAATCGTCGCCGCGACAAAGGCCGTCACCGCGCCGAGAACCGTGACGACAGCGAGGGCATCGGGTGCAAACTCAAAAATTGGTGACAGGCGGGTAACCAGGAATACGCCGGCGGTGACCATGGTGGCCGCGTGGATTAGGGCCGAAACCGGTGTCGGCCCCTCCATCGCATCGGGCAGCCAGGTATGGAGGCCCAACTGCGCCGACTTACCCATGGCACCAACAAACAGCAGCAAACAGGCAATCGTCAGCGCGTGGCCGGTATAGCCAAAGAAGGTGAAGGTCGCGTCGGCCTTATCTGCAATCACAACCGGATCCAGCAGTTCGGAGAACTGAACGGTCCCGAAGATCACAAAGATCGCCAGAATACCGAGCATGAAGCCAAAATCGCCAACACGGTTCACGACGAAGGCTTTGATCGACGCCTGATTGGCGCTGTCCTTGTGATGCCAGAAGCCAATCAACAGGTATGAGGCCAGGCCCACGCCCTCCCAACCGAAGAACAGCTGGATCAGGTTATCGGCGGTCACCAGCATCAACATGGCGAAGGTGAACAGGCTCAAATACGCCATAAACCGTGGCTTAGACGGGTCATGGCTCATATAGCCGACGGAGTAGTAGTGCACGAGGCAGGACACCAAGTTCACCACAAACACCATGACAGCGGTCAGCGTATCGAAGCGAAGCGCCCAAAACAGCTCAAGCTCACCGGATTTAATCCAGGTAAGCAGGCGAATAACCTCAGCATCATGGCCATGTGAGTATTTGAACAGCAGCGCAATCGACAGTGCTGCCGCGACTGTCATGGCACCACAGGTAATCGCCTGCGATCCACGGTCGCCCAGGGCACGGCCAAACAGGCCAACAATCAGCGCAGCCAAACCGGGGAGGAATACGGCGAGAACTTCCATGGCCCCTACCCCTTCATCATGTTGATGTCTTCCACCGCGATCGACCCACGGTTACGGAAGTAGACGACAAGGATAGCAAGGCCGATAGCAGCCTCAGCCGCCGCGACGGTGAGAATGAACATGGCAAAGGCCTGGCCACTCAAATCACCGAGATAGGCGGAGAACGCGACGAAGTTGATGTTGACCGATAGCAAGATCAGCTCAATCGACATCAGGATCACAATAACATTGCGGCGATTGGCAAAAATCCCGACCACCCCAAGGGTGAACAGGATCGCGCCAACCGTAAGATAGTGCATCAAGCCGATTTCCATGCCTCACCCTCCCCGTCAAATACCGGTTCGGGACGGCACTTTACGCACCATCACCACATCATCAGGCCGCCGCGCCACCTGCTCATCGACCTTCTGCTTACGCACACCTGGGCGGCTTCGAAGCGTTAGGACAATAGCGCCAATCATGGCGACCAGCAGGATCAGGCCAGACACCTGGAAGATCATCAAATAATCGGTGTACAGCACCTCACCCAAGGCATGGGTGTTTGAGCGCGCGCCATCAGGCGTCGCCTGATTGACCGTGGCCCCGGACAAATCTGCGCCAAAGACAAAGATCAATTCCGCGAGGAAGATCACCCCAACACCGCCACCAATCATCAGATAGCGCCGCATACCGGTTCGCAGTTCCTCGAAATTGATGTCGAGCATCATGACGACAAACAGGAACAACACCGCAACCGCGCCGACATAAACAATCACCAGGATCAGGGCGACAAACTCAGCGCCCATCAGCACAAACAGCCCGGCCGCATTGAAGAATGCCAGGATCAGGAAAAAGACTGAGTGCACGGGATTCCGTGACGTGATCACAGCCAGCCCGGAAAGGCAGGTGATCCCGGCAAACAGATAAAATGCGAGGGCGCTTAAGGTCATTGGGCGCGCTGATCCAGGCGGGGTTACGGCCGACGAGTACTCGCCGATTGAAAATGTCTGATCACGGCGGATTATGCCGTGGCTGAAGACAACAGGTGTTTAACGGTAGGGGGCGTCAGCCGCAAGATTGGCGGCGATCTGGGCTTCCCATCGATCACCATTCGCTAGCAGCTTATCCTTATTGTAGTAGAGCTCTTCTCGGGTCTCGGTGGCGAATTCGAAGTTCGGCCCCTCGACAATCGCATCCACCGGGCATGCCTCCTGACAGAGGCCGCAATAGATGCATTTGGTCATATCAATGTCGTAACGAGTCGTGCGCCGCGAGCCATCATCTCGTGGCTCAGCCTCAATCGTAATCGCCAATGCCGGGCAGACCGCCTCACATAGTTTACAGGCGATGCAGCGCTCTTCCCCATTGGGATAACGGCGCAAGGCATGCTCACCACGGAAGCGTGGGCTGATCGGCCCCTTCTCGAACGGGTAGTTCAGCGTCACCTTGGGCTTGAACATGTATTTAAGCGTCAGCGCCAAACCGTTGACGATCTCCGCCAACAGGAAGCTTCGGGCTGTGCGATCAACCATAGCCATGTGAGGACAAGCGCTCCTTAACGCGGGATCAGCCGATTAGGCTGGCAGGCTGTCAGTGGCGACGAGAATGCCCGCGACAACCAACACCCAAAGCAGTGAAAACGGCAGAAAAACCTTCCAACCCAGGCGCATCAGCTGGTCATAGCGATAGCGTGGCAGCGTTGCCCGCACCCAGAGGAAGACAAACAAGCAAAGCGCGGTCTTCAACGCGAACCAGACAATGCCTGGCACCAGGTTAAACGGCGCAAAATCAAAACCAAATGGCGGCAACCAACCGCCTAAGAACAGCACAACGGTCATGCCGCTCATCAGGATCATGTTGGCGTATTCACCGAGGAAGAACAGGGCGAAACCCATGGCCGAGTACTCGACATGGAAACCGGCGACAATCTCAGACTCACCCTCAGGCAAGTCGAACGGCGCACGGTTGGTTTCAGCCAGGCAAGAGATGAAGAAAACGATCAGCATCGGGAACAGCAGGCCCCACATCCACACTGGCCGATCAGCCAACACAATCTCTTGCAGGTTCAACGACCCGGTACACAGCAGGACCGTGACGATCACCAAACCAATAGAGACCTCGTACGACACCATCTGTGCCGCTGAACGCATCGCCCCCAGGAAAGCATAGACTGAGTTCGAGGCCCAGCCAGCCATGATCACCCCATAAACACCAAGCGATGAGATGGCGAACAGGTACAGGACGCCAACATTGATGTTGGCCAGCACCCACCCCTCATCCACCGGGATCACAGCCCAGGCGACGAGTGCGAGGAAAAAGGTCAACATTGGCGCCAAAACAAAGATTAGGCGGTTGGCGCCACTTGGGATCACGATCTCTTTTGAGAGCAGTTTTAGACCGTCCGCGATCGGCTGCAACAGACCAAAGGGGCCAACCGTATTTGGGCCCTGACGCAGCTGCGCCGCACCGAGAACTTTGCGCTCCGCATAGGTAAGATAGGCAACCGAAAGCAAGATCACGCCGACAATCAGCGCGATATGCCCCAGCATCCAGGCACCCGGGATCACATAGGTTGTTAGCAGATCATCCATCGGTGCCGGTCCTTTGGGCCTGGGCGCGCATATCTTCAGGCGATTGGCCGTTTACGATCTCGTCGACACAGGCCTGCATCACCTCAGAGGCGCGTGAGATCGCACAGGTCTGATAGTAGTTCTGAACAGCCCCGACAAACGGCGCCTCATCAACCTTGCCATCAGCACCGAACGCCTTTGCCTCAACCTCAAGCGGTTGATCCAAGCTTGCGAAGGCTGGATAGGCCTCAAACATCGCCTGACGAACCGCACCCTGGCTGTCATATGGCAGGGTTTGGCCAAGAACAGCCGATAAGGCCCGCAGGATCGACCAGTCTTCCCTTGCCTCACCCGGCGGGAAAACAGCGCGGCGCGTGCTCTGCACCCGGCCTTCCATATTCATATAGATGCCGTGTTTCTCTGAATATGCGGCGCCTGGCAGAATGACGTCAGCCTTGGCGGCCGCCTTGTCGCCGTGGTGGCCCTGATAAACAACGAAGGCGTTATCAAGCGGCTCAAGCGGCAACTCATCGGCATCAAGGAGATAGACCGCCTTGATCTTACCGGTCGATACATCCCCCATCAGCTCACTCAAGGCGCGGGCCTTATCTTTCGGGGCAAAACCAAGCTGAAGCGCACCAACACGGGCCGCTGCCGTGTGCAGCAGGTTAACGCCGTTCCAGCCATCACGGACCAGATTGTATGTATCAGCAAGTTTGGCTAGCTGAGCCTGCATCGCCATGCCATCTGCCCGCTGAAGCGCGCCCATGCCCAGGATAACCAAGGGACGCTCGGCGGCCTTTAGCTTGGCGGCAAACTCACCGCTGCCATCAAGGAGTGCTGCAACGGTCTGTGGCCCGGCCCCCAGATACTCATAGGGGTAGGTCAGATCCGTGTTTTCACCGACCACACCAATGGTCAGACCACCTTGCAGATAACGCTTACGAATGCGGGCATTGACCATGGTGGCCTCATGCCGTGGGTTGGCGCCGATCATCAGCACCAAATCGGCATCCTCGATGCCCGCAATGGTCGAGTTGAAGACGTAACCGGATGGCTCATGGGCATCGAAACGCGCACCATCCTGGCGGCACTCAAGATGCTCACTGCCCAATGCGGCCATCAGCTCTTTCAGCATGAAGATTGATTCAGCGTCTGCCTGATCACCGGCGACGGCTGCAATCTGGTCGCCGGACATGCCTTTCAAGCCGGCTGCAACAGCTTCAAAAGCCTCCTCCCAACTAACCGGCTGAAGCTTGCCATCGGTCCGCACATAGGGCCGATCCAACCGGCGCTTTTTCAACCCATGGCATGCATGGCGCGTTTTGTCGGAGATCCACTCCTCATTCACGTCTTCATGCAGACGCGGCTGTACGCGCAGCACCTCTGAACCACGGGCATCCATACGGATGTTGGAGCCAACCGCATCCATCACATCGATTGTATGGGTCTTTTTCAGTTCCCAAGGGCGTGCGTTGAATTCGTAAGGCTTTGATGTCAAAGCACCAACTGGGCACACATCAACCAGATTGCCTGATAGCTCTGAGGAGATCGCCGTCTCAAGATACGGACCGATTTCAGAGTGCTCACCACGGCCAGTCATACCCATCTCCGGCACACCAGCAATCTCATCGGCAAACCGTACGCAGCGCGTACAATGAATGCACCGGGTCATGATGGTTTTGACCAAGGGCCCAAGATACTTGTCTGAAACGGCACGCTTGTTCTCAGCAAAGCGGCTGCGATCAAAGCCATAGCCCATGGCCTGATCCTGAAGGTCACACTCACCACCCTGATCGCAAATCGGGCAATCAAGCGGGTGGTTAATCAACAGCATCTCCATGACGCCGTTACGGGCCTTCTTCACCTTCTCAGAACTGGTGAAGACCTCCATGTCATCGCCAGCGGCCATGGCACAGCTGGCCACAGGCTTAGGCGCGCCCTTTACCTCAACCAGGCACATCCGGCAATTGGCAGGCACGGAAAGCCGGTCGTGATAGCAGAAGCGCGGCACCTCAACCCCAACCTGCTCACAGGCTTGAAGGATGGAGGCGCCCTTCTCGACCTCAACCTCGATATCGTTGACCTTAAGTTTCGGCATATCGCCCTGCCCCTAATCCGTATCCTATTCCGCAGCCACTGAACGGGCGCGGTAGTCGAGAATGCGTTCTTCCATTTGCGGCCGGAAATGCCGGATCAAGCCCTGGATCGGCCAAGCCGCCGCATCGCCATGGGCGCAGATCGTGTGACCCTCAACCTCGGTCGTTACATCGAGCAGCATGTCGATCTCTTCAACAGAGGCATCACCCTTCGCCATGCGCTGCATTACCCGGTACATCCAGCCGGTACCCTCCCGGCAAGGCGTACACTGGCCACAACTCTCATGCATATAAAAGCGGGAGAGTCGTGCAATCGCCTTCACGATATCCGTCGACTTATCCATGACGATCAGACCCGCGGTGCCGAGGCCCGATTTCTGCTCACGCAGGCTGTCGAAATCCATCAGCACGTGGTCGCAGATATCACCCGGTAAGCACGGCGTTGAGGAACCACCCGGAATAACCGCAAGCAGGTTATCCCAACCGCCGCGAACACCGCCGGCATGCTTCTCAATCAGCTCTTTCATTGGAATGCCGAGCTCTTCCTCGACATTACAGGGCTGTTCAACATGGCCAGAAATACAGAACAGCTTGGTACCGGTATTCCGCTCACGGCCTAGCCCGCCAAACCATTCACCGCCACGGCGCATAATCGTCGGCACGACAGCGATGGTCTCAACATTGTTTACTGTGGTTGGGCAGGCATAAAGGCCAGCACCCGCGGGAAATGGCGGTTTATTCCGGGGCTGGCCCTTCTTACCTTCAAGGCTTTCAAGAAGCGCTGTTTCTTCGCCGCAGATATAGGCACCCGCCCCGCGGTGGAGATAAAGGTCGAAGTCCCAACCAGAGCCCGCCGCATTCTTACCGAGAAGACCTGCCTCGTACGCCTCTTCAATCGCGCGTACGATGGAAGAGCCCTCATTGTAGAACTCGCCACGGATATAGATGTAAGCCGCATGCGCCTGCAGCGCGAAGCCTGCAATCAGAGCCCCTTCGATAAGCTTATGTGGCTCATGGCGCATGATATCCCGGTCTTTACAGGTGCCCGGCTCAGACTCATCGGCATTGATTACCAGATAATGTGGGCGGTCAGTGACTTCCTTGGGCATGAAGGACCACTTCATCCCCGTTGGGAAACCAGCACCGCCACGACCGCGCAGGCCGGAGGTCTTCATCTCTTCGATGATCCAATCACGGCCTTTAGCGATGATCGCCTTGGTGTCATCCCAATCACCACGCTTCTTGGCGTCGTCTAAGCCCGCGCCTAGCCAGCCATAGAGATTGGTGAAGATACGATCTTTATCCTGCAGCATGATTCACGTCTTCCTAGCGTCACTCTGCCGGTTGAAGTTCTTTAAGGGAGGTCGGCCCCGTTTCAGCCATAGAGCCCTGCCGCCCCTGCTGTGAGCCGATATCAACCTTCTCACCCGCCGCAAGCTGATCAATGATCCGCTCTATAGTCTCAGGCGTTAGGTCTTCGTAGTAATCATCGTTGATCTGCACCATTGGTGCGTTCACGCATGCGCCGAGGCACTCAACCTCTTCGATTGAGAACTTGCCATCTGGCGTCACTTCATCAAGGCCGACACCCAGCTTGCGCTTACAGGTTGCGAGGATCTCATCGCCATCACGCAACATGCAGGGCGTGGTCGTGCAGACTTGGATTAGGTTCTCACCAACTGGCTTGATCTTGAACATCGTGTAGAAGGTCGCGACCTCAAACACCCGGATCTCCGGCATATCCAAGATCTTAGCAATGCAGACCATGGCCGCAGTTGGGATCCAGCCACCATGCTGGCGTTGCGCCAGGTCCAGCAAGGGCATCACGGCACTCTGCTGCTTACCCTCAGGATAACGCGCAATGATCTTTTTGATCTGCTCGTGATTTTCCGGCGTGAAGTCGAACTCGGCCGGCTGTTCCACATCTTTTGGTGGGGTCGCCATAATCATCGATCGATCTCTCCGAACACAACATCAAGCGAGCCAATAATGGCCGGTACATCGGCCAGCATATGCCCCTTGGAAAGCAGGTCCATTGCCTGCAGATGGGCAAAACCCGGCGCACGGATTTTGCAGCGATACGGTTTGTTGGTGCCGTCTGAAACCAAGAACACACCGAACTCACCTTTTGGCGCCTCAGTGGCGGTGTAGGTCTCTCCGGCTGGGACGTGGTAGCCCTCAGTGTAAAGTTTGAAATGGTGGATCAGCGCTTCCATTGACCGCTTCATCTCACCACGTGGTGGTGGGGCAACCTTCCGATCATCAACTTTGACCGGGCCATCAGGCATCTTCTCAATGCACTGCTTTACGATGCGTACACATTCACGCATCTCGGCCATCCGAACCAAATAGCGGGCGTAACAGTCATTGGTNGTACCAACCGGGATATCAAAATCCAGCTCTTCATATACATCGTAAGGCTGGGATTTTCGTAGATCCCAAGGCAATCCGGCGCCACGGATCATCGGGCCGGTAAAGCCCCAAGCGATGGCCTCTTCCTGCGTACAGGTGCCGATATCAACCGTACGCTGCTTAAAGATACGGTTCTCGGTTAGCAGGTTATCGAGGTCATCAATAAAGGCCGGATAGCCTTCCATGAACTCCGCAATGTCATCCAACAGACCGGCAGGCAGATCCTGGTGCACACCACCCGGACGATAGTAGTTTGAGTGCAGACGCGCGCCGCAGACCCGGTCATAGAAGCTCATCAGCTTCTCGCGCTCTTCAAAGCCCCAAAGTGCTGGGGTTAGCGCGCCGATATCCAGGGCAAACGTGGTGATATTCAATAGGTGATTAAGGATGCGGGTAATCTCCGCAAACATCACCCGAATGTACTGGGCACGGCGTGGTGCGGTAATGCCCAACAGCTTCTCAACCGCCAAGGCGAAGGTATGCTCCTGGCACATTGGCGAGACGTAATCGAGGCGGTCGAAATACGGCACCGCCTGAATGTACGTCTTATGCTCGATCAGCTTTTCCGTACCACGGTGCAGTAGACCGATATGTGGGTCGGCCCGTTCGACAATCTCACCATCCATCTCCAGGACCAGGCGCAGAACGCCGTGTGCCGCCGGGTGCTGGGGCCCGAAATTGAACGTATAGGGCTTAATGCGGGTTTCATCTGCCATGCCAGATGCGGCCGGCGAGATGGCTCCAGATTGCATGTTCATTATGACTTACCCCCCTGGGCGCCGTCATCAGAGCCATGGTGCCGAGAACCGGAACCACTCTCCGTTGGATTGAACTTTGGATGCGCAGCCTTCTCATCACCCGGCAGCATGACATCGGTCATACCCTCCCATGGGCTGAGGAAGTCAAAGCTGCGGAAATCTTGGGTCAGCTTCACCGGCTCATACACCACCCGCTTCTGCTCTTCATCGTAGCGAAGCTCAACAAAGCCGGTTAGCGGGAAGTCTTTGCGAAGTGGATGCCCCTCAAAACCGTAATCCGTCAGGATACGGCGCAGGTCGGGATTGCCATCAAAGAACACGCCATAAAGGTCCCAGCACTCACGCTCGAACCAACCGGCGGAGGGGTGAATGCCGACGATGCTTGGCACCGGCTCATCATCATTGGTACGCAGCTTTAGGCGCACCCGATGATTATGCTTCATGCCCAACAGGTTATAGACAATCTCAAACCGGGGATCTTCAGCAGGGTAGTCAACGCCACAGATATCGATCAGCTGATCAAACAGGCAGTTTTGATCATCACGAAGGAAGCTGATCACACCGAAAAGCTGCGCTGGATCGACCAAGATCACCAACTCACCGGCTTCGACGCGGATTTCGCGCACCCGCTCCCCGAACACATCGGTCAGGTAGCTTGAAAGCTCTTCAAGCGGTGATGGCTCAACAACCTCAGCGGTTGCGACCTCATCTTCTTCCGTTGTGGTCTCTTCACTCATCAATCATCTCAACGGAATAGCGGTGTCTCGTCACGGCGGATTTTCTTCTGCAGCTGCAGAATGCCGTAAACCAATGCCTCAGCCGTCGGTGGACAGCCCGGCACGTAGATATCGACTGGCACGATCCGATCACAGCCACGCACCACAGAGTAGGAGTAGTGGTAATAGCCACCACCATTGGCGCAAGAACCCATGGAGATAACCCAACGTGGCTCTGGCATCTGGTCGTAAACCTTGCGCAAGGCCGGGGCCATTTTGTTGGTCAGGGTGCCAGCAACGATCATCACATCGGATTGCCGCGGGCTTGGCCGCGGGATCACACCAAACCGGTCAAGATCGTACCGGCTCATATAGGCGTGGATCATCTCCACGGCACAGCAGGCCAAGCCAAAGGTCATGGGCCATAGGGAACCTGTCCGTGCCCAATCGACCAGCTTCTCCATATTGGCAACGACGAAGCCCTTATTCTGCAGCTCATCCGATGCCGCACTGATCAACGCATCCTGCGCGGCACCTGGCGGCAAGCCGCGGGCGTCAGGGTTTATTGGCTGGGCCGGACCAGGCGGAATTCCAGGCGTCAAAGGTGCCGGATTATTCATAGCGTAGCCTCAACAATCGGGCGCATGGATATGGACATAGGTGTTCACCCCTACTCCCACTCAAGCGCGCCCTTCTTCCATTCATAGATAAAGCCGACGGTCAGAATGCCGAGGAAGGCAACCATCGACCAGAATCCAAACATACCGATCTGCCCAAGGGAGATAGCCCAGGGGAACAAGAACGCCACCTCAAGATCGAAGATGATGAAAAGGATCGCGACCAGATAGTAGCGAACGTCGAACCGGGTTCGGGTGTCGTTAAACGCATCGAACCCACATTCATAGGCCGAGACCTTTTCAGGATCGGGGTTCTTCACACCAACCAGGAAGGACAGCCCGTAGGCCGCGCCGGCGATGATGATTGAGATCACCAAGAACACCAAGATTGGCAAGTATTCGCGCAGTAGGGCGTTTAGCTCTGGGTCCATAATCTGGCACCAAGTTCGACTAAGATTTCCGACGGCTAGCTGACGGCTAGTTGCACCGGTCATCAACATGAAAATCAGACCAAATGACTTACGCTTCAATCACAGGAATTCCAAGCCTGATAGGCCGATATGACGCGATTAATTGGCATCCCTGCCCGATTGGCAAACATTCAGGCTCGGCTACTTGCGAAGCACTTGCAACAACCATCCGAACCACTTGTCGTCCACGATAATGGATGAACCCGAACAAGCGGTTACCAAGCTATCGGCATGTGCCGGATAGCAGCAATCGATCCTAGCTCGTGCGTAGGTAAGCGATTCTTGATTTTAAGGATAAATGGCGCGAGTGACGGGACTTGAACCCGCGGCCTCCGGCGTGACAGGCCGGCGCTCTAACCAACTGAGCTACACCCGCGTATTATCGGCGCGACCTGTTTGATCGCGGATAATCGAGAGCGCCTTTCCTACGGCCTCACCGGGTTGGTGTCAACGACCGATGATCGATGAAAAGGCAAAAAAACATATCACGGCCAGTATGACCGTATCTCGACTGCAAAATGCCGGAAATGGTGGGCGGTACTGGGCTCGAACCAGTGACCTTTCGGGTGTAAACCGAATGCTCTCCCAACTGAGCTAACCGCCCGTACGTGAAACATGGGCCAATCGCCCCTGTCTCTCTTGGCATATAGCAAAAAATAAATCCGGTCGCACCCCGTAAACCGAGGGCGACCGGATCTAAAACTCGAACACGCTAGGCGTGTCGTACCGTCTTAGTTGACGGCTTCTTTAAGGCCTTTACCAGCCTTGAACTTAGGCTGATTGGAAGCCGGGATCTTGATGGTCTCACCGGTCCGTGGGTTACGGCCTTCAGAAGCAGCGCGCTTGGTCACCAGGAAGGTACCAAAGCCAACGAGGCGAACTTCGTCGCCCTTTTTAAGAGCGCTGGTAATAACTTCGAAAACAGCTTCAACAGCTTTGGTAGCGTCAGCCTTGCTGAAATCACCGTGTGCCGCAACTTCTGCGACCAACTCATTCTTATTCACAGGGGGCCCCCTTCTTGAGGTCAGGATCTAATAGGTTGGGCTTGATTGAAAAAGCCCGGAAAACCGCCGCGGAGTGTAGTTAGGCGAATGGCTGTCGTCAAACCAAACCGACCAATTTTATCCACCGAATCGCTAGGTTTTCCGCGATTTTTAGTGTCGAACCACTTCTGAGGCGTCATCACCATCGCCAGATGGGGGCACACTGTCCTCTTCAATCGCAGTATCGTCCCAATCAATGGGCTCTACCGGGCGAATCAGAGCGTGCTTCAAAACCTCTTGCACAGTACTCACCGGGATAATCTCAAGACCACGCTTCACGTTTTCCGGGATATCCCGAAGGTCTTTTTCATTATCAGCCGGAATTAGTACGGTTTTGAGCCCACCACGGAGTGCGGCCAGAAGTTTTTCTTTTAAACCACCAATCGGCAGCACGCGACCACGCAACGTAATCTCACCGGTCATTGCAATATCCCGGCGTACCGGAATCTGGGTCAAAACCGACACGATTGACGTGATCATACCCACACCAGCCGATGGACCGTCTTTTGGAGTCGCCCCCTCTGGCACGTGGACGTGGATGTCGCGCTTCTGGAACATGGTTGGCGGAATGCCAAACTCATGGCTACGTGACTTACCGAACATCTCGGCCGCCTGAATAGACTCACGCATCACATCACCGAGCTTACCGGTCATGGTGACCTTGCCCTTACCAGGCAGGGTCACGGATTCAATCGACAGCAACTCACCGCCGACCTCGGTCCAAGCCAGACCGGTCACAACACCGACCAGATCATCCTCTTCCGCCATCCCGAAGCGATAGCGCGGAATACCGGCCAGCTTCTCAAGATTGCGTTTGGTGATGCTCATCTTGTCGAGCTGCTTCATCAGGATTTCCTTCACCGACTTACGGCAAAGGTTGGCGATCTCACGCTCAAGGTTCCGCACGCCCGCCTCACGGGTATACCGGCGGATCAACTCGCGCAGCGCCTCATCTGAAATTGAGAACTCACCCTCTTTCAGACCATTGGCCTGCATCTGCTTGTTTAGCAGGTGACCCTTGGCGATCTCGACCTTCTCATCCTCGGTGTAGCCAGGGATGCGAATGATCTCCATCCGGTCCAGCAAAGGTTGCGGCATCCGCAACGTGTTCGCCGTGCAAAGGAACAGAACATTGGAAAGATCGTAATCAACCTCAAGATAATGGTCGTTGAAGGTTGAGTTCTGCTCAGGATCCAAAACCTCAAGCAAAGCGGAGGATGGATCACCGCGCCAATCGGCGCCGAGCTTGTCGATCTCATCAAATAGGAAGAGCGGGTTATTGGTCTTTGCCTTCTTCATGCCCTGGATAATTTTGCCAGGCATGGACCCGATATAGGTCCGGCGGTGACCACGCACTTCTGCTTCATCACGCACACCACCAAGGGAGATACGGACGAAGTTACGGCCGGTCGCCTCAGCAATAGATTTACCGAGGGAGGTTTTACCAACACCTGGGGGGCCAACGAGGCAAAGGATCGGGCCTTTGACCTTATCAATCCGCTGCTGAACCGCGAGATATTCGAGGATGCGCTCTTTCACCTTCTCCAGACCATGGTGGTCACGGTCGAGAACTTCTTGAGCCAGCTTGATGTCCTTCTTCACCTTGGACTTCTTCGCCCATGGGATTGAGATCATCCAATCTAGGTAGTTGCGCACGACGGTGGCCTCAGCCGACATCGGGCTCATGGATTTGAGTTTCTTCAACTCAGCCAGGGATTTTTCCCGGGCTTCCTTCGGCATCTTCGCCTTTTTGATATTGTCTTCCAGCTCAGCCAGGTCGTCGCGAACTTCCTCGCCCTCTCCCAGCTCCTTCTGGATCGCCTTCATCTGCTCGTTCAGATAGTACTCGCGCTGAGTTTTCTCCATCTGCCGCTTCACGCGGGTGCGGATGCGCTTTTCAACCTGAAGCACGCCAATCTCATTCTCCATGAGGGCGTAAACCCGCTCGAGCCGTTCGGAAACTGACTGAATTTCCAGCAGCTCCTGCTTCTCGCCAATCTTCAGCGAGAGGTGGGACGCGACGGTATCGGCCAGCTTGCTGGGCTCTTCGATCTGGTTGATCGAGACGAGAACTTCCGGCGGGATCTTCTTATTCAGTTTGATGTACTGCTCAAACTGGGACACGACGGCACGCGACAGCGCTTCAAGCTCACGTTCCTGATCGTCTTCATCGCTGAGCGGCTCGACGGTCGCTTCGAAGAAATCGTCATTGTCAGTGAAATCAGCGACGCGGGTACGTTGCGCGCCCTCAACCAGCACCTTCACCGTGCCATCGGGCAGTTTCAGCAACTGCAAAATCGTGCCAAGCGTGCCGATATCGTAAAGATCCTTCGGCTCTGGATCATCCTGGCTGGCATCGCGCTGGGTCAGCAGCAGAATCTGCTTATCGTCTGCCATCACATCTTCAAGCGCGCGCACTGATTTTTCACGCCCAACGAATAGCGGAACGATCATATGCGGAAAGACCACGATGTCGCGCAGCGGGAGAACGGGATAGGAGGCTGCGCTCGCTTGGTCGTCACTCATTCATTTAACTCCAACATGCCGCCGCTGATTTGCGTTGCGGCCAATTCCTAAAACTTATGTCGCTACCGAAGGCGATCAATCACCCAACCATTCAGCGATACCACAGAAATGGCGGGCCGATGCCCCGAGTTCAAGCACCCCACCCCACTGCCCATGGGGATATGGTGCAAGTGTGACAACGCGCGCGCCATGGCAACTCGTCTAAACCTGATCATGCACATATTCCGGGCGTAAAAAAGGCCCGGAATGCCAAGGCATCGGGCCAATTTTACACTGATTATCCAGCTGATCGGTTAAGAGGCGCTATCGGCAACTTCTTCCTTCCGATCTGAGTAAATGTAGAGCGGCTGACCGGTATTTTGGACCACGTCCTTATTAATGACGATGGATTCCACATCATCGAGGCCAGGCAGATCGAACATTGGGTCGAGCAGGAAGCCCTCCATGATCGAGCGAAGGCCACGAGCACCGGTCTTACGCTCAATCGCTTTAGCGGCGATTGCCCGTAAGGCGTCTTCTTTAAACTCGAGGTCGATCTTCTCCATCTCGAACAGGCGCTGGTACTGCTTAACCAGTGCGTTCTTTGGCTCGGTCAGGATTTGGATCAGCGCATCCTCATCCAGATCTTCCAGCGTCGCGATGACAGGCAGGCGACCAACGAATTCTGGGATCAAACCGAACTTCAGCAGATCTTCTGGCTCAAGGTCACGCAGTGCCTCACCAATCCGGACATCTTCCTCATCCTTCACATCGGCACCGAAGCCCATGGCACTGCCTTTGTGGCGCTGGCCAATAATCTTATCGAGGCCAGCGAAGGCGCCACCACAGATGAACAGGATGTTGGTCGTATCAACCTGGAGGAATTCTTGCTGCGGGTGCTTACGGCCACCTTGTGGTGGGACGGATGCAACCGTGCCTTCCATGATCTTCAGAAGTGCCTGCTGCACACCCTCACCTGAGACATCACGTGTGATGGATGGGTTGTCAGACTTGCGGCTGATCTTATCAACCTCATCGATGTAGACGATGCCACGCTGCGCACGCTCAACATTGTAGTCGGCGGCCTGGAGAAGCTTGAGAATGATGTTCTCAACGTCTTCACCGACGTAACCAGCTTCCGTCAGCGTGGTTGCATCAGCCATGGTGAACGGCACATCAAGGATACGGGCAAGCGTCTGGGCGAGCAGGGTCTTACCGGAACCGGTTGGGCCGATAAGCATGATATTCGACTTAGCCAGCTCGACCTCACCACCCTTCGCGGTGTGTGACAGCCGCTTGTAGTGGTTGTGAACCGCAACCGAGAGAACCCGCTTAGCGAGGTCCTGGCCGATCACATAATCATCAAGAACGGTTTTGATGTCGCGCGGCGTTGGCACGCCATCTTTGGCTTTGACCAGCTGGGTCTTGTTCTCTTCACGGATGATATCCATGCAGAGCTCAACGCATTCATCACAGATGAAGACGGTTGGACCAGCAATAAGCTTGCGCACCTCATGCTGAGATTTGCCGCAGAACGAACAGTACAGCGTGTTCTTGCTGTCGCCGTTCCCGTTGCCATCACCGTTATCGGTACCGTTGCTATCGCCGCCGGAAGATTTTGACATTTGCCTTACGCTCCGAGGATGGACGTTGCCACCCCCTTGTCTACGGGTGGATGCGGCGGTGGCAACTGCCACCATGCATCCTTACTCTCATTCAATACCAAGGCAGGACCGTCGATCAACCATTGGCCTGCGCATTAACCGTTTTTACGATCAATTCTTCTTGTCGCCGCCTGATTTGCCGCCCTTGGTATCCTTATCATCCTCATCATCTTCTTCGGGTCGGTTCTCGACCACCTCATCGATGAGGCCAAACGCCTTAGATTCTTGTGGCGTCATAAAGTTATCGCGTTCCATCGCATTTTCGATGGTCTCGATATCTTGGCCGGTGTGATCGACATAAATTTGGTTCAGCCGCTCACGAGTTTTCAAGATCTCTTTGGCCTGGATTTCAATATCCGTGGCCTGCCCCTGCGCTCCGCCTGATGGCTGGTGGATCATGATCTTTGAGTTTGGCAGGGCAAAACGCTTACCCGGCGCACCGGCGGTTAGCAGCAGTGAGCCCATGGAAGCCGCCAAGCCCATGCAAACCGTCGACACATCACACTTGATGTACTGCATGGTGTCATACATCGCCAGGCCGGCAGTAACGACGCCACCTGGGGAGTTAATGTAGAAGGAGATGTCCTTCTTCGGGTTTTCTGACTCAAGGAATAGCAGCTGCGCGCAAATCACTGAGGCCACCTGGTCATGAACCGGGCCGGTCAGGAAGATGATCCGCTCCTTCAACAGACGTGAGTAGATGTCGAAGGCGCGCTCGCCCCGGTTGGTTTGTTCGACCACCATCGGGATGAGGGCGTTCATTTGCGTATCCATTTGCTTACCTCGGGTGTCCCAGTAGCTAAGAGCTAGCCATTCCATAGGACGTTACGGAGAGACTGATAAACAGGACAATAATGTCGATCCACGCGGGTGCAAGCGTGCGGTTTGTATATCAGCAAAAATTATCGCCCAAATTGGGGATCAACGATGGATGAGAGCCCTCAAACGCCATTTTCGGGCGCCCTAGCCTAAACGAAAAACGGCCACCTGAACTCGATCAAGGTGGCCGTTTCTCTATGTTTCATCCAGTGCGAGTTGAGGGATGCTTACTCTTCCTCTGGGCTCTCGGTGAGCTCTTCAACGCTAACCTTCTTCTCGGTGACCTTTGCCATCTCAACGATGAAATCCACCACCTTCTCTTCAAAGATTGGGGCGCGAAGCGTGGCAAGAGCCTCAGGATTCTTTTGATAGTACTCGATCACCTGGCCTTCTTGGCCTGGGAAGCGGCGCGCTTCATTGAACATCGCTTGGGTCAGAGATTGCTGATCGACTTCAATCTCGTTCTTACGGCCAACTTCTGAGAGGACCAGGCCGAGGCGGACACGACGCTCAGCGATGTCGCGATACTCTTTTTCCAGATCCTCGTCGGATTTGGCTGCATCTTCCTCTGACAGCTCACCGGCTTCTTTAGCAGCGGTGATCTGCTTCCAGATTTGCTCAAACTCGTTTTCCAGCATTGCTGGTGGCACATCAAAACTGAACTCACCGGACAGCTTGTCGAGAAGCTCACGCTTCATGTGGCCCCGGCTCATCTGGCCGAACTCATTCTCGAGCTGCTCTTTGACGGCTTCTTTCAGCTCATCGACGGTGTCTTTGCCGAAAGACTTGGCCATCTCATCGTCAATTTCTGGGGTGGCCAGCTCTTGGATGTTCTTGATCTTCACCTCAAACACAGCGGCTTTGCCGGATAGGCTCTCTTCGCCGTAGTTCTCTGGGAAGGTAACGTTCACAGTGACGTCGTCGCCGATGCTCTTGCCGACCAGCTGCTCTTCGAAGTTATCGATGAAACGGCCGCTACCCAACTCGATTTGGAAGTCTTCAGCCTGCATGCCCGGGCGACGTTCGCCGTCAACTGAGCCATCAAAATCGATGGTCAGCATGTCCTTCATTTTGGACTTACGCTTACGCTTCAAATCCTGCGGGGTTTGATTGCTGCTGGCGATACGCTCTAGCGCGTCGTTGATTTCTTTATCGCTGACCTCAGCAACTGGCTTCTCAAGCTTCAGCTTGCCGAAATCGATCAGCTCAAACTCTGGCAGCAGGTCGATCTTCAGGGTGTATTCGAGGTCGGTACCTTCCTCGAAATTCACGTCCTCAACCTGTGGGTTCGCCGCTGGGCGCAGCTCATTGTCCTCAATGGTTTTGGCAGCAGCGTCGTTCACCGCTTGCTCAACCACCTCACCCATGACGCTTTGGCCGTATTTCCGGCGCAGCATGGCAATCGGCACCTTACCTGGGCGGAAGCCTGGCATCTTCACCTCTTTGCCAAGCTCTTCCAGTTTACCGGTGACGCGCTGCTCAAGATCAGCAGCAGGGATCTTCACCCGGTAAGAACGGCTTAAACCTTCGGTGGTGGTTTCGGTAACTTGCATGCGATTTCTGCCCTATTGGCCCTGCTGGTCGTCAAAGAATTCTGTTTATTTCGGGATGCTTGGTGCGGGCGGAGGGACTTGAACCCCCACGGCCAAGGCCACTGGTACCTAAAACCAGCGCGTCTACCAATTCCGCCACGCCCGCGATCAAGCGCAAATCAGACCCTCAAAAAAGGTTCCAAAATGCCCGGTGGGTGCGGTTGGTAGCACAGTTTGCAGGGAGGTCAAAAGGAAGTTGCGCTGCCCTATCGCAAGGCAGCGCTACAATAATCTCATCAAAGGGGTGTTGAGAGCGGTTTTCGGCCCTTATCAAGCACTCTCTAATGCGGGGAACATACCGCGGAAGGCTTCAACGGCCAGGGTCCGCCGATCGGTCATCTCAATCCGACCATAGCGGCGCAGGCTGTAGCGGAATTGTACATGGGGGATACCGAAGGCATCTTGAGACACGCTCATCACCTCCGCCGTCTCTGTCAGGCCCGCTTGAATTGCCCTTTCATAGTGGCAGCCAATTCGTATTTCTTCCCGTGAATTGGACTTTCGTAAAATTTGTAGGAAATGCATTTTTCCCAACCTTGTAATACCTCGCTTAATCAAAGGGTTATTCGTTTTTCCTAGGCGTGCAACAATTTTAAATTCAGCTAATTTCGAAGCGAGTTTGGATAAAAATTGTAGCTATTTTTGTGTGAAATCGATGGGTTGGCCAACGCCACCCGGTGGCGTTCGAAAACTCCAACTAAGCTTTTGAAATATTGAGTAATAAATCGTCTGCAATGACGCCTGCGGTTCCAGCGTCGGCCGCCCTCGCCGCCTCGGCATGGTTGTAAACGCCAGCAGCAGCGGCGGAAAAAGCAGACACCCTGCGGGCCAGATAGGCACCGATTATGCCCGCCAGCACATCCCCGGTGCCTGCAGTGGCAAGGGCTGGGGTGCCATTCGTATTGATCAAAACCCGCCCATCAGGCCCCGCAATCACGGTATCGGGCCCTTTCAGCACCAGAACCGCGCCCGACTTCTCAGCCGCAGCGAGAACCCGATCAATTCGTGTTCCCTGAAGCTCTGGGAACAAGCGGGCGAACTCACCCTCATGGGGTGTAAGAACCGTTTGCCCGGGCAGCTGTTTGAAGAGGGCATCCCCCTCACCGGCAAAGGCATTTAAGGCATCCGCGTCCAGAACGGTGGCGCCAACAGAGGCAAGACCACGCTCTACATACTCTTTGGGTGACGGCAGATCGGCCAAACCGGGGCCCATTACAACGCTATCGGGCCTAAACCGTTTGAGGCAGGCATCCCAGCTCTCCACCCCTTCGATCTCAGCGACCAATAGCGCGCGTTCCCGTTGTCTAAGTGACGGCGTGGCACTGGATGGCGCTGCAATGCCAACCAGCCCGGCACCAGCTCGAAGCCCTGCCCCACCGGCTAAAGCGGCAGCGCCTGTCATCCAGGGGCCACCCAGAATCCATAGGCGCCCACGCTGATACTTGTGTTCAGCCATCTTGCGGTCAGGAATGTCAGAAGCCCAGCAATCGGGGTGGTTGAGGCCATAGAGCTGATCCGGCTCAGCAACATTGGCTGGGGTCAACCCTATCTCGGCGACCTCCAATAGGCCCGCTAGCTGGCGACCTGGTTGCAAGTAATGCCCGGGTTTTGGCCTAAAGAAGGTTACGGTCGCATCGGCCTTAACGGCAGCGCCACGAACGGCACCGGTTCGGCCATCAACGCCACTCGGAATATCAATCGCGATCACGGTCGAACTAGCGTCGTTTATTGACTGCACGAGGCTGGCGGCATCGCCGCCCAAATCCTTGTTAAGCCCGGCACCGAACAACCCATCTATTATATAGGTGACATCCGGCAGTGCATTTGTGGCCAAGGGCACAGCGTGCCCCCAGGCGCTGATCGCTTTGCCGCGATCACTATTGGGATCAGTAGATGGATCACCTGGTTCAATCGCTTCAGGCCAGGCCACGACCTCAACCCGCCATCCAGCCTCCCGCAGCTTTGCAGCCGCAACCAACCCATCTGCACCATTATTCCCAGGCCCGCACACAACCAGCACGGGTCCCTTCGGATAGCCGAACATTAGATGCTGGGCGACGGCGCCACTGGCGGCCAACATAAGGTCCCAGCTATCGCCACCCATGTCGACATAGCGGGCATCGGCCCGACCAGCCTGGTCAGGTGTCAGCAACCATTGGGTATCTGGGAAGGCCATGGAAGCGGTCCCGGCGAAACAAACTCAACCGGTTTAAGCATATAGAGATGTCTTAAAGGGGGGAACTGGGGCGACTGACGGGATTTGAACCCGCGACAGCTCGGATCACAACCGAGTGCTCTACCCCTGAGCTACAGTCGCCACACGCGCGTTGGGTTGGGCCAGCTGGCCTCGCCAGAGCGCGGTGCGTACGTTTGAAACATCGGCGATATAAAATCAAGCCTCTAGCAAGCGCATAAGCGCACGCGGAACAAACACGTTGCTGCCTAAAAAAGCGGCAACTGCCTAAATCACAAGCCGCGGCCCGTGGATTAGCTGTGCATCGACTAGACGCTAAAAGGCGAAGAACCGCAGTTTTCCTGACTTCTTACTGATGCCTTAAGGCTGGCACAGACCCTGCAATCCGCGCGGGGTGTTTTATTGCTGACCGAACCTTCCCCAACAGAAAGCCTTCCCATGAAAAAGATCGAAGCGATCATCAAGCCGTTCAAACTCGATGAGGTTAAAGAAGCCCTCCATGAGATTGGCATCAAGGGCCTGACCGTGACGGAGGCAAAAGGCTTTGGTCGTCAGAAAGGTCATACCGAGCTGTATCGGGGTGCTGAGTATGTCGTCGACTTCCTGCCAAAGGTGAAGGTCGAGGTCATTATGGATGATGAGTTGGTCGAACGTGCGATTGAAGCCATTCAAACCGCCGCGCAAACCAGCCGCATCGGTGACGGCAAGATCTTTGTCTCAGCGATTGAAGAAGTAATCCGCATTCGGACCGGCGAGCGCGGTAGCGAGGCCGTCTAACCCACCCTCTTTTTAGAATTCGACTGGCTGGCCGAACGCCCAATAGAGATGGGCCAGGCCACCCGAGCGGCGAAACGCGGGGGACGCCACTCACAAAAGCCAGACGATCCCACTCCTCCCAGGCCGCGCGCTTAGCGGTCACATATCTCACCATTAAATGAAGGATGACGCCACCATGGCAGACGTGAAGACGATCATGGAAATGATCAAAGAGCACGACATCAAATTCGTGGATTTCCGCTTCAGCGATCCACGCGGGAAGATGCAGCACACCGCCCAGCATGTGAACACGATCGACGAAGAGATGCTGACTGAAGGCGTGATGTTCGACGGCTCCTCGATCGCTGGTTGGAAGGCGATTAATGAGTCCGACATGATCCTCAAGCCGGACCTGTCCACCGCCCATATGGACCCGTTCTCAGCCCAGCCACTGCTGAACCTGTTCTGCGACGTTTACGAGCCATCCACTGGCCAGCCGTATGCCCGTGACCCACGCTCAACCGCTAAAGCTGCTGAAGCCTACCTCGCGTCCACCGGCATCGGTGACACCGCGTTCTTCGGCCCAGAGGCTGAGTTCTTCGTCTTTGACGACGTTCGCATGAAGGTCGACATGAACGAGATCAGCATCAAGCTGGACTCTGAAGAAGGCCCCTACGCCAGCGGCGACGAAATGGAAATGGGCAACATGGGTCACCGCCCAGGCGTTAAAGGCGGTTACTTCCCAGTGGCACCAGTCGACAGCATGAACGATCTCCGCGCTGAGATGGTTAGCACCCTCGACGAAATCGGCGTTCCAGTTGAGAAGCACCACCACGAAGTTGCCCCATCTCAAAACGAGCTGGGTATCAAGTTCGACACCTTGGTGACCTGTGCTGACAACATGCAGCTCTATAAGTATGTGGTGCACAACGTTGCCCATGCTTACGGCAAGTCGGCCACCTTCATGCCGAAGCCAATCTTCGGCGATAACGGTTCCGGCATGCACTGCCACCAGTCGATCTGGAAAGGCAATGAGCCAACTTTTGCTGGCTCTGGTTATGCCGATCTGTCTGAAACCGCCCTTTACTACATTGGCGGTATCATTAAGCACGCCCGCGCGCTGAACGCCTTCACCAACCCATCGACCAACAGCTACAAGCGTCTGGTCCCAGGTTATGAAGCACCAGTTCTGCTGGCTTACTCCTCACGGAACCGTTCTGCTTCTTGCCGGATCCCATATGTGACCAGCCCGAAAGCCAAGCGCGTTGAGGTTCGCTTCCCAGATGCGACCGCCAACCCATATCTGGCCTTCGCAGCTATGCTGATGGCTGGCCTCGACGGCATTCAGAACAAGATCCACCCTGGCGATGCCATGGACAAAAACCTGTACGACCTGCCAGCTGAAGAGCTGGAAGCCGTGCCGACTGTCTGCGGTAGCCTGCGTGAAGCAATCGAATCGCTGGCCGCAGATCACGAATTCCTGCTCAAAGGGGACGTGTTCAACAAGGATCAGATCGATGGCTACATTGACCTGAAGATGGAAGAAGTTGAGGCATTCGAGACCATGCCACACCCCATCGAGTTCCAAATGTACTACAGCGCCTAAGGCGCAGAATTCTGCCGATTTTGACAGTTTTTCAAACCCTGTCAGCGGCGCAAGAAACAAGGGGTCCGGCCAGTTCGGGCCCCTTTTTCGTGCCCCATCACCATTTCAGAAACTTCAGTTTTCCACAGGATTTAGCGGCCTAAAGGTGCGCTTCCCACCACATGTTGTAGCGTGACGCATTGGATTCGTTTGCCCAAAGGCCCGCCCATGCGCGCTCCATCGCTATTCATAAACCGCCATTCGTTCGGTGCTCTCGCCCTGACCGCGCTCCTGGGGCTGCCAGCAAATGCACAGACCATTGCAGGCCAGGCACCAGGCTATTTGCCAGCAGCCCCGCGCACACCGGTGGCAACGACGGCGTTTAACCCGCTGCAGGCTGGCCATGTTGTTACTGGCGGCGCCGTGGTTGAACGGGCAGGCATTCTGAATGTTGAGGGCAACACGATCCGGCTACTTGGCATCATCGTGCCATTGGAGACCGCCGCACAAAGCAGAGCGGCTGGTGACCTTATCCGTCTTACGAACAACCAGATTGTTGAATGTGCGATCGTCGGCACTGACACCGATGGCCTGGCGCTTGGTGCTTGCGGTACCGATACCTTCCCCAATCTTGCCCTGGCCATGATCGATAGTGGCCGTGCCCTGGTGGATCGTCAGCAGGTCGCCGGCACCCCGGTTGCAGACCTTTATCTTGATGCTGAGCGTCAGGCACGTCGTGCCGATCTCGGCCTTTGGGGACCTGAGGCAGGTCCAGTGCCGCGCCACCTGGCGGGCATTCCCCGCTCCACCCCGTCTGATTTGGCTCCTCCGGGCCGTAAACCTGGTATGGAGAACCTAGTTGCCAGCCTAGGTGTTGGCCCTGTCCTGCGCCTGCAGGATGGCACTGAGGTTCCAATTAACACCCTGGTCGCCGCCGCTACCCAAGCAACACCAGCAGCACCGGCTGAAACCATGGCGGCTGATCTAAGCGCCAGCTTCGTTCCGCCCGATGTGCCGCTGCCCAATGCACGCCCAACTGGCACCCCGCCCGCCTCCCAGCTGGATCTTTACACCCTTGGCTTGAGAGAACTGCCGGGCAGTGAGATGTCACGACAGGTTGCCAGCCTCGATGGCCCTGCCCCGATGGTGCTTGAGCAACAAGCCGCTGGCGTTGGCAATGGCCTCGTTAGCCTGATCGGGCATCTGGATCAGGTCATTAACCGTCATCAAGCGGCCAAGGATAATGGCCAGCTATACCTGCCAACCGCACCTGGCCAATCGCCACGAACTGAACCACTCAATGGTGGCATTAGCTTCTTTGGTTGGTTGCTACTACTGAGTGCTAGCGGTGCCTTCGGCGCCGCGGCTGCCTATGCCTATCGTTGGTATTCCGGCCTTTGGCCTTGGGAGCGTGTCACCACTGAACCTGCAGCTGTTTGGGCTGAGCGTCAGCGCCAGGCCCTGGTGCTGGCTCAAGAGTTAGACCGGGAGGCACTAAACCTATCCTTTGCCCTGTCTGAGCGTGCCGACATTGCGCGGCTTGCAGCTGCCAAGCCATCGGGCCGCACTGCCGGTGATCTTAGGACGCTGCGCGTCGATCCACTTAATCTCATTACTGATAACTGGGACCGCATTGGCCGGATCAGCCGATCCATTGGCCTGCAGGCCCGTATGCTGCACAGCCGGATGGCGGAGTATGATCGCCGGGTTAGCGAGCTTGCGACCATGGCCGCTGATGGCCGCCTGCATGAGAGTGGGCATGAGGTGTTTGGTGCCCTGGCCAAGCGGTTGGATGAACTATCCCTGGAATCCAAGGCACTGCATCAATCCTTGCGCCAACGAACCAAGGCTGCAAAGCCAAAGCGTCGGAAGCAACGACGCCCTGCCAGTGCCCGCACCACGGCGCGGGTTAAACAGGATGTGCGTGTCGCCCCGCTTGGCCCATCAGTTGGTGGTTGGTCAGAGGTTGCGCGTGCGTAGTGCAGAGCGTTCAGGATCAGTTGTCCGTCTGTTTAACCGGTCGGGGTCGTCGGTCCTCACCCAAGGCAACATAGGTAAAGTCACCCTCGGTCACCTTGACCGCATGGCCGTTAATACGATTGCGGGCATAGGTGGTGACCTTCACCGTGACGGAGGTATTACCAACCCGGACCAGGTCGGCGTAGCAAAGCACATCATCGCCAACCATCACGGGCTTATGAAAGGTCATGGCCTGGACCCCGACGGTGGCGACACGGCCCTTGGCCTCTTCAATGGCGAGGACACTGCCGGCCAAATCCATTTGGGCCAGCAGCCAACCGCCAAAGATGTCGCCATTCGGGTTGGCATCGGCCGGCATGGCAATGGTGCGGAGCGCCGGCGCGTCCTTAAAATCGTGCTGAATGTCGCTCATCGGCTAAAGTCTCTGTTATGGCTTGCGGCGGCGGCTGGCACCTATCAACTAGACAAGCCCGAGCCGTGGCGCCAAGTTTTGGCCTAGGGTTTAGCCATAAAGCAAATCGCTACTCGTATTGACCAGTCGTTTCGAAAGTTCTGCATTTCATGTCCGATCTCTTCGCTAGCAAAACCCCGGATGAGAATAGCTATACCGCCCAGGAAATTGAGGTCCTGGAAGGCTTGGAGCCGGTACGCCGGCGCCCGGGCATGTATATCGGCGGCACGGATGAGCGCGCGCTGCATCACCTCTTTGCCGAAGTGCTCGACAACTCAATGGATGAAGCCGTCGCCGGCCACGCCAATCGGATTGAGGTGTCACTGACTAAAGACGGGACAATTACGGTCTCAGATAATGGCCGGGGAATTCCGGTCGACCCGCACCCGAAGTTTCCGGATAAATCCGCACTTGAGGTCATCATGACCACCCTGCACTCAGGCGGTAAGTTTGAGGGCAAGGCCTACGCAACATCTGGCGGCCTGCACGGTGTTGGTATCTCCGTTGTGAACGCCCTCGCTGATAAGATGAGCGTTGAGGTCGCCCGGGATCGCCAACTCTGGCGGCAAGAATTCTCCCGCGGCAAGCCCCAGGGCAAGCTTGAGAATGTAGGCCCGGTCCATAATCGCCGGGGCACGACGGTGACCTTCCACCCAGATGCAGAGATCTTTGGCGCCAATGCAGTGCTGAAGGCCGAGCGCATTTATCGGATGGCCAGGTCTAAGGCCTATCTCTATCGCGGTGTTGAAATTCGCTGGCAATGCGACGCCGACATGCTGCCCGCCAATTCGGAAGTGCCTGCCGAGGCTGTGCTGCATTTCCCAGGCGGGCTGCTCGACTTCCTCGTCTCGGGCCTTGGCGACACCCCCATCCTAACCGCCGAGCCGTTTCATGGGCAGGCCGATCTCGCCGATGATAAAGGCCGTGTTGAGTGGGCGGTTGCCTGGCCAATGCGCGGTGAAGGCTTCACCAGCACCTATTGTAATACGATCCCAACACCGCAAGGCGGCACCCATGAGAGCGGCCTTCGCACAGCTCTCACCCGCAGCCTTAAGGGCTTCGGTGAGTTGGTGGGCAATAAGAAGGCAGCGCAGATTACCAGTGACGATGTCCTGGGTGGTGCCAAGGTTCTGCTGTCACTTTTCCTGCGAGACCCACACTTCCAAGGTCAAACGAAGGAGAAGCTGGCCAGTGCCGAGGCTAGCCGCCTGGTCGATAACGCAATCAAAGACCGGTTCGATATCTGGCTCTCAAATGATCCCAATGCGGCCAAGCCACTGCTTGAGGCGATTATCGAGCGTGCTGAAGAGCGCCTCCGCGCCCGCGCCGCTCGCGATACATCACGTAAAACCGCGACGAAGAAGCTGCGCCTTCCCGGCAAGCTCGCGGACTGCACCCTCAACACATCTGAGGGCACCGAGCTCTTCATCGTTGAGGGTGATAGTGCGGGCGGTTCAGCGAAACAGGCCCGACGGCGCGAAAGCCAGGCTGTACTACCCCTGCGTGGTAAAATCCTGAATGTTGCCAGTGCATCGGCTGACAAGCTTAAAGCCAATCAGGAGTTAAGCGACCTCGCGCTCGCCCTGGGCACCAAACTTGGCAAAGATTTTGACCCCAATGATCTGCGGTATGAGCGGATCATCATCATGACCGATGCTGATGTGGACGGTGCGCATATCGCGTCCCTGCTCATGACCTTCTTCTATAAACAGATGCCTGGACTGATTGAGACTGGGCGCCTGTTCATCGCGCTGCCACCACTCTATCGCCTGGCGAAAGGTGGGCTTGTTCACTACGCCCGTGACGATGAACACAAGGATGAGTTGATGGCGGGCGTGTTCAGTGGCCGGGGTAAGATTGAGATATCCCGCTTTAAGGGCCTGGGCGAAATGCCCGCCGCCCAGCTGCGCGAGACCACCATGGACCCGGACAAGCGTTCCCTGATGCGGGTCTACATCCCGCAGCAGACCGATGATGGTGTTCCAGAGGCTGGTAAGCCAATCGGTGCCGATCCGGCGACCAACACTCTTGTTAATGACCTTATGGGGAAACAGGCCGATGCCCGGTTCCGCTTTATCCAAGACAATGCCCGCTTTGTTGAGGAACTGGATGTTTAAGCCCGCCCTGCTCAGTGCCGCGCTACTGATCCTCGCGGCGTGCACCAACCACACCCAGATTGGCAGTGCCAGCCTGCAGCCAGCCTATTCACCACGGGACCTCGCCTATGCTGGCGCTGGTCGCGATATGGAGGTGAAGGTCTTCGGCAATCCGTTCAGCCCAGGGATCCCTGATCCGGAGTTTGCGGAAATGATGGCCGAGGCCATGCGCGGCAAGCACTTTGGCCCGGCGATTAACTTCACCACCAAACCCGATGACAGTGCCCGACCGAACTACCGGGTCGTTATGCTGTTCTCTCAGGAAACACCACAAACAGGCTTCCGAATTTGCGAGCGAGTGGCGGTCGGTCAGGTACCAGTGACCACCGAATCGAGTGGCTCGATTCCCGTAAAAATGGCCTTTTGTAATGGTCGAAAACTGCTGACCGAGGTTCTTGCTCATCTAGGCGGTGGTCCGGGTGTAACCGTTGAATCAGCCTCTCAGCTCGTCTCAAACATGACGCCAGTTCTGCTGCCAAATCGCAATCCGGTCAGCAGTGACCCGCTAGATAGCGACTATACCCTATTCTAATCATTGAATAATTTCGCTTGGCTGTGGCCAAGGCTTAAGCGCCCGTGGTGATGACCGACCGGGCGCTTTTGCATTGGGTGGTCGGTTTTGCCGCCTGTTGCAACAGCGTCCCACCATGCGCGTGGGAAGCATTTTTCTATCCACAGTTTGGTTGTGGATAGATCAGCCAACCAGTCCCATGGGTGTCAGACACACCAGCCGTGTCGCGGTGGCTCCGCGTTCGGCGATACATTGGGAAGGCATTACCATGCGACTGCGCGCTCTTGGCGTGCTGTTGTTGGCAGCGGTCGGACTCTCCGGCTGTCTTGGCGCCAACTACGGCACCGGCTCCACACGGACCTTTATTGATCCCGTCACCTATAACCCTGAAGAGAAGGGTTATGCCGGTGAGTGGAACAACTACATGATGGCCCGCCGGAATGTGAATACGGAGATCCACGGCAATCCATTCAATATGGATAAGGAAGTCTTCGACCTCGTTGCCGCCCAGGTGATGACCGAACGGCAGACGGGCCCAAAGATGTTCTTCCAGCCTAAGGTTTGGAACCGCAACCTGCCTGGTGAGGCCGCCCGCGAGCAGTACAACTTCATTATTGTCTTCAACCCCACCGCCTCGGTGACGGGTCAGGAGCTTTGCGCCGGTGCGCAGGTGCCGACCATTCCGTCCTTCGACAAGCGGTTGGTTATCCGGACTGCCTTCTGCCGCTATGGCGAGTATGTGGTTGGTGCCACGACTGAGCGTTTCAATGTCGGCGATGTCCGGGACCAGGATTTCTCAAAAGCGGTCAGCAATGTGCTGTCTGCCACCTTCCCACGGTCCGTCCATGCTGGCGGGGATCAAAGCCGCTATGACCGCCGCTTTGACACCATTCGCTACCATGGGACCCTGTCATGCGAGCGGCTTGGCACATGCAGCCCTTACGCAGGCGCAAATGTCAGAGCGTTCTAAACACTGAATAATTTCGATTATGTGGCGGCCCCTTCTGGGGCCGTCGCTTGTTACCGATCACGCTAAATGGCGCAGGAAATTTGACTTTGCAGCGCAAAAAAACCATCTTCCGGCCCATTCGGTGATTTGATTTCTAAGGGCCTCGCCCGTTTTGGTGTCAGCAAAGCAGTCTGACAACCAGCATCACCGGGTAACCTCCAGTGATTAGGATAGTGATCTATGGGCTTTGATCAGCTCGGGCTGAACGACAAGATTATGCAGGCGGTGACGGAGTCTGGCTATAACGAGCCAACCCCGATCCAGGCCAAGGCAATCCCGCCCATTTTGATGGGACAGGATGTGGTCGGCTGCGCCCAAACGGGTACCGGTAAGACCGCGTCGTTCACACTGCCGATGATCGAGATCCTATCAACCGGTCGTGCGCGGGCCCGGATGCCCCGCTCCCTCATCCTTGCACCGACCCGCGAACTGGCGGCACAGGTCGCAGAGAATTTCGACAAATACGGCAAGTACATCCCCCTGACGAAGGCACTCTTGGTCGGTGGCGTCTCAATGAATGAGCAGATCGATAAGCTCGATCGCGGTGTTGATGTGCTGATCGCCACCCCCGGCCGCCTGCTCGACCTGTTCGAGCGTGGCCGCATTCTGCTGTCCGACATCAAGTTGCTCGTGATCGACGAATGCGACCGGATGATGGATATGGGCTTCATCCCGGATATTGAGCGGATTGTCGGCCTACTGCCAAAGCGCCGACAAACCTTGATGTTCTCGGCCACGTTGGCGCCGGAAATTCGCCGCCTGGTCAACAGCTTCATGATGACCCCGAAAGAGATTTCGGTGGCACCGCCAGCTAGCCCAGCCAAAACCGTGACCCAATCGCTTGTGAAGGTCGCGCCACGGCAAAAGAACAAGACCCTGATTGCCTTGCTTGATCAGGAAGAAGTCAAAAACGCCTTCATCTTCTGTAACCGCAAACGCGACATCGATGGCGTTAAGCGCGCCCTTGATAAGGCTGGCTATAAAGCAGGCCAGCTTCATGGCGACATGGTTCAGACTGCCCGGACCGAAACGCTGCAGCGTTTTAAAGATAATGAGATCAACCTACTTGTCTGCTCAGATGTGGCGGCAAGAGGCCTTGATATCAAAGGCTTAAGTCATGTGTTTAACGTCGATGTGCCGTTTAACGCAGAAGACTATGTACACCGCATCGGCCGCACTGGCCGTGCCGGTATGAAAGGTCGCGCCTTCACACTCGCTGGCTCAGAAGACGACAAGTTCGTCGATGCCATTGAGAAGCTGGTTGGCGGCGCCATTCCGGTGATGGAGATCGGGGGCAAAGCGTCGGGCAAGCCGGCAAAGCAAGCGACCGACGAAGAAGCCAACGACAAGCCAGCGCCGAAGCAGAAGTCAAAAGGCCGGAAGACCACTGACGATATGCTGGATGAGAAGCAAGGCGCTTCCAGTGATGATGGCGATCAGGAGAATGATGGTCGGGATAACCGCCGCCGTCGTTCCCGTTCCCGCGATGATAATCGCTCCCGTGATGACCGTTCTCGTGATGACCGTTCTCGTGATGACCGGCCAAAGCGCCGCCGTAACAACGACCGAGGCGATGATGACGGCCGGGATGAGGTCGGTTTTGGCGATCACATGCCAGCCTTTATGCGGTGATGAGCCCAGCTTTGGGCGCATTCTGTCCCCGCTATTCAGGTAAAGTTGATACTCAAATCCTGCGCTAGGGCCCTCAGATCATTGAATTTAACGTGGTTTTACGGCATCAGAAGCACGCCGTGATTCGCATACGGCTGAGCTGTAATTGACCATTGGGCGCTGGGTGGCGACAAAACCGACATGGCTAGTCTGCAGGGTGAAACACCCAATCAGCACCGTTTATCGAGCTCTCTCAGAGCCTTAACGCCATTCCACGCCGCGAATGGTGGGCGGAATCGGCTTGCCAGCTTACTGCTTTTTACTGCCCTTGTTGCCGCCCCTAACATCGCATCGGCGCAGCAACAACGCAGCCTGTCGGCAGATGATCAGGAAACGCCGATCTTCTTCACCGCTGATGAGCTGATCTTTGAGCGCAATGAGCGCCTGGTCATTGCCCGCGGCAATGTTGAGATCATCCGCGACGATCGGGTTTTGACGGCCGATGAGGTTAGCTTTGACCGGGATGAGAACCTCGCGATTGCCAATGGCAACGTCACCCTGACCCAAGAGGACGGGAATGTCCTGTTTGCGGATCAGTTTGAGGTGACTGGGGATCTTCGTGAGGGCTTTGCCGAACGTCTTCGGGTTCTGCTGGATGATGATAGCCGCCTCGCCGCCGTATCGGGTGAGCGGGTCGAAGGCAACGTCACGGTCCTAAACCGCGCCGTCTATTCACCCTGTCATCTTTGTGAGGATGATCCAGAGGCGCCGCCGCTGTGGCAGATCAAGGCCGACCGTGTTGTTCATGATGAGACGGCGAAGGATGTTATCTACCGCGATGCGACGGTTGAGTTCTTCGGCGTGCCGGTGTTCTACACCCCCTACTTCGCCCATGCGGATCCGACGGTTTTTCAGCGCACTGGCCTGTTGAGCATTACCGGTGGTAGCGACAGCGATCTCGGCACCTTCGCCAGCGGCGAATACTACGTTGCCATTGATCGCAGCACCGATGTCACCCTGAACACAACGATTACAACAGATCAGGGCGCCCTGCTCGGTGCCGAGTTCCGCAAGCGCTGGAGCTTTGGCGACCTATACCTCGATGGCAGCATCTCAGATTCTGACCGGGAAGAAGGTGTCGGCGCGGCACGTCGGGAGATCGACGATGATTTCCGTGGCCACTTGTTCGGTACCAGCCGCTTTGACCTAACCGAGAATTGGCGCGCAGGTATGGACCTGCAGCTGACCTCGGATGACAGCTATCGGCGTGAGTTCAATATCTCCAGCGAGGACATCCTGGAGAACCGCCTCTATGCCGAGAACTTCCATCGCCGAAACTATGCGGCGATTGAGGCGTTCTATTTCGAGGATATCCGCCAAAACATCCCAGAGGATGAGCCAATTGTGGCGCCGCAGGCCGAATGGAGCCTGATCGGTGATCCAAACGGTTTGATGGGTGGCCGTTGGGCCATGGATTTTGGCCTTCGCACAATTACCCGCGCCGATGGGCCTGATAACACCCGCATCTCAGGCGAGGCTGGCTGGCAGCGTCGCTTTATCTCAAACACCGGTTTGGTGGCTGATCTGGATTTAAGCCTGCGCTCAGACATGTTCTTCAGCAATGATCTGTTGAGCGACCCAACCGCGTCCGCGAATGAAGATAACGAGACTGACGGCCGTATCCTGCCGCAGGCGAGCCTGATGATCGGCTATCCGATGGTGCGGGAGGCCTGGGGCTTCACCCAAACCATTGAGCCCATGGCAGCGGTCATCGCCTCACCCGATATCGATGACGATCAAACCGATATCCCGAATGAAGACAGCACGACGGTTGAGTTCGACTTCTCAAACCTGTTCCGGGATAACCGCTTCCCCGGTGATGACCGGTTAGAGAGCGGCACCCGCGTGATCTATGGCGCGAAGTTCTCAGCCCAGAACCAGAATGGCCAGGGCCAGCTATTCCTGGGCCAATCGCACCGGTTTAATAATGAGAGCATCCTGCCGGAGGATTCCGGGCTTGAGGATCGCACCTCAGACATCGTCGGTGGCCTCCGTGTTGCTGCGCCTGGCTACGCCGATGTGAACTATCTATTCCGCTTTGATGACAATGACTTCGGCGCAGGACGTCATGAGGTTACCTTCGCTGCTGGCCAGCCCATCATGCGGGTTGCGGGCTCCTATCTCTTCACCGAGGGGATTGAGGGCACGGATACCGAAGATGATCGCCAGCAACTGTTCTTGAGCGCCCGATCCAGAATGAATGACAACTGGTCCGCTGGTGCGTTCCACCGCCGTGACTTGGGCGATGAGTCTGGTTCACTGCAAACCGGCTTCCAGCTCACCTATCAGGATGAGTGCTTCCTGTTCTCTGTTCAGGCGAGCCGTGATTTCACCCAACGTGACGGTATCGAGGAAGGCGACACGATCTTCTTCCGCTTTGCGCTGAAAAACCTGGGTGAGTTCGTAACCCCAAGCTTCGGTCTCGACTTCCTGCGCGACGATCCTTAGGCTTCGCCAGATCAGACACAGGCGCTATTGCGATAGCCGCATAGCTTGCCCCACCCTTTGCCCCAACACGGATTCAAAACCAGCCGGTGATCATCCTCGATCAATCGATACATATCGCCATGGTGGTGGTGATCTTACTTCTGGTGATGGGTGCCTTCGCCTGGGAGAAGTATCCGCTTGAGCTTGTGGCACTGACCACGATCGCGCTGTTGCTTGTCCTCTATCAGGTTTTTCCGGTTCCTGGACCAGATGGGCAGAACCAGCTTGATGCCACCACCCTACTCTCGGGCTTTGCCAACCCGTCGCTAGTCGCGGTGATTGCCCTCCTGATCATCGGTCAGGGGTTGGTCCAGACCAATGCCCTAACACCGGCAGTCAGGTTGATGGAGGGAACGGCCAGGAATGCCCCCGTCCTTGGGATCATCATCGCCCTTTTAGCTGTCCTGACCATCAGTGGCATGCTGAACAACACGCCCCTGGTCATTATCTTTATTCCGATTATGCAGACCCTGGCCGTTGAGGCGCGCCGCCCCTTAGGCGAGGTCATGATGCCACTAAGCTATGCGGCCATTCTGGGCGGCATGACGACCGTGGTGGGATCATCCACCAACCTACTTGTCTCTAGTGCCCTCACTGATCTGGGTTTTGAACCGCTCGGCTTCTTTGAGTTCTTTTGGCCGGGCATCACCCTCGCGGCTGTCGGCTTTGTCTACGTTCTGCTGATCCTACCGCGTCTCTTGCCAGACCGTGGCACCCTACTCGCTGAGTTTGCGGGGTCTGGTAAGCAATTCATCGCAGAGCTCACCGTGCCTGAAGAGAGCGCACTAATCGGCACCAAGGTCAGCGGCGGCAAGCTCGAGAAGCTGCCCAACATCAACCTCCGCCAGGTTCACCGCGGCATGGTGATGATTGGTGCACCGTTTGAGAGTTATGAGGTTAAGGCTGGCGATATCCTTATCGTGGCCGCAACCCGCGCCGCACTATCCGAGCTGTTATCCGGTAATGCGGGCGGCCTGCTAATGCCGGAATCCCCAGCTACCGTTCATGATGAAGTCAGCGTTCAGGTCACCGAAGACGCCGTCGATGATGAAGCAACCGCCAGTGATACAAGCGAGAAGCTAAAGCGGATGGGGCCGGAGCGTATCCTGGCCGAGGTTATGATCGCCCCAGCGTCGCGCCTGGCGGATCGCACCATTGATCAGCTGACCTCCAATGAGCGGTTTGGCGGGGTTGTCCTGGGTGTTCAGCGACGTGCCCGCATGGTCCGTGGCCGCCTATCTGAAACGCGCCTGCAGGCCGGTGATGTGCTGCTGATTATGGGCAATCGCGAGCTGATGAAGTCGCTGGAACCCAACCCAGACCTGTTGGTACTGGCGCGCTCCCTTCGCGATATGCCGATCCCAGGCCGGGCACCCCATGCCATCTCAGTCTTTATCGCGACAGTTGCCCTGACTGCACTTGAGATCTTGCCTATTGCCGTTGCGGCCATTGTAGGCGTGACCGCGATGATTGCGCTGGGCTGCCTGAACGTTCGTCAGGCCGTTCGGTCAATTGATCGGAAGATTGTGCTGCTGGTCGCGGCCTCCCTCGCCCTTGGTGCAGCCATGCAGTTCACTGGTGCGGCAGAGTTTCTGGCCCGGAAGTTCTTTATCCTATCGGGTGAGCCAGGCCCGGCCATGACGGCCAGCTTACTGTTCCTGATCGTTGCCATTGCCACCAATCTGTTGAGCAACAACGCCTGTGCGGTTCTGTTTACCCCGATTGCCGTTAGCCTGGCGCAGAGCCTTGGCATCCCACCGATCACCTTTGCCATCACGGTTGTCTTGGCCGCCAACTGCTCATTCGCCAGCCCGATAGGCTATCAGACCAACCTCTTAGTGATGGGCCCAGGCAACTATCGCTTCATCGACTACGCCCGTGGTGGGGCGCCGCTGGTTGTCCTGCTTTGGTTGGTTTATTCAATGATGACGCCAATGCTGATCCCGGCAGTGGCCCCGTAATCGACAACCGTAACCACTGAAGCCTCGCCACGATGACCGGCCTCTTTGAAACTCGCCGCCAACAGGCCCGCCGCCAGAAACGGCGCCGGTTCTATATCACCCTCGCCCTGACCCTAATTGGTGGTGCGGCAGCGGGTGGTTTCTATTTTGGCCGGGAAAGCGTGATTTCAAAAGATGCCGATCTCTACGCCCAGATCGCCGAGCTGGAGTCCGTTCGGGATGGCCTGAATGAAGGCCTGCGGATCATGCAGGTGGAGATTGACCGAACCACCGCTGAGAAAGGCTTGGTCGAAGAGCTCTATAACCAAGACGTGCCACCACCAGCCTTGCGGCCTCTCGTCGGGCAATTGAAGGACCGTATTGATGATGGCATGGCGGTTGATCGCCTGGCCTTTGTCTTGGAAAACCTCTCCGCCGTCGATCGGTGTAAGCGGATTGAGGTGAAGCGGTTCCGCCCAACAACCCGCCTAACCCCACAGCAGGGCGTGGATGACCGCGTTAGCTTTGCCCTGGGGGCGGTTCAGATCACGGCGACGGGTCAACCAGCAGATGATGAATTGGGCAATCCAGTCGCTTGGTACAACCCAGCGGAGCGAGTAACCGTGGAGTTCACGCTAGTTGATGGCCGGATTGTTGAGACCGATGGCGCGTTGCCAATCAACGACCGCATCGTCATCGGCGATCGGGAGCATCGCTTCATCTTCAGCGAGGGGCCACGCAGCTTCCTACTCGCGACCCACCAGTCCTGCGAGTTTCCGTAAGAAGCAAGAGCTGAGGGCTTACTTCTTTACCCAGCTGCCGTCTTGCGCCTGGACGAAGGTGCCGCGTGGCACGTTTTCGTAAATCTTACGACCGGCGATAGCCTGAACCTGGGATAGCGGCGTCTGCTCAACCCGTGAGATGTTTTGGTATGCCGCGAGACGATCAACATTGATCTTCTGGACCAGCTGAATAACGGCCGGATCATTCACAATCGCGCCAATCAAACCATTTGGCAGCTCACCAACCAAACCTTGTGACCGGGCCACATCCAAGCTCAGCTGTTGGGCCAAAGCGGGACCAGAAACAGCGGTGGCGGCCATCAGACCAGCAGCGATGGCGGTGAAAGCAGCACGGCGGCTAAAAACACGGTTAAGCATCAGAAGATATCCGGGTTTTGTTCAAACAAATCATCGACTTCACGTTCGATTCTAACACGAACCTCTTGCTCAATCTTCACATTCAGATTGATTTCGATGGGTTCGTCTGGCGCCTCAACCCTCACGGTTGGTTGGCACGCGGCAACAACTACTACCAAGACCAGGCCAAGGCCCAATCGGCTAGCGCTGTTGAAGACGTTCCACCAAACGGTCGGGGATGGCAAGCGCATCCAGGCTGCGGCGGGCGATAGCATCGAGCGTTCCACTGAGATTAATGTTCAGATTGATCGGATACCCGTCATAAATGTCAGGATTACGACCGGCAAGCCGAAGATTTGCCATCTGTTCGCCACCAAGTGCCCCCTCAAGGGCCACATCCAGGCTGTCATAGTGGAAATTCTCCAGCACATCGAAGGCAAGCGCTGCCTGTTCAGCCGTTGCGCCTAATGGCACATCGCTCTTGTAGCTGAGAATGCCATTCGAAGAATTGAACGCGCCCTCTCTAAGGGTGATGCCATTCTCACCCGATTGGATGATCACATCGCCGGTTAATTGCCCTTGCAACGATGTCGAGTCAGTACCCAGCACCTGTTCAGCCTTATCCAGGTTAAGCCCGTCCACTCGAAGCGTGGTCTCAATCTGGTCATTGAAATCCAAGCGGTAGTCCAAGGGCTCTATGAGTATCCGCCCCCCGAACAGATCGAAATCGGCGCCATCAAACCGGAAGCGGCTTGGTTCTAGTTTTCCCTGCAGTGAGAAATCAGAGGCAACGATCCCTTCACCCAGCTGCCATTGATCAAATCGCGCCGTTATCGGCAGATCATAGAGCGGCCGCTCAACCGTGCCGGAGAGCGTCAAAGGAGCCTTAAGCTCCAGCTGTTCAAGTGATGTTCCCGCCAGCCCTAACTCACCAAGAGAAACACTCAAAGCGCCAGAGGCAGCAACCTCCTCCGCGTTATAGCTTCCATTGCCCGTCACATTTACCGCCCCGGTAAGGGATGTGACCCAGCCAGCTAAACTAGGTGGCATGATTGGAGAACCAGGGCCGAACCACGTCTGGTCCACGGTGATCAGCTGTTCTGCTATCTCCACATCAATCTGGATCGGTGCTGGCTTGATCTTCGCGGCTGCCCTTAAAGCGGGCGCACCGAACAAATCGACGGCTCTCGCTTCAATCTCTGCCTCATACGGACCGGCTAGCGGTCCCCCACCCTGCCATTGATAGCCAATGTTTAAGGGAGTGACAGGGACTAGGGATAAGGCGGCGATACCAGCCAAATCGCTCTCAACCTCTCCCGACTTAACCGCGATCTCACCGCTGCTGGACACCCGTTGGATGGGTCCAACGCCCAACACATGGTTGAGATCAGACACCAGGGTGACATCGCCATTAAAGCCGATGGTGCCAGTCAGATTGCCATCGGATGTCACTATGGGTTCAGCACCATCTGTTAGGCTTAGGCTTGAGCTCAGCTCTGCACCCGTAAAGCTCAGGGATTGGGATGAACAACACACCAGTTCGGGCAACTGCGCTTCCATGTTGGTAAAGAAGCTGGGCATCGCGGCATTAACCGCCATAACAATTGGCTGCTCTAAGGGCCCGGTTTTAAGATTGTTCTCGCTAAACTCTATCGTTGGCAGGTGCTCAAAACGGCCGTTGAACTCACCGCCATTTAAGGCCTGAATGCGCCCACTGAGGTTGAGCGTATCTTCGAGCACCAGCGTCAACTTCTGATTGGCATAACCAAACTGACCCGCGGCCTCGATGCTGGCAGACTGGACCATTCCGGACCAACCAAGCCCGTCACCTTCTACCTGAAAACGGCCGGATAGGTTGTCAGTCGCGTTACCGATCACCGCACCGCTAACGCCGATGCTTGCCGTGGGCTCTAGCAGCAGCCTGGGATCTAGCGTGAATAGCCACTCGCCCTGCGCCCCAAGGTTGAACTCGACTGTTAAGCCATCATTCAGCAAGGCGGAGGCATCGAGCGCCACGGCATCATTAGGATGTGACACCGTCATCAGGGCGCCAGCCCCAAACCCATCCCGCATGTCGAGCGCGATTGCTAGATCTTCAAGAATGGGCTGGTCTTCACCGATCAACTTTAGCGCAACGGAAGTCGCCTTAGCCTGGCCATGACTGTCCAGCCAGACGCCCTGGGGAATGGTGAGGTCAATCTCAACGCCCTCAGCGTCGACTGCGAAGCTGGGGGAAACGGCATGTTCCAACCGTGGTAATAGCGCGGTGACACTGACGGTGGCATTGCCCTGCCACTCAATCTGGGCAGAGCCAGGGACATCTGTGCCGGACACGCTATCGAGGCTAAGCTCGAGCGCCCCGCCCTGCCCCCTAACAAGTTCACCAGACAAACGACCAGATGATGCATCGGCGAGACCTACGCTTAGGTCACGCAGGGTAAGACCGCCGATTGGCAAGATACCCGGGGTTGGGATGGGCAACTCTGGCAGCAACTGCAGCGGGTTTGTAAGATCTATCCCGGTCGGCTCGAACGGATCGGCCGGCTCCACCCTATCGACCGGGGCCTGCATAACGCGCCCACCGGTAATCTGTATCCTGACATCTGTAAGCTCCGGCGCCTTAAGGGACATAGGGTGCAGGATATCAATCCGTGCCTCTTTGATGGACCAACCCAGACTTGTTTCCAAGCTGACATCATGCAGCCTGGTTGCCCCCAGATCGGTCTGGATATCGCCCAAGGACAACACCCAGCCATCTGGCAGAAAGCCCGGGGCAACCGCCCGGATCAGATGCGGACCAGACCAAGGCCAGGACAGCAGGAAGCCCGCCACGAACAGGCCGAGGAATAGCAGCAGCTTTGATAACGGCCCGATGCGACGCCTTACGCCAGGAACCGGGCTTGGCGTCGGTGCCTCACTCGACATCGTCGGTCAGGGTCACCAGGCTCGTGTTACCGCCAGCAGCAGTGGTGTTCACGCTGACATGACGTTCGGTCACAAAGCGATGCAGGTAATGGGGGCCACCCGCCTTGGGCCCCGTACCCGATAGCCCCATCCCACCGAAGGGCTGAACCCCGACAATCGCACCGATAGTATTCCGGTTGATATAGGCGTTGCCGGCATTGATCCGCCGACAAATCGACCGAGCGAAACTGTCGATGCGGCTATGGACCCCGAAGGTCAGGCCGTAACCGGTGCTGTTGATCGCCTCGACCACCTTACCCAGCGACCCTCGCTCATACCGGATCACGTGGAGAATGGGGCCGAAGACCTCGCGCTTAAGGCGGCTAAGCCGGTCAATCTCAAACGCAGTTGGGGCAACATAGGTACCGTGTTCGGTTAGCTCTTCACTGATTGGCGTGGTGCCAAGCAACGTGCCCTCCCGTTTCATCCGGTCGATATGGGCCTCCAGCATCTGCTTGGCATCGGCATCGATCACGGGGCCCACATCGGTGGTCAGCTCCATGGGGTCACCAACCCGCAGCTCTTGCATCGCGCCGACCAGCATTTCAATCGTGTGATCAGCCACATCGGATTGAACAAACATTACACGGGTCGCCGAGCAGCGCTGCCCGGCGGAGCGGAAAGCCCCCATGATGACATCGTCAACGACCTGTTCCGTCAGCGCGGTACTATCGACAATCATCGCATTCTGACCGCCTGTCTCGGCAATCAGTGGCACGATGGGCCCCTCACGCTGGGCCAGGGAAAGATTGATCGCACGGGCCGTTTCAGTGGAGCCAGTAAAGGCAACACCCGCAATCCGTGGATCATTAACCAGGGGCACCCCAATCTCACCGCCCGTGCCGGGCAACAGATTGATTACCCCCTCTGGTATCCCTGCCTCTTGCATCAACCGAACGGTTTCACCGGCCATCAGCGAGGTTTGTTCAGCCGGTTTGGCGATGACGCAATTGCCGGTCACCAAGGCGGCAACCACCTGCCCCGTGAAGATCGCCAATGGGAAGTTCCAGGGGCTAATACAGACGAACACACCTCGCCCTTCGATATGGAGGCGGTTCTGCTCACCCGTTGGGCCCGGCATCGTGCTTGGCTCGCCCTGGAGGGCCTCAGCTTGCAGCGCGTAGTAACGGCAGAAATCGACAGCTTCCCGAACCTCGGCGATGCCATCGTCAAAGGTCTTGCCCGCCTCAGCAGAGCAAAGGCCGATCAATGTCGCCATATTGTCTTCAAGCAGATCGGCAAACCGGCGCAGGCAATCCGCACGCTCGGTAACCGGCTTATCCCGCCAATCGGGAAATGCCTCCAACGCTGCCGTGATGGTTTTCTCAACCTGCGCCTCATCGGCATATGTCTTCTGACCAATCGTACGGCGTAGGTCGGATGGTTCGGCCACTGGTGCCTCTGCCCCGCCGCCGCTGACGCCCAAGGCAACGGGTTTCACCTGCCATTGCCGTTCCAACACCGCCTTTGCGTTGCGTTGCAGGCGGGCACTGACCAGGGGATCATCAAGCTCCATCCCCTTGGCGTTCGGTCGGTTATCACCATAAAGATTGGGTGGCAGCGGGATCTTTGCATGTGGTGCCCCGCCTGACTGTTCAGCCAGGGGTAATGGATCCCGGATAACATCACTGATCGGCAGCTTGGCATCCTGAAGCCGGTTCACAAACGATGTGTTAGCACCATTCTCAAGCAGGCGACGGACTAGATAGGGGAGCAGATCCTCGTGACTGCCAACCGGCGCATAAACCCGGCAAGCTGGCATTGGGCGGTTCGCTCGAGCCAATTCGGCATACAGTTCCTCCCCCATCCCATGGAGGCGCTGGAACTCAAAGGAGCGCTCTTGCCCATCAAATGGTGCCTGATCGGCAAGCTCTAAGATTGCTGCCACCGTATGGGCGTTATGGGTGGCGAATTGCGGGAACAGCACATCGCGCCGGTCCAACATCTTGGCCGCACAGGCGAGGTATGACAGGTCGGTGTGATGCTTGCGGGTAAAGACCGGGTATTCGTCAAACCCGCCCTCTTGGGACCATTTAATCTCACTATCCCAATAGGCGCCCTTAACCAGCCGAACCATCATGCGCCGGCCATGTTGTTCGGCGAGCGCGATCAGCCAATCGACAAGGTCCACCGCACGCTTCTGGTAAGCCTGGATCGCAAGGCCGAAGCCTTCCCAACCTTCAAGCTCGGGATCGCTGTAAACCTGCTCAATGATATCGAGGGAGACGTCTAGGCGGCGTGCCTCCTCCGCATCGACACAGAGGCCGATATTCGCTGCCTTCGCTGCAAGAGCCAGCTTCTTAAGCCGCTCAACCAAGACCGGTACAGCGCGGTCTGCCTGTAGAATTGAGTATCGCGGATGTAAGGCTGATAGCTTTACCGAGATGCCGGGTGCCACCGACACCGACTGCCCGTCAGCTGCAGCCACTGTCCGATGCTGTGCCAAGGTGTTCAGCGCCTGCTCATAGGCATCGAAGTAGCGCTCAGCATCCTTGGCCGTGCGCGCGGCTTCCCCCAACATGTCATAGCTGTGTCTGGTGCCGATGCGTTCCGCCGGTTGGGCCCGGTCAAGGGCCTCTTCAAGTGTGCGCCCCATAACAAACTGGCGCCCCATGATCCGCATCGCCTGAAGCATGGCCTGGCGAATAACCGGCTGGCCCATGCGGGCGACCATCCGATCAAAGATGCTGCCCGCATCACTATCGTCGGTATCGGCACGCAGGACCTTACCACTCAGCATCAGCGCCCAGGTTGAGGCATTGGCGAACAGGCCATCAGCCTCCTCCGCTGCCTTACGCCATTCCCCCTCGCCCAGCTTGTCCTTGATCAGCTTATTCGCCGTGTCGGCATCCGGAATGCGCAACAGCGCCTCCGCAAGGCACATCAGGGCGACCCCCTCACGAGTTGAGAGATCATAGGTGTTCATGAAGTCTTCAAGCGGATCGCCACCATCATCAGCGGCGCGCATCCCCTCCACCAAGCCATGGGCCCGGGCGTTGATGCCAGCCTGGGCGGATCGAACCGGATCAAGGCCAGCCAGAATACGGCGCACCTGATCTTCCTCACCGAGGCGATAGCTCTTACGCATTGCCAACCGCGCCTTCTCCAAATCGGCGGCTAGGTTGGCCCGGCTTTCAGTTTGGCTGTTGATGGCTTCTGACATGGTTTGGACACCCGCGCTTAGCTGATCGCATTCATTGTTCTTGGCCCGCAGATGGTGGCATCGGGGCATATGCTTGGGTTAGAAATTAAGCCCTGTAATGGCGCGCGAAAAGAGACAATCAGCCTCGCCCGCTAAGACACTGATTTTTCAGGGGATAAAGCCTTGCCCGATACGATTTCAGCGCCCAGCCTAGAGTTCCCATGGGCGGAACGGCCAAATCCTCTAGAGCCGGTAGAGATTGCACCTGGCCTGCTCTGGCTTTGCCTGCCGCTGCCATTTGCCCTCAACCATGTAAATCTATGGTTGCTGGATGATGGTGATGGCTGGACCCTGATCGATACGGGCATTGATACGGATCACCTGCGCCAGGTCTGGAACGATCTGCTTGATGGGCCGCTCTCCGGGTTTCGGATCAACCGGATTATTGCCACACATTTCCATCCTGATCATGTGGGCCTGGCCGGTTGGTTATGCGGTCGGTTTAGGGCCCCGCTTTTCATGCCGCGCACCGACTGGATGAAGGCGCGGTGGCTATCCCTCGACGACAGCGACCGGCTGGCTGCCAATGGCACGGCCTTCTATCGCAAAGCCGGGGTTGAGGCTGAGGCACTGCTTGAGATCGGTAGCCGGGGTAATCTCTATGCCCGGCGGGTCAGTCCAATTCCCCGCACCTACAACCGCCTGATTGATGGTGCAGTTATCAAGATGGGCGGCGGTGACTGGTCAATCATCACAACACCCGGCCACGCGCCAGAGATGACCTGTTTTCACAGTGCTGAGCGGAAGATCTTCATCGCGGCCGACCATATCCTGCCTGAGATCAGCCCGAATGTTAGCGTCTGGGCGGATGAGCAGGAAGCCAACCCGCTTGATGAGTTCCGCGACTCCCTCGCCAAGGTACGCGCACAAGTTTCCGATGAGTGCTTGGTTCTGCCAAGCCATGGTCGGCCGTTTAGGGGGCTCCATGCCCGCATCGACTGGTTAGCAGCTCACCATGAAGAGCGGCTGCGTTTCACCCTTGAGGCCTGTAAGGATCCATCCACCGGTAAAGAGGTGATGCTGCGCCTGTTCGACCGGCAGTTGGACCCCCATCAATGGGGCTTTGCCATGGGTGAGGCCCTGGCCCATCTGCACTGTCTGATGGCGAGTGGCGCCCTCACCCGCCAGATGGCAGATGATGGCGCCTATCGCTACCAAGCTGTCTAACCCTGTTGGTTAGGCCTGGCCCTGGGCTGGCATTTTTTCGATGTCTTCATCGGAGAGCGGTTGACGCTCAATGCCCTGGCAAAGCGCTAGATAGAGCTTACCGATATCTGAGGTCATGAAGGTTGAGCTCAGCAGATCACCGTGATCGGTGCTGATTGCCCGGCCAAACACTTCCTCGAACTGGCGGATATAGCGCTGAACATAGAGGCGGAATTCGCTGTTCTCTTCAAACAGCATCTTGATCTTACCAACCGCAATCTTGTCCTTGCTGGACACAAGGCGGCGGGTAAAGACGCTGGTGTCACCAGAAGCAAACGACTTCCAGAGGGCCTCAGGCGCTTCATCATCGAGCATCCGAACAAAGTCGACAGAGATTGAGTGTAGGCTCTCAATCACGAATTTCGCGGCCGCCAGGAAGGCGTCACGCTGGGCCTCAGAGTCCGTATCCTTGATCAGCTTGGCCTGCTCCATTGCCTTCTCTGCCGCCTCGGCAAGAGCCTCGGCATGGCGACGGAAGGTATCGGACACATCGCTCGACTTGGTCGACGCGCTGTCGGCGGCCTCCATAAGCTTCTCAGAATGGCGGGACACGCTAGAGCTTGCACCCTCAAGTGACTTCACAACCCGGTCGGTACGATCACCCAGTTCTTGTAGGCGGATACCGAGGCTGATCGTGCTGTCTTCCAGGCGGTTCAGCGTGGCGTCATAGGCAGCAGCGAAGTTGGCCCGCTGCTCCATCATCTTGTTCTCAATCTGGCCAATCCGGATGAACACCGTCTCGGTTGATGTCACGAACTGGTTCGACTGGTTGCTAAGTGACATGCGAACACTGTCGAGCTGGCTAACCTGATCATTTGTCTGGTTAAGCACACCGTCGAGGTCGGAGCGCAGCTCACCAAGCGCGCCATTCAGCTTATTCACCGTCTCATCGGCCATATCGTTGATCTGGCTGACTTCCTCGACCAAGGCTTGGCCTAGGCCACGTAGGCGTTCGGTATTGCCCTCGGCACCTTCGCTGAGTTGATCCAGATAGGTGCGCAGACGCTCCTCAACCGAACCAAACTCACCAAGCGCATCGCCCAAGGTGTCGTTCAGGAAGTTCAGGCGACCTTGCAGACCCTTGCTGAGGTTATCAACCCGCTGACCCGTACGGTCGACCAGGGCATCAACGTCATCCAGCTTCTCACCCAACTGATCAGACAACGCCTGAACCTTCTCAAGAACCTCATCCGGCTTACCGGTGATGTTGGCCATCTCACGGTCGAAGGTTGCTGCAATAGATGCCAGACGCTCACCGGCGAGATCCGAAGATTCTTGCAGTTCAGCGAGCTTGCCGGACAGATCGCCCTCAATATCACCAATGCGGTTAAGCGATTTGCCAACCAGGGCATCGGCCTCGGTCACCGTCTCGGTCAAACGCGAGGACACGGCGTTCAGGTTGTCGAGGGTCATGCGTGACAGCTCGCCCAGATCGCCACCACGCTTGGAGAAGTTAGTGATGATGTCGTCCATATCGGACTGGACACGCTGCATACCGGATTTCAGCTCGCCAATTTGCTCGCTGATCTTCGTACCGATGCGGTTAACCCGCGCCTCGGTCTCCGCGGCACCGGAGCGCAGAACCTCAAGCTCATCAGCGACGCGCTTGCTGGCAACGCCCAAGTTCTCGGCGACGGTCTCACCCACCTGATTGATTTGCTCAGCTTGATTATCCAAACCGGCAGAGGCTTGGTTGACCTGGGAAACAGCATCGTTAGCCGCCTCACCAAGCGCCAGCGCCTCACGGGACAAGCTATCCCGCATGGAGGTTAGCTGCTCCAGAGCACCATTGGTCAGGGCGGTCAGCTTGTTCACCTCTTCGCCCAGATTGTCGTTCATGGCTTGGCTGCTGCCGAGCAGATGCTTGGAGAGTTGATCGACACGCTCTTCCTGACCATCCAGGGTCGCGACAAAGCTTTCGGCCTCGACCTTGGTCTGTTCACCGGCCTCTTGAAGTTTCGCGATAGACTCAGACAGCTGATCGACGACGAGGTCACTGGTCCCTTTAGCATTCTCACCAGCAGCACGAACCCGCTCAGCCTGGGCCACAAGGGTTGCATCCAGACTACGCAGATCACCGAGGCGGGCATTGAGCTCTTCTTCAATGCCACGCAACGTGGCGGTCTGACTTTCCGTATCGCTGTTGGCGTCCTTCAAGGCGTCGGTCGCGGTGTTCAGATCACCGGTAAGTTGCTGGGTTGCCCCCGCTGCTTTGGCCAGGGTGGTTGCCGTCTCACCAATCTCACCACGCATGGCGATGAACTTCTCAGTCAGGGCCACCGTGGCTTCACGCAATGCCTCGATAGTCTGGCTCGACTGCTCATTGACCTGGTCGCCGTTCACCTTGGCATCGGCCATGGCCTTCTGAACCCGGGCCACCTGGTCTTCAATCTTCGCGGCCAGGCCATCAACGACAGATGATGCATTGCCATGTGCTGCTTCAAATGCGGTCAACTGACGACGCATCATTTCATTAGCGGCACGCATGCCCTTAGCCGACTGAATAGCGGCAGTCCGCAACAGGTCCGCATTCCGGCCCAATGGAACCGCGAGGCTCTCAGCCAGTGTTGAAGCGTTCTCAGCCAGGATTTTGTAGTCGTCGACACGGCGGCCCAGGGCAGCCTCGGCGTCGGTTAGACGATCCGTGATGGTTTGGGTCGTCTCTTCCACCTTGCTGAATTGACCAGCGGTGGACTCCCGCGCCTGCTCCAACTTCTCTTGGAAGGTATCGGCTGCGGTGCCAAGCTCATCGACCATGCCGCTTACCTGGACCTTAAGGTCACCGGTACGGCCCTCAAGCGAGTTCAGAATGGCGGCGGTCTGCTCTTCAGTATTATTGGCCTGATCACGAAGCAGGCCAATCGCCTCATCAATCCCGGCACTTTGCTCTCGAAGGAATGAGCCAACCCGGTCCACCTCACCCGCACTACGGGCGGAGACAGCAGTGAGTGCTTCGGTTTCATGGCGGAGGGATTGGCGTGCCTGATCAATCCGGCTGATCGCTAGATTGGTGGCATCGGCGAGCATTTTGACCTGACGGTCCGTTGCCTCCGTAATCGCTTGCAGGCGGGCCTCAGCCTTATCAACCGGCATGGTGATCTGGGCGGAGGTTTTGCGGAGTGCTTCAGCAACTGTTCGCTGATCGGCATTGCGCTGAATGAACAGGGCAATCAGCCATAGAACGGCAAGCGGTGCGATACCGACGCTGAACTGGCTAATGATCTCCAAAACCGGGGTGGTCTGAAGGTCTAGACCTTGTTGAACCAGGAGGTAGCCGAGGCCACCAACCCAACCAATGCTGACCAACAGTGATAACCAACCAAACAGACGCGGCAGCAACGGGCGCTTCACCTCAATCACGGCTGGGGCAGATTGTGGAAGGTAAGAGACACCACCACGCGCACGTGGGTGGGTTGCTGCCAACGCTTCATCACGCATCGGCGTATTGATCGTCTCGGTCATATATATGTCGACACCGGATAGCGCCCGGCCTTACCAGACCAAGCGCACAGCATCGTCCCTCTCCTGTTGATCAGCAGCTAACGCCACCAACTGCACAATTTGTGCCTGGAAAAGGTACCAGAGCGACAAATCTGCAACCAAGTGAATGCAACATTTGCTGGGGATTACAGGTTTTTTGCCTGTGCCCCCGCTGTCGAATCGGAAAACGACTCGGCAGCAGCCTAGGAAGGGAGCAAAGCACAATAAAAAATCGCGCAACCTGGGCTGCGCGATTCGCTTTAATCGATGGGCGATCGGTTACTCGGCGGTGCTAGATGCCACTGCCTCTTGGGTGCAAAGCGGGCGACTGGTCACCGCGGCTTCAGGTGCGGTGGTCAGGATCGCTTTAAGCGGTTTGCTGTTAAATTGCGGGGCGCCCTCAAGGGCCTCCAACATCTCGCCCTTATTGCTGCAATAGATCTCAGCAGAGCTGTAGGCCGCACGGGTCGATACAGCATTGGCGATGGATGTCCGCCAATGGTCAAAGCGACGCTTGGCATTCCCCTCAGCATGCTTTGCGAAGTAACCGATCATCGCCTCTTCATGGGCCACGATGTCGGCACGGTGTTGATTCGTAAACTTGGCATACCGGACGAAAAGCGCCGGGTCGTTAAACTGTGCGGCACAGGTTAAGCCAACCACCATCAACTCCGAATGCAGGCGAATTGCCTGTTCCGCTGCGGCTTCCTTCGCGGAGTAACAGGTGGCAAGCGCCTGCCCGGCAAAGCCCAGGGTGGCAATGGTTGTGATCGCAATAGAGGCAAGGCGACGAAGCTGTCGCGGCAGGTTTACAGAACTTGGTCCAGAAAACATGGATGGCTTCCTGTTTGTTGAGGCCAATCGAAACAACCGCGCTTGCAGATCGAGACAACCAAAATGTCCCGCAGCTATCGCCGTCGGTTTAGGCGTGAATGGTGCCCCCACCCGCCTAAATTGGACCCGGAGTGTGCCGCAAAGCCGTCAAATTTGGCAACCGAATATGACCATGGTTATTCAAAACAGCTGTGCATGCCCTGGGGGGAAATCTTAACCGCATCTGGCACACCGGTGCTTGCAACCATGCCCCGCATCGGCTTTAACGAGCGCCGGTTTGCCGTTGGCCACCAAGAGGGCCCTCGGCTCGCAAACCAGCGCATCACCGTTAGATATAAAGACATAAAAGAACGACCGATGATCCGTATTGGCATTGATTTGGGCGGCACCAAGATTGAGGCGGTTGCCCTTGATAACACCGGGAACGAGCTGCTTCGTCAGCGCGTGGCGACCCCTAAGGATGATTACGAGGGCACAATTGCTGCCATCGACAATCTGATTAAGGCCGTGGAGCGCCAGGTGGGCGATACATCGACGGTTGGCATTGGTATGCCCGGGGCAATCTCCCCAGCTAGTGGCCTGGTGAAGAATGCCAACTCCACATGGTTGATTGGCAAGCCATTCGACAAGGATGTGGCAGCCGCCCTGGGCCGCCCCGTACGCGCGCAAAACGACGCCAACTGTCTGGCCGTATCCGAGGCTACCGACGGTGCCGCCGCCGGTGCTGAGGTTGTCTTTGCCGTCATCATCGGTACCGGGACCGGTGCTGGCATCGCCATTAACGGCCGCGCCGTAACCGGCCGCCATGCAATCGCTGGTGAGTTTGGCCATAACCCACTTCCTTGGCCGAGCGCTGAAGAACTGCCGGGCCCCAAATGCTATTGCGGTAAGTATGGATGCATTGAGACCTGGGTGTCTGGCCCCGGCTTCTCCCGCGATCACGCCAAGCACACCGGCCAAGAACTGGATGGCCCTGCCATTCACAATTTGGTCCGCACCGGTGACCCGCAGGCAATTGCCTCTATTGAACGGTATGAGGATCGCCTCGCCCGCTCCCTATCCCATGTCATCAATATCCTCGATCCGAATGTGATCGTTCTGGGTGGCGGCATGTCGAACTTTGACCGGCTCTATGACAACCTGCCCGGTCTCTTGAACAAATACTGCTTCTCAGATGGTGTGGATGTACCAATCCGCCCGGCTGTCCACGGCGACAGCAGCGGCGTACGTGGTGCTGCCAATCTGTGGACCGCTGAAGAGGCCGCCGCGGCAGCTGCTTAATGGAAAAGGTGGCCCCACCAACCGATCTTGATCGGCTGACCCTCAATGGGGTCGAACTGGAGTATCGCTGGATACCTGCCAGCGAGCGGTGGGCGCCGACGATCATCTTCCTGCATGAGGGGTTGGGCTCCGCTGGTCTATGGCGTGATTTCCCCGACCGCCTTTGTAAGGCCACCGGTTGTAGTGGCCTCGCCTATTCCCGTCAGGGCCATGGCCAATCGACCCCGATCCCACGAGATGATCAGGATGAGGTGGCACCAGATGCCGACTACCTGAAGCGTGAGGCGGATGAGGTATTGCCAGCCGTGATGGCCGAGCGTGGTATCGAACGTGCCATCCTGATGGGTCATAGCGATGGCGCCACCATTGCTCTGATGATGGCCGCGACCAATCCAGACAAGGTCCAAGGCTGCATCGTTGAAGCGCCCCATGTGATGGTGGAAGACGAGACGATTAAAGGTATTCGCCGTGCCGCCCGGGCTTACTCCAGCGGTGACCTTCGTGATGGCCTATCTAAGTATCACGCTGACCCTGAGGGGATCTTCCAGCGTTGNTACAAGACCTGGACCCACCCGGCCTTTAAAGCCTGGAACATGATCAACCGCTTGCCGATGATCCGATGCCCCGTACTCGGCATCCAAGGTGAGGAAGACCAGTATGGCAGCTTTGCCCAGCTGACCACGATCCGGGATGGCATCCAGGGTCATGCGGAGATGATGGGGCTGAAACGCTGCAATCACACGCCCCATGCTGAGTACCCAGAGCTGGTGATTGAGAGCATCCTCAAATTCCTGCCCCACTGCCGCTAAACGCCGGCACGGTCAGGAATCGCTCTCTTATTTGTGAGCATTACATGCCCACGAATCCGGTGTTGCGTTCTGCGCCATACACCAAAAATCCCGACGAATCGCTGAATCACCGAGTCATTTGTCTTAATAGGCTTTTCGGCTGGTGTGTGTCAGGGCCAGTCGCATAGCCATGTGGTGTTCCACAACCCGCATATGATGTTCGTTGCAATACGTCATGGATGCCACGCGCCAAACGCCCGCCAAGCCAAGTAAGAAGGCCCAACGCAAATCAACTAAGCGTCGGGGACGCCGGATACCGCAGACTGCCTGGCCAGGTATTTTGCAACAATATCAACGGGGTGCGACCCTTACTAAGATCGCGGACGACTTTGATTGCACGCCCAGCGCCATCTCATACATCGTCAAAAAAGCTGAGACGATCTATGGCGACCTGACCGGTGTAGAGCATCTACCGACCCCGGTTCGACGCACCACTGGCTCAATTGAAAACCCAAGCCAACTTCGGCCCGTGGAGGCACAAGCGGTACCTGAGAGCCCAATGCTTAAAGACCCAGTTGTTCGGGGTTTGAGCGATCAGGCCGAGATGCTGATTAAGGCCTATGCCAATTGGCGCGAGAGTGACGGCGCCAGCGACCAACCAGAACAGGTCGCCATGACCCTGGCCACCCAGCTTCATGCCATGCGACGCCATCTTGCGAAGCTAGAAATTGAGTTGTCCAAGCAAGGTGTTAGCGGTGGCTCAACCGCCGCGATGCCAAAGCCACCACGCTCACGCTACGCGCCGGGCTGGTCCGGCCACTAATTAAGTCCGGCCACGAAGCTTAGCGCTTAAGCTTACTGAGGCGGGCCTTAGCCCCCTCGGTCACCATCGCACCATCATTGCACCCAATAACAAGTGAGAAGCCCTCACTAGCCGCGCGGATCGCGGCTGGCGTTGTGATTGTGTAGATGGCCGATAGTTTGCCCGCCGCTTCCGCAGCCTCCCGAATATCGGCAATGGCGGAAACCACCTCGGCCTCATCAGGGTCGCGGCCGGGTTGGAAGCCGAGGGATAAGCTCAAATCACTGGGCCCGATTAGCACCCCATCAATGCCATCGGTAGCAATGATCTCTTCCCTCGCCTCATAAGCCTCCCGGGTTTCGATCATGGCAAAGGCTAGAATGTGGTCATTGGCCTTGGCAGCATAGCCCTCAGCCTGCATACCGGCCCGAATGGGGCCATAGCTGCGGCTACCCGCTGGCGGATAGCGACAAGCATCGGCAAATGCCTTCGCCTCATCTACTGAATTGATCATCGGCGCGATGATGCCGGCAGCGCCCGCATCCAATGCCTTCATGATCACACCAGGTTCATTCCAGGGCACCCGGACCAGTGGCACAGCACCACTATTGCCCACGGCCTGCAGCATCTTCGGCAAGCTGGCGAGCTCAATCAGCCCATGCTGCATGTCGATGGTGACGGTTTCCCAACCGTTCCGGGAGATAATCTCGGCGACTAAGGGATCAGGCAAACCGAGCCAGGCGTTGTAAACCGCCTCACCATTGGCCCAACGCTGTTTCAGCGCGGCAATGCGCCCAAACAGGTCACTCATACTCAATCGTGCCTGGTGGCTTCGACGTGACGTCATACAGGACGCGATTGATGCCCCGCACCTCATTGGTGATACGGGTTGAGACGCGGGACAGTAAGTCGTGGCTGAACGGATAATAATCCGCCGTCATGCCATCAACCGACGTCACCGCGCGGAGTGAGCAGAGATAGTCATAGGTCCGGCCATCACCCATCACACCGACCGAACGAACCGGCAGAATGGCGGCAAAAGCCTGCCAGATCTCGTCATAAAGACCGGCGTTGCGGATTTCTTCCAGATAGATCGCATCGGCCTTGCGGAGGATATCCAGCTTGTCGATGGTGATCTCACCCGGGCAGCGGATTGCCAGGCCCGGACCTGGGAATGGATGGCGGCCAACAAAACTCTCGGGCAGGCCCAGCTCACGGCCGAGGGCCCGAACCTCATCCTTGAATAGCTCACGCAGCGGCTCAACCAGCTTCATATTCATGCGCTCTGGTAGGCCACCCACATTGTGGTGGGACTTGATCGTAACGCTCGGTCCGCCAGTGAAAGAGACACTCTCAATCACGTCAGGATAGAGCGTGCCCTGGGCCAGGAAGTCAGCGCCGCCGATTTTCTCAGCTTCTGCCTCGAAGACATCGATGAACAGCTTGCCGATAATCTTCCGCTTGGTCTCAGGGTCGGAAACACCGTCCAACTCACCAAGGAACAGATCAGCCGCTTCCACATGTACCAGCGGGATGTTGTAGGTCTCACGGAACAGGGTGACGACCTCATCCGCCTCATTGGCGCGCATCAGACCGTGATCGACGAAGATACAGGTCAACTGGTCGCCAATCGCCTCATGCAGCAGGACCGCTGTAACGGCACTATCGACCCCGCCAGAGAGGCCACAGATCACCTTCTGATCACCAACCTGCGCCTGGATTTTGGCAATCGCCTCATCCTTATAGGCGGCCATGGTCCAATCACCGGTGCAGCCAACAACCTTCATCACGAAGTTACGCAGCAGGTCCTTACCATGGGGCGTGTGCACCACCTCTGGGTGGAACTGCACGCCGTAATAGTGCTTCGCATCATTGGCGATCACGGCGCATGGGGCGCCATCGGTGCTGGCAACAGCGCGGAAGCCCTCGGGCAAGCCAGTGACGCGGTCGCCATGGCTCATCCAAACTTCTTCAGTCTGACCCTTGGACCAATGGCCCTCAAACAGATCACAATCATCGGTCACATCGATGAAGGCGCGGCCGAACTCACGGTGATCATGGCTCTCAACCTTACCGCCAAGCTGATGGCAAAGCAGATACTGGCCGTAGCAGATGCCAAGGATTGGCACGCCCATCTCAAACACCACTTCGGGTGCCATGGGTGCATTCTCATCGGTCACAAAGGCAGGGCCGCCCGACAGGATGATGCCCTTTGGATCATAGGCTTTGATCGCTTCAGGCTTCATCGCGAAGGGATGGATCTCGCAATAGACACCAATCTCGCGCAGGCGACGGGCGATTAGCTGGGTAACCTGGGAACCGAAATCGAGGATCAGGATACGATCATGAGCCTCGGCAATGGCGCCTTTCGCACCATTATCGGCTGAATCTGGATTGGATGATCGGGCCACGTCCTGGACGGCTTCGGACATAGGGATAAACCTTCGATTTGAGCGGCGGAGCTAGGGTTTTAGCGCAAGACGGTGGGCCCTGCCAAGACGCGATGAAGCGTTAGGCTAAAGCGTCTCAAAACGCTCTATCTCGGCGAGCTGCGGCCAGTGGTAACTAACCTCATTCAACCGCTTACCGCCCAGGGTGATTTGACGGCGTTCCGCCCGTTCACCACCCATATGCTCATAAAACTCGCGCGCGGTTTCATTTGAGGCAAGAACCCAGCAAATCCCAGTGGTAAACCCATCGGCGATCAGTCGCTTGCCCATCGCTTCCATCAGCTGGCGGCCACCACCCTGCCCCTGTGCATGATGCAGGAGATAGATCGCCTGTATCTCGCCCACAGGACGCTGCATCGGCGATGGCACGTCCCGCCGCGGGCCTGCCCGGCCAAAACCAACCATGGCGCCATCCATATCTTCCAAGACGAAGGTACTGGTGCGTGGTTGGTGAAACGTTTTCTCCCACCGTTCCAGCGAGAAGACCGGCAGCTTCGGACTTAGGAGTTTGACCGGCAAAAGCCGCGCATAAGCCTCGACCCAGGCCCGGTGGTAGACCGAGACCAGATCAGGCAAATCAATGCGGGTTGCCTCACGGATGACCAAACTCATGCCTAAGAGTTTGGGGTCAACCGCAACAAAGAACAAGGAATACCGGCGACCTTTCTCGCCGCAGCGGGCCTAAGCCTCTCGCTTCAGAACCGCCATGTAGAAGCCGTCCGTGCCATTAAGTGCTGGGGTCATCATCCAACCAGCTTCCTGGCGATGCACTGCCGGGATTTCACCATCTTCAAAAATCGCAGCCCAGCTTGCGTCAAAATCAACCACGGAAAAATCAGAAGATCGATTCATAAACGACTGTATTTGCTGATTATTCTCTACACTCAACATTGAACAAGTGACGTAGCAAAGAAGACCACCCGGCTTTACCAGGCTGGCAGCACGGTCGAGTAGTTTGCCCTGTAATTCCACCAGAGCATCCAGGTCATCGGCATCCATCCGCCAACGCGCATCGGGTGCGCGTCGCCAGGTGCCACTGCCACTGCAGGGGGCATCAACCAGCACACGGTCCCAATCACCGGCGAGCGCATCTTCTGGTGCGGTCAGGGCATCGGCATGCAGCAACTCAATATGCGGCCAGCGTGCCCGCTTAACCCGACGGCGCCCTTCCTCAAGTTTATGATCATCAGCGTCTACGGCCAGCAGGCGTCCCTGCCCCGCCATCTGTCCGGCCATGGCGAGGGTTTTGCCGCCAGCACCAGCGCAGAGGTCCAGCACCTGCATCTTAGGCTGAGCATCAACGAGCAGAGCGCAAAGTTGGGAGGCCTCATCCTGGATTTCAAGTTGGCCGTCATTCAGCTCTGGTACATCACCAGCGGCGAACCGGCCACTGATCCGCAGGCCCAGCGGCGAAATTGGTGTCGCATCAACATCGACGCCGCGGGCGCCCAATGTCTTCAGCATATCGTCCCGGTCATCCTTCGCGCTGCGTAGGCGCAGATCCACCGAGGCTGGCGATAGGAGTGCTGTCGCCTCTGCCCGCCAAGCATCATCACCACCGAATGAGGCTGCGAAGTGGGCCTGCGCCCAGTCAGGCAGCGCCATGGCTTGTTCTGCCGGCACCTCAACTGCCAGTGCCTTTTCCAGCAGCGCTCCCTCATTATCACTGACAGCAGCTGGTGCGTGTTGGGAGCCATCGAACAGTTCTTTAGCCCCTGCCCCAGCGGCCAGTAGCGCGATCTGCCGGGCGCTGTTGATGTCACCACCAGCCTCAGCCAGCTGAAACTTCAACGCACCGAGCTGACGGAAGATATCGAACAGATTATCGCCGATAAAACGACGGTCTTTTGATCCGGCAAAGCGGGCAGATTTTGACCAACGCCGGATCGCCAGATCCGCCGGAACACGGTCGTTAAAAGTCTGATCAAGCAGATCGATGATCGTCTGCCAACGGGGGCCATCACGCATAAGATTGGGTGTGCCTAGTCGAGCCGGTAATTCGGCGTTTCGGCAACCATCTCAATATCGTGGACATGGCTCTCACGCAGGCCTGCATTGGTGATGCGAACCATTCGGCAGTTCTGCTGCATCTCTTCGATGGTGCGATTGCCGGTATAGCCCATGGCGGCCTTCAAACCACCAACCAACTGGTGCAGTACGGTATCGAGCAGACCGCGGTAAGGCACCCGGCCCTCGACCCCTTCAGGAACCAGCTTATTGCTCTCTTTAATTTGGCCCTGGAAATACCGGTCGGCACTACCGCGAGCCATGGCCCCGATGGAGCCCATACCGCGATAGGTTTTGTAAGAACGGCCCTGATAGAACACCACCTCACCGGGGCTTTCCTCAGTACCGGCGAGCAGTGAGCCCATCATGGCGCAGCTAGCACCGGCGGCAATCGCCTTGGCCAGATCGCCAGAGACTTTGATGCCGCCATCTGCGATCACCGGCACGTTCTGGTCATGGCAGGCTTCAACAGCTTCAGAAATCGCGGTCATCTGTGGAACACCGACACCAGCCACAATCCGTGTCGTGCAAATGGAACCGGGGCCAATGCCAACCTTCACGGCATCAGCACCGACATCCATCAGTGCCTGCGCACCGTCACGGGTGGCGATGTTGCCCGCTACAACCTGCACCTCATTCGATAGGGCGCGGACCTTCTTAACGGTGTTCAAAACCGCCTGTGAGTGGCCATGGGCCGTATCAACGACAACCGCATCAACCTCGGCATCGATCAGTGCTTGCGCCCGGGCTACACCTGCATCACCGGTACCAACTGCAGCAGCAACGCGCAGGCGGCCCTTATCATCCTTGGCGGAGTTGGGGTGGTTCTGCGCCTTCTCAATATCTTTCACGGTGATCAGGCCGATACAGCAATATGTGTCGTCGACCACCAACAGCTTCTCAATCCGATGCTTGTGCAGCAGGCGCTTTGCCTCTTCCCGCTCAACGCCTTCACGCACGGTGATGAGGCCTTCTTTGGTCATCAATTCGCTGACCGGCGTATCAGTATTCTCAGCAAACCGAACATCGCGGTTGGTCAGGATGCCAACCAGCTTGCCAGAGGCCTCAACGACCGGGATGCCAGAGATGCGGTGCATCTCCATCGTGCTGAGGGCATCGCTTAACTTGGTTTCTGGGGTGATGGTGATTGGGTTAACCACCATGCCGCTCTCAAACCGCTTAACGGCTGACACTTCGCTCGCCTGCTGGGCGATCGACATGTTGCGGTGAAGGGTACCAATGCCACCGGCCTGGGCCATGGCAATCGCTAGGCGGTGCTCGGTAACCGTGTCCATGGCGGCGGATGCGAGCGGGATACCGAGGCGAATACCGCGAGAGAACTGACAAGAGGTCTCGGTCTGGTTCGGCATCACCTCTGACTTGCCAGGCACCAGCAGCACATCGTCAAAGGTTAGGGCGTCTTCGATCTGCATCATGGTCGGTATCAATCCAGGCAACGGGCTTCGCAAGAGTTGCCGGGACTATAGTGATTAGAAGCGCTTTGTGAAGCGGCGAAATGCGCATGGCCGCCGCCACGGTCCAAAAAGCACTCTTGAGAACTAGTCTAGTACACGGGTGTCGTAGGGTGCAGGCGTAGGAAGAACGAGCAACTCAGAAAGGGAGCGATCCTTGGTGCTATCGCCAAAGACCATCGCAGAGAGAAGTAGCAGCCACAGAACAGAGCTTCCCCAAATAATAGCTCGATTTATTCGCTTTGTTCGCCTGCCAAGCCTCTCTGCATTGATCCAAGACGGAGATTCAAGTTCAGATTTTGGGTTTTCAGGTAGAGGTGAGAAATGGCTTGGACCATGCAAGATTTCACCGCCAAAGGTCATCCAAGGTCGATCCCAATTCTTACGTGCGGCAACCTCTGGTGGGCGGTCGTACCTACTTTCCCAAGTAACTAAAACGAAACCACACTTGGCTGGGGCTCTATCAATCGGCACCCATTTGGACCGCGAGTCTTCTTCGTCGTTATTCAAAATGACCCCCATAGCGGCTACTTGGGTAGAACCTAAGTCAAATCGCCGACTTTTCCTCTAAAGCCCTGGGCAACCACATAAGTCTCAGCGGACTCTGAACGGCTCGATGGCGGCTTAAAATGGCGCACCTGGGTGAAGTCGCGCTTTAGTGCGTTGAGCAGATCATTCTCCGCCCCACCCTGGAACACCTTCGCGACGAAGGCGCCGCCCTGGGCCAGAACCTCGCTGGCGAAATGGGCCGCCGTCTCAGACAGCGCCATGATGCGTAAGTGATCCGTTGATTTGTGCCCGGTTGTGGCTGGTGACATATCACTCAATACAAGGTCAGCCGGGCCGCCGAGCTTACTCTTCAAAAGGTCCGGCGCATCATCATCCATAAAGTCATGCTGCAGGAACTCAGCCCCCGCCATGCTCTCAATCGCTTGAAGGTCCATGCCGATCACCGGATGCAGATCGGTATCGCGCGCGAGGCGCAGGCGCTCGACACAAATCTGCGTCCAACCACCGGGTGCCGCCCCTAAATCAACAATCTTCTGATTGGGTGTCTGGTTCGGCTTTAACAGGCGGAACTTGTCATCAAGCTCGATCAACTTGAACGCCGCCCGGCTTCGATAACCAAGGCGTCGAGCCTCAGCGACGTAAGGGTCGTTTAGCTGGCGTTGCAGCCAAAGGGTTGAAGAGGTTTTACGGCCCCGGGCTGTCTTAACCCGTTTTGAAAGGCGGCGGTCAGCATCCTTGCCGCGCCCTGAGCTCTTCTTACCAGAGCCCGACCCAGATTTTGATGATGTCATGAGGCTATTGCCGCCTTATCCGCATGTTGCTTAGCAAGGTCGATCAAAATGCCCTCGCGCACACCGCGATCGGCGACACGCACCTTATCGACAGGCCAGATGGCGATGATGGCCTCAAACACAGCACAGCCGGGAAGCACCAACTCACATCGTTGGCGTCCAATACAGCCATTCTTCGCCCGCGTCTCGGGATCCTGCCCCAATAGCTTATCGATAATGGCACCGGCCTTACCGGTCTCAAGATCGGTACCGTCGACCTGATCACGGCGATACTTATTTAGGCCCAGTAGAATGCCGGCCAAAGTGGTAACGGTGCCGGACGCACCAAGCACCTGCACTTGTCCGGCCGCAACGCGGTCGCGCAGTTTCCAGCGCTGCTCCGCCTCCATCAAGGCGACTTGCAATTCGGTTTTTAGAATCTGATAGGTCTGGCGCCGCTTCTCTTCGCCCTCATCGATGCGATCGATAAGGGTCACCACACCAAAGGGCAGCGATATCTGATCAACCAAGGCTAGCTCGCCATTTGGTTGTCTTTGCCCCCATACGATTTCTGAGCTGCCGCCACCGATATCAAAGACTAGGCAATCGGTGATGTGATCATCCATCAGCGGTGACACGCCCAACATGGCAAGGCGCGCCTCCTCCTCACAGGAGATGACCTCAACCTTCAGGCGCGCTTGCTGGCGTACCCGGTTGATGAAGTGCAGCTGGTTACCGGCACGGCGACAAATCTCAGTCGCCACGGCGCGGTAACTGGCAACGCCAGCGCGGTTAATCTTACCAGCACAGATACGAAGTGCATTGGCGGCCTTCTCCACCGCCTTAGGGTCGATATCACCGGCAGCATCCAGATGGGCGCCGAGGCGGACAGTACGGGAGAAGGCGTCAATCACGGTCGGTTCACCGTGATCATCGATTGAGGCCACCAGCAAACGCAGGTTGTTCGTCCCGACATCAATGGCCGCAAAATACGGCCCGTCTGGGATCATCTCGGCTGAGTTATCATCGCCGGCCGCTATTGCGGTTGGTTGGCTCATCGTTCTGGTCATTCGTCATATCGCTGGGGTCAGCAGGTATCGGCTGCCCTGGTCACCTCAATATCGCGATTGTCAGAGTGATTTACCAGTACTGATCCCGTCAAAACGCCGAATAACTGTTTCAAATCATGCACCAAGCTGTTGCCTGGCCCGGCAATTGTGGGATTGCCCGGGGTCGCCCATATCCATCAACAAGCATTCAAACGCTGTTTTTGGAGAGTAATCATGTCGTTCCGACCAGTGACCAAAACCGTCACAGCCCAACCCACCCTAGAAGGCGCAGGCGTTCATCTGCATCGTGGCTTCGGCTTCGGCCAGACCACGGAAACTGACCCCTTCCTGCTATTCGACGACTTCCGCAACGATGATCCCGAGCGCTATGCGGCTGGCTTCCCCTGGCACCCCCACCGAGGGATTGAGACCATCACCTACGTCCTCGCTGGTGAGGTTGAGCACGCGGATAGCCTTGGCAATAAGGGCTTGCTGGGTCCCGGCTCGGTTCAATGGATGACCGCTGGGTCTGGCATCATGCACCAGGAAATGCCACGCGGTGATGCGGCTGGCCGTATGCATGGGTTCCAGCTCTGGGCCAATCTCCCCTCATCGCTCAAAATGACGGCACCCCGCTATCAGGATATTGAGGGTCAGGATATTCCTGAGATCATCGATGACGACGGCACCGTTGTGCGCGTGGTGATCGGCTCTTTCTGGGGCAAGAAGGGTCCAGTGGACGGTATCGCCGCTGATCCCCTTTATCTCGATGTCTCACTGCCCCCCAACACACGGAAAGTGTTGCCGGTGGATACCTATGCCCATGCCTTCGCCTATGTGTTCGCAGGCTCCGGTAAGTTCCGTGATGCGAGCAACCCACTCGGCGTGAAGGTTGAGAAGGAGTTTGCCGGCCAAGAGCTGACCCTGCGCGACTTAACCGGTGACCGAACCATTGTGCATTTCGGCACCGGTGATGAGGTCGAGGTGCAGAGCGGACCTGAAGGCATGCGGTTCCTTCTCGTCTCTGGCCAACCCTTGGGGGAGCCAGTTGCATGGCACGGGCCCATTGTGATGAACACCCAGGCCGAATTGATGGAAGCGATGCGCGACCTTCAGACCGGTAATTTCATCCGCGAACAGGCCCGAACATCCTAAATCGCACTAAACCTTATGACCGCCCGGCAATAGATTGAATTTTAAGCAAAATTGCCGGGCGTTTTGCCTAAATGCTTGGGGCGCAGCAAAACTGCGGCCTTGAGCGCCGTTGTCACGGCTTTGTTACCAACACGTCATCGAAACCCGCAGAAAAACCGCAGATTTCTGCGGGTTTTCTTGATCTCAGGGCTCGCCACATAGGTGTGCTTGTGCTAAATAATCCAGTACGCAAAAAGCGTGGTGCCATTCTAGCGGCGTTTCTGAGGGGAAATACTGGACGGCATCGGGCACCCCCGGGGCGCCGATTTTCAAATCGGTGAACATGTTTCTAGCGGCATGTCTGGGGAAGAAGTCACGGGGGTTAGTTAGCCATGTCATCGATCAATACGTCGCCACCGCTGTTCACTCTGCTGCAGCAAATCAACGGCACCAATGATCGCTTCCAAGCCAACCGCAACCAGATCTCAACCGGCAACCGGTTTGGACCTGAAGCGGCATCCAATTTCAGCGTTGCCCAGGGCATCCGTTCAGACCTGCGTGGGTTTGATGCGGTTAATGGCGCGATCGGCTCAGCCAATGGGCCCGCGACAACTGCCCTCGCCGCTAGCAACTTCACGTCAAACCTGCTGAGCCAGGCAACCACCAGTGCGATCCTCGCGCTTAACCCCGCCAACTCCAGTACCCAGCGTGAGATTTTGGCGAATGGTTTTGAGGATCAGCTGAACCAGATCAACCAGATTTCTGAGAGTGCTGTTTTCAACGGCGCTAACCTTGCCGCCGACGATCCAGCCGGTGGCCTGAATGTTGTGTCAGGCATCAATGGCGAGCAGCTGAATATTGATTCAGAAGATTTCAGCACAACCGGCCTAAATGAAGAGTTAGTCGCTGGCGGCGGCGTTGGCCTTGATGCGTTGGACCTTAATGATCCGACCACCCAGCTCAGCGATGTGACCACAGCAATTGACGATGCTGAGCAGAACTTAGCGCTTGAGACCGGCCGTATCGCCTCTGGCTTAAATGCTGCTGAGCGTCAGGCTGAGTTCAACACCGAGATCAGTGATGCCATCACGATTGGTCTTGGCGCCTTACAGGATACCGACTTGGCCCGTGCTGATGCCCGGGATGAACAGCTTCAAACCCAGCGTCAGCTTCAGTTCCTGGTACTCAACCAGCAGAACCAGCAGCGCGGCGCAGTATTGAACCTGTTTGCGTAACTCACGCACGGTTTCACTAAATCGATAGTTGATCTTAACGGCAGGCACCCTCACCTGCTATGCCGTGCGTTGACATGCGCTGGGCCTGGCCCTGGCCATACCGCTTATCGCCAGCAATGGATCTAAGACAATGGAATACCTACACACCATGGTTCGCATCAAAGACATCGATGCGAGCTTGAACTTTTACTGCAACCTCCTTGGCCTTGAAGAGGTTCGCCGCAAAGAGGTTGAGGCTGGTCGCTTCACCCTGATCTTCCTGAGCGCGCCTGGCCAAGAGGGCGTCGAGGTTGAGCTGACCTATAATTGGGACCCGGAAGAGTATGATGGCGGCCGTAACTTTGGCCATCTCGCCTATCGCGTCGAGAACATCTACGAGCTTTGCCAGAAGCTTCAGGATGGTGGCGTGACGATCAATCGCCCACCACGTGACGGCCATATGGCCTTCGTCCGCTCCCCAGACGGCATCTCAATTGAGCTGCTTCAGAAGGGCGACCGCCTGCCACCGGCAGAGCCTTGGGCCTCAATGGAAAACACCGGCAGCTGGTAAGCCGGGTCAGCCTGGCGTGACACTGACATCGCGCCAGGCACCCCCCTCGCCCTTAAGGGGGCGATCAAGCAGCTGGCGGATCGCCTCATCAATGCTGCTACCGCTCAAGATTGCGTTGATCGCCTCAACGATTGGCATCTCAATGCCCGCCTTGGCCGCCAGCTTCTGAACCGTGGCAGCGTTACTTACCCCCTCAACCACACCGGCGCTTTTCGCCATGGCCATTTCATGGTCATCACCTTGCCCACGGGCAAAGCCGTAAGAGAAGTTTCGGGATTGGCGGCTGGAGCAGGTCAGGGTCAAGTCACCCAGCCCGGCTAGACCCATCATGGTCTCCGCCTTCCCACCTAGGCTTAGCGCTAAGCGCGTAATCTCGGCTAGACCGCGAGTGACCAGCGCGGCCTGGGTATTGGCACCGAACCCACAACCAGCGGCCACACCACAAGCAATGGCGATCACATTCTTTACCGCACCGCCGATCTGAACACCGATTGGGTCGTCAGCCAGATAAATCCGGAAATGCGGGGCTGCCAGGGTCGCCGCCAATCGCTGACCCAACAGACGCTTCTCATCGGTATCCGGTGCCAACCCCAGAGTAATAGCTGTGGGTTTGCCGCCTGCTAGCTCGCCAGCAAAACTTGGGCCCGAAAGAATGGCGAGTGGCGACTTTGGTAAGGCACTACCAATCCGTTCGCTGAGTAGCTGGCCGGTCTCGTCATCAACACCCTTACTCGCTAACACCAATGGCACACCATCATGCCCTAGGGCTGATAGCTGATCAGCGATATCGGCAAGGCCCGATGATGGCACGGCGAGCAAGATCATCTCGGCACCGTCGGTTACCGCCGAAAGATCGGCAGATGACAGGGACAAGGCCGCAGGGAAGCCAACATCGGGTAGGTACTTGCTGTTCACACCGTCCTGCTGGAGGGTGTCAGCGTGACTGGCCTCACGGGTCCAAAGCCGCACATCATGCCCACTGCCAGCAAGGGTCACCGCCAGGGATGTACCCCAAGCACCGGCGCCGAGCACCGCAATAGGTTGAACAGGTTCGATAGCCGTCATGAAGACCTAGCCGCTGAAGATATCCAAATCTCAGCACCGCAGAGACCACGTCCACCCTGCCTAAGGCAAGGTTAGCGTATCATCTAAAGGGATTGGTTATGGCTTGCGGTCGCCGCCAGGGGTCAGACCATCACCGATAGAACGGCGTGGCTGCTCAGGTGGCAGCTTGTCATTAGCGACCTGTGGACCGGGATCGATATCTGCGACGGGCACACCCTTGACTAGGTTTTCCATCGCTAGATCCACGCGCTTAAGCAGGCGGCGCTGGGTCAGCTCATCCATGAAGCCATGCTCAATCGCCTGGCGGGTCATCTGAAGCTGATCCATCGGCGACATGCCGAACTCATCTTCGGCCAGCTTGTACTCATCAGCGATACCACCGCTGAACAAAGCCGGGTCATCAGAGTTAACTGAGACCTTCACCCCTGCTTCGCGAAGCGCATTAAACGGATGCGATTGGAAGTCTGGATAGACCTCAAGGGTGATATTACTACGTAAGCAAACCTCAAGCAGGATGTCCCGCTCGGCCAGCTCTTTAACCAGCTCTGGATCTTCGATGGCGCGTACACCGTGACCAATCCGCTCAACCGGCAGCATGTCGATAACTTCCTGTACACCATCAGCACCCAGCGCCTCACCGGCATGGGCAGTCAGGCGAAGGCCCATATCTTTGGCGCGGAGGAACAGATCACGGAAGGATGCCGCCCGGTGCATAGTCTCATCACCGGCCATACCGAAACCGGTGACATAATGGCGAACCTTCGGGTCCTGCATCGATTTCTCTGCTGAGCGTAGCATCCGGAAGCCATCCTCTGGCCCACGGTGGCGTTTAGCAGTCAGGATGATGCGGCTCTCAATGCCGANATCCTGCTTTGCCCGCTCAATACCATCAATAATGCCGTGCAAGTTCTCATCAAAGTCTGAGCCACCGCGATGGCTCTTCTCTGGTGAGGCCATCAGCTCAACGTAAATGGCGCCCTCTTCATGGCAGCGGCGCAGGTAGTCATAGGCGACATCGGCAAAATCACGCGGGTTCTGAACCGCGGCAGAGCCGGCGCTGTAAGCTTCGTGGAAGTCGTGATAGTCGGTCCACTGTGTGTTGCCATCGGCATCAAAGTTTGGACCGGTCAGGGGTACGGAGTTGCGTTCGGCCAATTCCGGCAGCAAGTCGCTGCTAATCGTGCCATTAATGTGAACGTGTAACTCAGCCTTTAAAACCATAATTCTTTCTTTGCGCCCTTGCGCAAAAACTATAACGAACACAAACGCATTTATTCTTATAGTAAATCGCGTCAGTGCCCTGGTTAGATCCTCGATCTAATCAATCTCTGATCACTTCTCTCTTGCTGATTTCCAATATAGATTACGTTTATGAAAGCTGTATGACTTCTAACGGTTTTCATTATGAAAATTTGATGACTAATCAACCGACTAGTCTATTTTGAGGTCGAATTTGATGCTGTATTATTGCATCAATTGTCGTGTTCAATATTGGTTATACGCAGGATTTCCGGGAATTTATAGTGATGGCTATACCTCAAACACCAAAATCGCGGAATGTAGCGGTCTACCAGATCCGCCGAAATCCAGCGGGTGATTTCCTCTTTATTTTCCCAGCAGATAACGCCGTCACGCCGATTGAGCGCTACAAGATGGTCGATGACGATCTGGTTCTGATTCGAACCAACGGACGCCAAGTAAGATTGTTGGAGCTGCCAGACAGCCTGATGCCGTTACTGCGTCAGAAAGACCAAATCCGCGTTGTTGAGGAACGGGGCGGTCAACCGGTTGGGGACCACAACCCGAAGGCAGACAAGAGTGACCCGCCCCCAAGCCAGGCTGGCCGCCGCTCACGCAGTCGGTACAGCGGATAACGCAACTCGTCCAAGCTGGGGCATGAGGCTGCTTACTCACGCAAAGCTGACCGGCATTCATATCATCCGACTCACCCCAGCTTTACGTATAGGGTAGAAGTGAGGAAGAGATGGGCGTAAATGCACATCCACTGATATGATCAATGCGCGGTATCAGATTAAGCCTCGCATCGACCCAACACCCGCGAACAAACGTTGTAGACCCATGTCCCGCTCCTGGCTGATTGCCTTAACAATCATGATCTTAGCTGGCCTTTGGATGGCATCTGGCCTGATGGGCTCTGCGGCCGTTACCGATGGTGAGGAAGCGACAGCGGAAGTTGAGGAAAAGCTGCCTCGCGTGCGGGTTGCTACGTTCGAGGCTGACGATGCTGTTCGCCAATTAAGCATCCAAGGCCGGACCCAAGCCGACAAGATGGTGGTTATCAGCGCCGAAACCGATGGTCGACTGAACGAAATCACCGTTGATCGTGGCGACGTGATAGAGGCTGGCCAACTACTTATCAGTATTGATGAAGAAGATCGCCGTGATCGCCTGGCAGAGGCCAAAGCATTGTTGGCCCAGCGACAGCTTGAGTTTGATGCAGCAAACAAGCTGAACCAAAGCGGCTTCCAATCACAGGTTCGCCTCGCTCAATCGCAAGCCGAGCTGCAAGCCGCACGCTCAGAAGTTGAGCAAGCGGGTATCGAGCTTTCCCGTACTAGCGTTCAAGCACCAATCGACGGCATCGTCCTGCGCCGCATGGCAGAGGTCGGCAGTTTTGCCCAACGCGGCGATGACATGCTGGAGATTGTTGATCTAGACCCCATCAAAGTACTGGGTTCGGTGCCAGAGGCTGAAGTAAACGCGATCAAGCTGGGTCAGCCTGCCGTTCTTGAAGTGGTGGGGCTGGAGCCAATTCAAGGTGAGGTCAGCTACATCGCACCCCAGGCAGCAGAGCAAACCCGTACTTTCGAGATTGAAATCCAAGTTCCCAATGCTGAGGGCGAGGTTCGTGCCGGCTTGACCGCCGCGATTGTTCTGCCAATCAGCGGTCAGAAGACGCATCGCCTTCCCGCCTCAATCTTAAGCCTGGATAGCAATGGCAGCCTGGGTGTTAAGGGTCTAGACGATCAGAACCGCGTGGTCTTCATGCCGGTTGAGCTGGTCGATGACAGCCCCAGTGGCATCTGGGTCGCCGGCCTTCAAGATAAGGTGCGCCTGATTACCGTTGGCCAAGAGTATGTTCGCGAGGGCCAGCAGGTTGAGCCGACCAATCAGCCCTTCCCTGGCCAACAGAATAACGGATCAGCGGATCAGACCGCACCATCGAACCAGGCTGCCGAGGCAGTCGGGGGCGCTGAATGAACCTTATAGGTCTTGCCCTACAGCGCTCGCGGACTGTCCTGCTGACGCTGTTATTGCTCTTGGTCGCCGGCCTATCGGCGTATGAGACGATCCCTAAGGAGAGTGATCCGGATATCAATATCCCGATCATCTACGTCTCGCTGCACCATGACGGCATTTCGCCCGAGGATTCAGAGCGGCTACTGCTCCGCCCGATGGAGCAGTACCTAACCGGTATTGATGGCATTCAGCAGATCACCTCAACCGCTTACCAACACGGTGGCAATGTCACGCTGGAATTCCAACCCGGCTTTAATCCTGACCGCGCCCTGCGCGATGTCCGCGAGCGCGTTGATGAGGCGAAGGTCGACCTGCCTGAGGAAACTGACGAGCCGGACGTATCTGAGGTTAACCTAAGCCTGTTTCCGGTACTCACCATCCACCTGGCCGGCAATGTGCCAGAGCGCACCCTCCTGCGCTTATCACGCAACCTACAGGACTCCATTGAGTCGATCTCATCAGTCCTAGAGGCCCGCATTCAGGGCGACCGTGAAGAGGTGGTTGAGGTCATTATCGACCCGCTGCTGCTGGAGAGCTACCAGCTTAACGGTAATGACATCCTGACCCAATTTGCCCGCTCTAACCGCTTGGTTGCTGCCGGCAATATCGATACTGGCTCCGGTCGATTTGCCGTTACCCTCCCCAGCATCTTTGAGACCGCGCAAGATGTCTGGAACATGCCGATCAAGGTCCAGGATGATGCCGTCATCCGTGTTCGCGACGTGGCCCAGATCCGCCGAACCTTTAAGGATCCGGACAGTTTCTCACGCATCAATGGGCAGCCCGCGCTGTCCATCGAAGTGGTGAAGCGTACCGGTGAGAACATCATCGACACGATTGAGTGGGTTAAGGCGGTCGTCGAACGTGAAAGCCAGGGCTGGCCCGAGGGCGTTCAAATCGAATACGCGCAGGATCGATCCAAAGACATCAAGCTGATGCTGACCGATCTCGAGAACAATGTGATCTCCGCGATCCTATTGGTCATGATTGTCTGTGTCGCAGCACTTGGGGTTCGATCTGCCCTCCTGATCGGTATTGCCATTCCCGGATCGTTCCTGACCGGCATCTTGGCGCTCTCGTTGATGGGGCTGACCATCAATGTGGTCGTGTTGTTCGCGCTGATCCTGTCGGTGGGTATCTTGGTTGATGGCGCCATTGTGGTGGCGGAGTACGCGACCAGGCGCCTGCAAGAAGGAGCCGATGGCAAAACCGCCTATCGTGAGGCTGCGGAACGGATGGCTTGGCCCATCTTCTCCTCGACCCTAACGACGCTGGCTGCCTTCCTGCCCCTACTATTCTGGCCAGATATGGTTGGGGAGTTCATGCGCTTCCTACCCATTACGCTGATCGCTGTTCTGTCGGCTTCCCTGGCGATGGCGCTGATCTTCCTGCCCACGATTGGGGCAACGGTCAGCCGCTTTACCCGCGCCAAGAATGAGGGCGGCGGCGCTGCTGCGGATGGTGAACTTGATGCCGATGGCTTGCGCCGGGTTGCCGATGGCCCCTTCACCCGCGCCTATCTTGTTTTGTTGGAACGGGTGCTGCGGCGCCCTGGCTTGGTGCTGACCATTGCGGCGGCGATGCTGATCGGCAGTGTTGCGGCCTATGCGCAATATGGTCGGGGCATTGAGTTCTTCCCCGATGTTGAACCAGATAGCGCGGTGCTTCTTGTTCATGCCCGTGGCAACCTATCGATCTGGGAGCAGGACGCCCTGGTTCAGGAAGTTGAGCAGCGCGTGCTGGCCCATCCAGGCATCGAAACCGTCCATGCCGTCACCGGTAGCGATAACCGTAGCGACGTTAGCGAAGATACAATTGGTCAGATCTATCTGAACTTTGGCTATTGGCGTTACCGCGACAGTGCGAGCGAAATCCTTGAACAGCTGCGGGAGAAAACCGCCGATCTCGCGGGTATTCAGGTTGAACTTCGCAAGCAGGAACAGGGCCCCGGCGCCGGTAAAGCCATTGAGATTGAGGTCAGCAGCCTGTTCCCCGACTTGATTGAGCCTGTCGTTGCCCAGCTGCGCGCCGAGATGGATAAGCTGCCTGGCCTGGTCGATATTGAAGACAGCCGCCCAATCCCTGGCATTGAATGGCGCCTGGCCGTCGACCGGTCACAGGCGGCGAAGTTTGGCCTCGACGTGACGGGTGTGGGCGACACAGTTCGCCTGGTCACCAACGGGCTAAAGGTTGGCGAATACCGGCCCGATGACGCGGATGATGAGATCGATATCCAAATCCGCTACCCGGCGAGTGACCGTGGCATCAGCCAGCTGGACCGCGTGCGCGTCGCTTCCGGTATCGATGGCCAGATGGTGCCCATCAGCAACTTCGTTGAGCGGATACCGCAACCACAAATCGGCACCATAAACCGCCGCGATGGTCAGCGGGTGATCACCCTTAAAGCGGATGTTGAGGAAGGCCTCCTCGCCAATGACATGATCCAGCTTATGCGTGGCTGGGTTGAGGAAGCCAATATCGACCCACGGATTGAGATTGAGTTCCGTGGTGAGGATGAAGATCAGCGAGCGGCCAGTAGCTTCCTAAGTGGTGCGCTGACTACAGCCCTCTTCCTGATCGGCATTGTCTTGGTTACCCAGTTCAACAGCTTCTCTAGCACCGTGATGATTTTGAGTGCCGTGGTGATGTCGACCATTGGCGTCTTGATCGGCCTGCTTGTCACCAACCAGCCCTTTGGCATTGTGATGTGCGGGGTGGGTGTGATCGCACTCGCCGGTATTGTCGTGAACAACAACATCGTCTTGATCGACACCTATGATCGATTGATTGAAGAACTTGGCGATGTGAAGGCCGCAATCATGGAGACCTGCCGACAGCGCCTGCGTCCGGTTCTCCTGACCACCGTCACGACGATCCTCGGCCTTATGCCCATGGTTCTGTCGATGAATATCGACTTCCTGGCCCGTGATGTGTCGTTCGGTGCGCCATCGACCCAATGGTGGGTGCAGTTATCCACATCGATCGCCTTTGGCCTAGCCTTCTCAACCCTCCTAACTCTGCTGGTGACGCCATCCGCCCTAATGGCCCGTGGCTTGGTTATGGAACGGCTGGGCAAGCCACTTTCCATGGGTTTATGGCGCAAATCAAAGACCAAGGAAGCCGACTCAGGCACGCCTGACGGTGCGGTTCCTGCGGCTGAATAAGCCGATAAAACCTCAAACCATTGCATATCGCATTGATCTGACCCGGATGTGGGCTCAGATCATTTTGTGGCGTGCATAGATTGTGTTTTAGGGATATTATTCACGAATTGAAGTGGCGATGGGGGTCGCCACGAACCGGGATACACCCGATACCGCAGGGATGGCGGTGGGTTTCCGGTTCAATGAGGCCCAAGGGGTTGGGCCTGAGACTGGGATGAGGGGGTTTATGTCTAATACCGCCATGGAAAAGCCGGGCCGCGCTTACGACCCGGAGACAGATATTCTGGCCAGCAACGATGCCTGCCCTGGCGACGGTATGGCCGATACGTCTGAATGGTGTCTAACGCCGATCTTGGCCGCACTTGATGTTGGCCAGACCGTCGACCTCTCGACGCTTATCGTTAATGACAATGGCTCACTCATCCTGCTGGATGAGGCCCGCAGCTGCAGCTTCCAATTCGAACTGCACGGTGTGGCGGTACATGTTGGCATTCGGACCGATGGTCAGAACGCCCGCATGACAATCAGCAGCGATCTTGGCTACCTGCCATATTCGATTGAGTCTTCAGATAAGCGCCGGGCGATTATGGCCGTTATGGCGGCCGCCTCCGACTTGCAATTCAGCAAGTTTGAGCTGGTTGATAATCGCCACATTGTCCTGCGTGGTCAGCGGAAGTTTCCGCGCCCATTCCAACTGGTCGACATGTTCGCCGTGCTGGTTGAGATGGTGCACGAGCTGTCGCCCTTCATGGCGCTGCTCGGTGACTGCATGGACAACACCCAGCTGGATATCCCGGTTTGCGGTCGCTGGCAGAGCATGAACCCATCTCGGCCAGAGAGAATGCCACGTCACAGTACCGGCAGCTCACATACCGGGAGTGCAGACCCACCGCTGATGGTGGCCGCTGAGTAGCGATAGCGGAAAAGGCTACAGGTTCTAGAGTTTGAGACCGGGCGGCGCTGATAAGCACCGCTCGGTTTCTTTTATGAGCTGGTGCAATATGTCTGCGGCTGGGGCTTCCCGTTTAATCAGATCGGCCCCCTCGCCCACCACCACGGCGGCAGTATCAAAATCACCCTCGCCCACCGCTTTGGTATAGGCATCGACGATTGCCGCCTTATCATCGGACGACTGGCGCAGCGCGGCCTCTTTGCCCTGCCACTTCTCCGTTAGGTCGTTGCGCAGAACGCGGATGTTGTACTGCTCTGGCCAAGGCAGATCGCGTGCCACATCAATAACACTGGTTCGAACCGTAGAATCCCCGTCAGCGGCAACCAGGCGGGCCCGCCCGGCCGGGTGGCTCAACGCCTCTGTTGCGGCATAGAACGCCGCCCCCATAGCAACACCCGAGGCACCCAGCATCAGCGCGGCCGCCACCCCGCGCCCATCGGCAATGCCACCGGCCGCAACAACGGGCACATCACCAGCAATATCAACTACGGCTGGAACCAATGGCAGGGTCGCACGCTTGGCCCCATGTCCGCCCGCCTCGGTTCCCTGGGCGACCAGCACATCGGCGCCCGCATCCAGTGCTCGCTTGGCATCCTCTAACGTCTGGATCTGGCAGATCAGCGGCACACCGGCAGCTTTGATCTCAGCGGAAAATGGCCCCTCATCACCAAATGACAGCCAAATTGCCCCCGGCTCATGGGCCAGCGCATCCTCCAGCAATGAGGGCTGATCTTTAAGCGCGGCTTCCAGGGCCCAGGTGATGAAGCCAATACCAACCTTTGTGTTGCCAGCATCGCGCCAGGCCTGGCCAATCCACTCACCATCACAGTAGCCACCCCCGATTAGGCCAAGGCCGCCAGCCTCACTAACCGCACGCGCCAAGGCTCCGCCGGAGACTAAAGCCATGGGGGCCGCAATAACCGGATGCTCAATACCCAGCAGCTCGGTCAGTTTGGTTTTCAGAGCCATGGGATCGTCCTATCCAGCATGATGTGTCGGGTTACTGAACCACCGGCAAAATGAAGACCTGCCCCGGAAAGATTAGGTCGGGGTTGGTGATCTTCTCGCGGTTCGCCTCAAAAATCACCGTGTAGCGGAAGCCACTGCCATAGGTGGCCTCAGCAATCCGCCAGAGGTTGTTGCCGCGCTCAATAATGACCAGGCGATCACCGCTTCGACCCACCTCGCCGCCGGCCTCATCTGCAACGGCCTGCGCCTCGGGCACATCCCCGATATTGAACGGGAATGCCTCCGGCGCCTGGTTTGGCAACTCAAGCACCACCTCATGATCACCAGGCGCGATCAGAACTGAGCTCTCAAACTGCCAACTGCCATCACCGTCGACCAGAACCTGGCCCAGCAACTCATCATCCAGACGAATTGTCAGGGCCGATCCAGCCGGGCCAGTCCCTGTCATCTCAACGGGCCGTTCAGCGCCATAGCGCACGGTGCCAAGAGACAGGGGTGTTACCTCTGATGTGTCGGTGTTGGTGTCGGCTGCGCCGCCATTCGGGGATTGCAGGATGCTTGGCAGCGTCTCCCCCTCAGCATCACCGAGTGCGATGATCGCTCGCTCAGCATCACCGGTGATCGGCTCCTCTCCCGCATTCAGCTCGGCAACTTCAACCGCATCTTGTGCCCCTAAGACCACGATGGGCTGGCTCGCCAAGATATCGCCGTTCTCTTGGTTCACGCGCAGCTGCAACACCTGATTGCCCGACGGCATTGGGTCGGCGGGTGTCCAAACCCACTCGCCGCGATTATCGGCGAGCACCTCAGCGACTACGCTGCCATTGCGGTAAATCATCACCGTCGCGCCAGGCTCTGCCCGACCAGCGGCCACCGTTTGGCCATCACGGTCCACCTGAACAATATCAAAGCTAGGCGCCACAGCCGCCGGGGGCTCAATCGCTAGTGATGCCGGGCTGGCGACATCCGATGGCGTTTCCAGCGTTGGTGTCTGCCCATCATCAATCGGGGCGCTCACACGCGGTTGCTGCGGCAGCGGGTCATCGCGTACGGGCATCACACTCAAAAAGATGCCAACGCCAACGAGGACCAGCACGACGAGAACAATCGCTGGCAACAGGAAGGATCGCCGGGTATCTGCCGGCTCCATCCTTAGGCCCGATGACGATCGCATCGGATCAGCCATTGTTCTTCAATCCCTCTACAAGCGACGGCGTGACTAGCGCGCTAATTACCAAGCGCTACTTTCACGAATAGCCCCACGATGGCGGGTTCGGGCGGGGAGTCAAGCGAGAGCCGGAAAGCGCGCCTGTTTGTCAAAGATTGCGTCTAGGCAATTGCTAGATTGTTCCCCTGCGCGTTTCGGTCTAGGGTCCGCCCGATTTTGACGCTGGGGGCTTTCCCTGGCCTCACCGTCCCGCCCAAGGGCGGTCTTAGAATTCAATAAACCCCGAAAAACCAACGTTTCGATCATGCAGAACATCAACAGCGTTTGCGTCTATTGCGGCTCTTCCAACAATGCCTCAGATGAGATGAAGGAAGTTGCCCGGATCACCGGCAAGACCCTGGCCGAGCGTGGGATCACCACCGTCTATGGCGGTGGGCATGTTGGCCTGATGGGGATCACGGCCGATTCGGCCCTGGCGGCAGGCGGCAAGGTCGTCGGGATTATCCCTGATCACCTGCAGCGGCATGAGAAGCGGCATGAAACCCTGACCGAGCTCATCATCACCGATAGCATGCACACGCGTAAGCGTCTGATGGTCGAGCGCTCCGATGCCTTCTTTGTTCTGCCCGGTGGCCTTGGCACGCTGGATGAGATGTTCGAGATCCTGACCTGGCGCCAGCTTGAGCTGCACGACAAGCCGGTGATCATGATCAACTGGCAGGGCTACTGGGACAAGCTTATCGCCGCCATCGATAACGCGGTTGATGAGAAGTTCATCCGCCCACAGCATCGCGCTGGCCTAACCATTGTTGATAACGTACCGGCCGCCATGGCCGCCCTAGATGCGGCCGCTGACCCAGCGTTTGAGACCGACGTCTCCGACGCGTAAGCGACATTCCGAACATTGTGACGACCCGACCGCCTGACAACCAGATCGGGCGGTGATATAAGCATGCCCGCCTACCTGTTATGGCCGGCGCGGCACCCTTCTGCCTTGCGATGCCCGGCCCCGTCATAAGATGAAGAGATCGCCAAACCTGCGATCCAATGAGGATGCCCATGAGCAAGATTAAGGTGACCAACCCAGTCGTCGAACTGGATGGCGATGAGATGACCCGCATCATCTGGGCCTGGATCAAGGACCAGCTGATCCTCCCTTACCTCGATATTGACCTGAAGTATTTCGACCTGGGCATCGAAGAGCGTGACCGCACCGATGATCAGATCACCATTGATTGCGCTAAGGCGATCCAAGAGCATGGCGTCGGCGTGAAATGCGCCACCATTACGCCCGATGAGGCCCGCGTTGAAGAGTTCGGCCTAAAGAAGATGTGGAAGTCGCCAAATGGCACGATCCGCAACATTCTCGGCGGCACGGTCTTCCGCGAGCCAATCATCATCAAGAATGTGCCGCGCATTGTGCCAACCTGGAGTGAGCCAATGATCATTGGCCGCCACGCCTTTGGTGACCAATACCGGGCAACCGACATGGTGGTCCCAGGTGCCGGTACGCTAACCATGACCTACACCCCGGCTGACGGTGGTGAGCCGATCACCCATGAGATTTTTGACTTCCCAGGCGGCGGCGTTGCCATGGGCATGTACAACCTGGACGACAGCATTAAGGGCTTCGCCCGCGCTTGCTTTAACTATGGGTTAGAGCGCGGCTACCCGGTCTATCTGTCGACCAAAAACACGATCATGAAGGCCTATGACGGCCGCTTTAAGGATCTGTTCCAAGAGGTCTTCGACACCGAATTCAAAATGAAGTTCGATGCCAAGGGCATCACTTATGAGCACCGGTTGATCGATGACATGGTTGCCTGCGCCATGAAATGGGAAGGTGGCTTCGTCTGGGCCTGTAAGAACTATGATGGTGACGTGCAGTCAGACACCGTTGCCCAGGGCTTTGGCTCCCTCGGCCTGATGACCTCGGTTCTGATGACCCCAGATGGCAAGACGGTTGAAGCTGAAGCCGCGCACGGCACAGTGACCCGCCACTATCGCCAGTATCAGGCGGGCAAAGAGACCTCAACCAACCCAATCGCTTCGATCTTTGCTTGGACCCAGGGCCTGCGCTATCGCGGGAAATTCGACGGCACCCAGGATGTGATCGATTTCGCAGACAAGCTTGAGGGTGTGACCATTGAGGCCGTTGAGAATGGCCAAATGACCAAAGACCTCGCCCTCCTCATCGGGCCAGAGCAAAAATGGCTAAACACCAAAGACTATATGGATGCCGTTGATGCTCGCCTTAAAGCCGCGATGAGCTAATCCTGGCTGGCGGCATGGACGCGCTATCACCCGTCTACCTTGAAGATCTTGAGGTTGGGCAAGCCTACGAGACGGGCACAATCGAACTGACCGCGGAGAGCATTAAAGCCTTCGCGGCCCAGTACGACCCGCAACCAATGCATCTGTCCGATGAGGGTGCCGAAGGGACAATCTTCGGCAGCCTGAGCGCCAGTGGCTGGCAGATCTGTTGCCTAACGATGCGGCTGATTGTGGATAGTAAGTTTGTCGGTAGCACCCCGCTAATTGGGGCAGAGATATCCAACATCCGGTTTGCCCAGCCGGCCCGGCCGGGCATGTTGCTGCAAGCGAAGGTCGAGATACTGAAACTCGACCCTGGCAATCGCCCAGATCGTGGGTTTGCAGAGATGCGCGGAACAACCATAGATGCCAATACAGGTGAGCCAGTGCTAACCCAAAGCTGGCGGATGCTGATGCCTAAACGGCGAGTCTAACTTGTCTTGCGAGACTGCATGGTGAGCCGCTTCATCATCAGCAGCAGATACAACACCACGAAATAGTAGATGAATATCTCTTCCGTCTCGGCACTTCGGTAGAGAAGATTGACCCCGGTGATGTCACCCAGAGAGTCGTAGACCTTCAACGCCAGGCAAAGCACAGCCGTGGTAATGAATTTTTGGTTCGGATAGATGATGGCAAACCGGTCAGGCAACACGCCCGGGCGAAACTTCAGCAAAAGCGGTATCACCAGACCACCAACATAAACCCCAATAATCAGCAGAATTCGCGGCTTCTGATCGAGCCAGGATGAAATATTGTGAAGGTTGGTTTCGTTTTGGTCATTCACGCCAGACCAGAACTCTGAGGATTCCCATTTGAGGAAATGCTGGCCCCAGCTCACCTCCTCCCCCGCCACGTAGAGACAACCTAGGGCAGCAATACCGATCCAAGCCATCAACCAGCGGTTCGCATGATCCATCCTGATCAGGATGTAGATCGCCATCCAAAACCCGATGCTCATAAGGCCAAACTGCAGAAGTTCGTAGGGTCCGCCCTCACTCACCAACCAAGAGCCAGTAAGCGGATCAATAAACTGTTCAAAGATTATCGAGCCCAGGAACAGGGTCAGCGGAAGCCATAGTGAGACGATGGTCGAAATCATAAGCGGTGGTGGCCGATGGGTGGTTTCAACAGCTTATAGCCGTCCACCGGCATATTCTTGTTTGGCCAAAGGTGTTCTTTAGAAAAACGTCAGGTTTAAAAAAGAAGTGGGGTGCCGCACGGGGCTAGCGTGCGACACCCCTTTATCAACAGCCTGGCTAGAGACACGGGGAAGGCTCCTCAACGGACCTTATCTGGTCTACACAGCGGCAATTGTGCTTGATCCAAGTCTTGGGGAAGGCGTGGTTTGGATCAGCGACCAGCGGGCCCTGCCGATGCACCGGTCGAGCTTTGCTCGGCCTGCGCGCGTCGACGTGAGGACGGCTGCTGATAAGCTTGTTGGCAGTGGGTTTCGCAGTAAGGCAGACCATTTGAGGTTTGCTTGCCGCAGAACCGGAAATCTGGGTCGCGTGGATCGCCAATCGGCCATTTGCACATGCGATCCGTAAGCTCGAGGATGGTTGCACCGGGCTTCCGACGCTTAATCGGCGATGGCCGACGGCTCACACCGATACGGTGGGCCTTACCAATCACTGCGTTTCGGGTGATCCCCAAAACAGAGGCTATCTGGCTTGCCGTTTTGCCCTCGTCCCATAGCTGACGGAGCACATCGACACGTTCGTCGGTCCAGGTCATAACCGGTCTTCCCGCTGATACCATTTGTGGTGGGAACGACCGGCCTACCTCTTATAGGTGCCCCTGCGCCCCGAACCACTAGATGTTGTGTTCGCTTCGAGGCTGAGTATCGCCAGACTCGCGAGAATCGCAAGGCTCGTTTGAAAGTTTTTTAGCATATGTTGTGGATACAAACTTCGCTCATCCACAACATCTAGTATAAACGAATCGCGAACTGGTAAGGAACTAAACCCAAGAGCCAGGGAAAGTGCGATCTACATGCGGTGCCTGCAGGGGCCGCGAATCACTTTTACCGTGGCAACTGGGCCCCACCAGCCCCGCAATTTTGTGGATACTGATATACAAGAAAGCTCGGATTTCCTGTTGCCCACGCACTAATACCTTTTAACGACAGAGGGTTAGCCAGAACTCTGCCGTTTACGGGAGGGCGATCATTAGCACTTGCCATGATTTTAAGATCGCTTATATTGTGCAGTGCAGCAGCGATGCTGCAACGCCACTCTTGGGCGTTTCCTCCCTAAACTCAGGCCGTCAGGGTTCGCCCTGCGGCCTCTTTTTTTGTCGCATTTCAGCAGTTTAGAGATATTTCGCCTGGCATTTATTTGCTTTTTTGGCGCCTGCCCTATATCTATTAAGGACGAATTTGGTCCGATTTATTGTTTCGGGTTCTCAATAGGTTAGCTCTCGAAACCGTGAACAGGATCAGACTTGTGGCACTGCCCCCTTTATCTGGGGCATGGGGATTTGGGCAAAGCGCTTACCAATGCTGAAGCTGAGCAAACTGACCGATTATGGCGTCGTAATCCTGGGCAAGCTGTCCCATGGGGATGATGGCCTGCGCAGTGCTGGCGATTTGGCTGGTATGACCGGCGTGCCGGAACCCACCGTCGCAAAAACCTTAAAACTGGCCTCTAAAGCTGGCTTGGTTATTGGCCAACGTGGTGCCGCCGGCGGCTACCGCCTTGTGCGTGACCCCGCCAAAATTTCTATCGCAGAGGTTATTGAAGCGTTTGAGGGCCCGATTGCCCTCACCGCTTGTGTTGATGGCAGCACCGATTCATGCGCCGTCGAAACCCTCTGCCCCATGCGGCACAACTGGGACACGGTGAACCAAGCGATCCGTAGCGCCCTCTCCGCCGTCACTCTTAAAGACATGTCGATCGGCACCATGCCGACCGGTATCCCCGAAATGTTCCTAGACCCGTCAGAGAGAACCACCGAACCGCTCGTCAGTGCGGCGGAATGAGGCTGGCAGAAACCGGGCAACGGCACATTTTGGAACTAACACGAACACTGATCGCCAACTTCGAGGATTGTTGAAATGGCAGCGACAGCAGAAACAGTGAAGCAGGTCGAAGCGCTTGGGCGCGAGAAGTACAAATATGGCTTCGTGACGGATATTGAGATGGAACACGCCCCAAAGGGCCTGTCCGAAGATATCGTCCGCTTCATATCGGCGAAAAAGAATGAGCCAGAATGGCTTCTTGAATGGCGCCTGAAGGCCTATCGCCATTGGCTGACCATGGATGAGCCACACCACTGGGCGAAGATCGATTACAAACCGATCGATTACCAGGACACCTATTACTATGCCTCCCCTGTCCAAAAGGAGCGCCCGAAGAGCCTGGACGATATCGATCCAGAGATCCGCGCGACCTATGACAAGTTGGGTATTCCGATTAAAGAGCAGGAAATGCTCGCTGGCGTTGCCGTCGATTACGTATTCGACAGCGTATCGGTTGCCACCACCTTTAAAGAGAAGCTCAAAGAAGCCGGCGTGATCTTCATGCCCATCTCTGAGGCGGTGCAGGAGTATCCTGAGCTGGTGAAGAAGTATCTCGGCACCGTCGTGCCTTATACGGATAACTACTTTGCCACGCTGAACTCCGCTGTCTTTACCGACGGTTCCTTTGTCTACATTCCAAAGGGCGTTCGCTGCCCGATGGAGCTCAGCACCTATTTCCGCATCAACGCCGAGAATACTGGCCAGTTTGAGCGGACGCTGATCGTGGCTGAAGAAGGTTCATACGTCTCTTACCTTGAGGGCTGTACCGCCCCACAACGGGATGAGAACCAGCTGCACGCCGCGGTGGTTGAGCTGATCACCATGGATGACGCGGAGATCAAATACTCCACGGTTCAGAACTGGTACCCGGGCGACGAGAATGGCGAAGGTGGCATCTACAACTTCGTCACCAAGCGCGGCGCCTGCCGTGGTGCCCGCTCCAAGATCTCTTGGACCCAGGTTGAAACCGGCTCTGCCGTTACTTGGAAGTACCCGAGCTGCATCCTGCAGGGCGATGAGTCTGTCGGCGAGTTCTACTCCGTCGCCATCACCAACAACGCACAACAGGCCGACACCGGCACCAAGATGATCCATCTGGGTAAGAACACCCGTTCACGGATCGTCTCTAAGGGTATCTCGGCTGGTAAGTCCGATAACACCTATCGCGGCCTGGTCCGGATGGGCCGGAAAGCTGACGGTGCTCGTAACTACACCCAGTGTGACAGCCTACTGATCGGTGATCAGTGCGGCGCCCACACCGTGCCTTACATCGAAAACCAAAACCCAACGGCTGCCCTAGAGCATGAGGCGACCACCGCGAAGATCGGTGAAGACCAACTGTTCTATGCCCGCCAGCGGGGCCTGTCTGAGGAAGAAGCGGTGACGCTGATCGTCAACGGCTTCTGCCGTGAGGTCATGCAGCACCTGCCGATGGAATTCGCTGTTGAGGCACAGAAGCTCGTGGGCATCAGCCTTGAAGGTTCTGTGGGTTAACCAGCAATGGACCAACCAGAGTTCACGCAGGAAGGACAAGCCAAGCGGTTACGCGTTCTTTCAATCGTCCTTGGGGCAAGCGGGATTGGCCTATTGGGCCTTGGCGCGATCTTCCTTACCGGTGCAATGGGCGGTGCAAGCCACCATCCGGCGGTCGGCGGGGCTCTGGTTTTAGTGGGATTTAGTGAGCTGGGCCTAGCCTGGTTCTTCTTTAACAAAGCGCACAGCGCATAACTGAGAGACTGCAGGTAACCACCTGTATTAAATGGAGAAAAACCGTGATTGAGATCAAGAATCTACATGCGGAAATCGAAGGCAAGCCAATCCTAAAGGGCCTAGACCTGACGATCGGCGAAGGTGAAGTTCATGCCATTATGGGCCCTAACGGCTCTGGCAAGAGCACCCTCTCTTATGTCCTCGCCGGCCGTGAAGAGTATGAGGTCACCGAGGGTGAAATCCTCTTCAATGGCGAAGACATTTTGGAGCTTGAGCCAGAAGAGCGTGCCGCCGCTGGCCTATTCCTCGCCTTCCAATACCCGATTGAAATCCCCGGTGTGCCAAACACCACCTTCTTGCGTCAGGCGGTGAACTCTATCCGCAAGCAGAAGGGTGAAGATGAGATTGAGGCCATGGCGTTCCAGAAACTGGTTCGCGGGAAGGCTAAGGAGCTGGGCATGTCTGCTGAAATGCTCAAGCGTGCCGTCAATGTCGGCTTCTCCGGTGGTGAGAAGAAGCGGAACGAAATCCTGCAGATGGCCGTTCTAGACCCGAAATTCGCGGTGCTGGATGAGACCGATAGTGGCCTCGACATTGATGCGCTGAAGATCGTTGCCGATGGCGTTAACGCGCTGCGGTCCGAAAACCGCTCCTTCCTCGTCATCACCCACTATCAGCGTCTGCTCGACTACATCGTGCCAGACAAGGTGCATGTGTTGGCCCATGGCAAGATCCAGAAGACCGGCGACAAAGACCTCGCCCTGGAGCTGGAAGCCAAAGGTTATGCCGAATTCGGCGTTGAAGACGCCGCGTAAGCATCCGCACAACGCATTGATCTGTTTGTAGGAATTATAGGGACGACATCATGATACCGGCCCATCATATCCATAACTCGGTGGACGCTTACAAAGCGCATTTTGAGAAGCTCGCCGATAATCTCGACGGACCAGACTGGGTTCAGTCGATCCGTGAATCTGCCCTTGGCGCGTTCTCTGAGCGTGGTCTGCCAGGCCCTAAGAATGAACAGTGGAAGTTCACCTCTGTTCGCGATCTGGATAACGCCCCTTACCTGCCCGTGGTGGATGAGGCGGCGGCCAATGACCCTGCTGGCGGCCTGTTGGAAGGCTCCGTTCGCATCGTCATGGTGAATGGCCGGTTTGATGCCGCAGCTTCTGATCTATCAAAGCTGCCAGAGGGTGTGATTGCCGTCAGCTTGGCGGCCGCGGTTAACGATCATAAGGACTTGGTCGAGCCACATCTGGGGCGCCTGGCAGCGGCAGATCAGCACTTCTTCCCTGCCCTGAACGCCAGCTTCCTGAATGATGGCCTGTTCCTCTATGTCCCGCGCAATACCAAGGTTGAGCCGGTGATTGAGGTGAGCGTCATTACCACCGCTGATGGTGAGCGTCCGGCCTACCAGCCACGCAACCTGATCGTGGTTGAGGGCAGCGCCGATGCCAGCGTGATGGAACACTGGTCCGGCACCGGCACCTATCTGAACAACACGGTGACCGAGATTGTGTTGGGTGATAACGCCCATCTGGGCCACTACCGCTTTAACGCGGAGAGCACCGATGGCACCCACATCTCAACCATCACCCCGGTTGTTGGCCGTGACGCCAAATATGACAACTTCACCCTGACCACCGGCGCCAAGCTGGCACGGAATGAAGTTCATGTTGCCCTGCGCGGCACCGGCGCTACGTCCAACCTAAACGGCGTCTATCTGCTTGATGGTGAGCAGCATACCGATACCACAACCCATACCGACCATTTGGTTGAGCATGGCAATTCCAATCAGACCTATAAGGGTGTGATTGCCGATAAGGGCCATGCGGTGTTCCAGGGCAAAATCTTTGTGCATCCAGGTGCGCAGAAAACCGATGGTTATCAACTGAACCAGGCAATCCTGCTCTCTGAAACCGCCGAAATCGATAGCAAGCCAGAGCTTGAGATCTATGCTGACGATGTGAAGTGCAGCCATGGCGCAACCGCCGGTCAACTCGACCAGCAAGCGCTGTTCTACATGCGCTCACGCGGCATTGAAGAGGCAGTGGCCCGCGCCCTGCTAATCGAGAGCTTCTTAGGTGAAGCGATTGAGTTGATTGAGCATGATGACGTTCAGGAGCTGTTCCTCGACATCATGCGGGACCGCCTGAAAAACCTGTGAGCCTAGCCCGATGAGCCAATCTGCCATTGCGGAAAATCGAGTGATCTCAAATGCCTATGATGTTGAGGCGATAAGGGCGGACTTCCCCGCCCTTGCCCAGCAGATCAATGGCAAACCACTCGTCTATCTTGATAATGGCGCCAGCGCTCAAAAACCCCGGCAGGTGATCGACACCATGACCCGGTTGTTGGAGCATGATTACTCCAACGTCCATCGTGGTGTTCACACCCTAAGCCAACGCTCAACTGAGCAGTATGAAGCCCTCCGCGACAAGGCAGCGTTGCATATCAACGCGCCAAGCCGGGAGAACATCGTTATCACCCGCAACGCCACCGAGGCGTTCAACCTGGTGATGCATGGCTTTGGCCGCGCCCATCTCAAAGCAGGTGACGAGATCATCATCACGGAAATGGAGCATCACGCCAATATTGTCCCCTGGCAGATGCTGCGGACAGAGATTGGTATTGAGCTCAAAATCGCGCCGATTGATGACCAGGGTAACTTCCTAATCGACGAATTTGAGGCGCTACTGGGACCAAAGACCAAGCTTGTCTCAATCTGCCATGCCTCAAACGTGCTGGGGACGATCGTGCCGGCTAAAGAGGTGGTTGAGCGTGCCCATGCCAGGGGCATTCCAGTCCTGTTTGATGGTAGCCAGTCGGCGGTCCATATGCCGGTTGATGTGCAGGACCTAGATTGCGACCTGTTTATTTTCACCGGCCATAAACTCTATGGCCCCACCGGTATTGGCATCATGTATGGCAAGGCCGAGATCCTGGACAAGATGGAGCCCTTCCAGGGCGGCGGCGATATGATCGAGCAGGTCACCTTCGCCGAGACAACGTTTAAGGGCGCACCCTACAAGTTTGAGGCTGGCACCCCCCCGATTATTGAGGGGATCGGCATGGCGGCAGCGCTGGATTATGTCGCTGCGATTGGCATGGATGCCATCTCCGCCCACGAGCATAGCCTGATGCTCTACGCGACGGAGCGGCTGACCGCCATTGAAGGCCTAACGCTCTATGGCCAGGCGGAGAATAAGGCCGCCATCATGTCATTCGCTGTTGATGGCCTGCATTCCCATGATATGGGCACAATCCTGGACCGCCTCGGCATTGCCGTGCGTGTCGGAAAGCACTGTGCCGAACCACTGATGGACCGCCTTGGTGTGGCTGGTACTGCCCGCGCTTCCTTTGGCATGTATAATACGAAGGCTGAGATCGACCTCCTTGCGGAAGGGATCGAGAAAGCCAAAATGTTACTGATGTAAGGGGTTCAGAGATGGACGACACATCACGCACAATTCCGGATGATATTCCAGACGCACCGCTGAAGTCAGAGGCATCACCTGCCCCTGCGCCCGCAACTGCGCCGGCCAGTTCTGCGCCAAGCGCGCCTGTAGAGGATGAGGATTTTCCGCCCCCACCCTTCCTTAAGGCGCCATTTGATCACCCGCTGTACCCAAAACTAGTTGAGGCTTTTAAGGAGGTCTTCGACCCCGAGATCCCGGTTGATATCTTTGAGCTGGGCCTCATCTACAATGTTGTGTTCGACACTGAGCGAACCTTGGACATTAAGATGACGCTCACGGCCCCGGGTTGCCCCGTCGCTGGCGAGATGCCGGGTTGGGTGCAAGATGCCGCCGTCTCAGTTGAGGGTATCGATAAAGCAGAGGTCGAGATTATCTGGGACCCACCCTGGACCCCTGATATGATGAGTGAATTCGCGCAGATGGAATTGGGAATGTTTTGATCATGACCGCAGAACAGACAACCACAGCTGCTAAGAAGCCAGCCAGAAAGCCATTGCCCGCCCCGATCAAACTGACAGAGGCAGCGGCAAATCGGGTTCGTGAGCTCATGAATCGCTCGGACGATCCTGTGCTTGGCCTGCGGGTTGCGATCTCGACCAAGGGCTGCTCTGGCATGTCCTATGACATCGAATACGCCCATGATCAGAAGAAGTTTGAAGAGGTCATCGAGGATCAGGGCGCCCGCGTCTTCATCGACCCGGCCGCTGTCATGTTCCTGATCGGTAGTGAGATGGATTACGTTGAGGACCGGTTTGAAAGCCGCTTTGTCTTCAACAACCCCAATGAAAAGGGTCGCTGCGGCTGCGGTGAGAGCTTCCATATCTAGGGTCATTGGGCATTAGTCGGATACGACCGCCTGGATGCTGATTTCCATCAGCTTTGCAAAACAAATGACCTCAGCGTTCAGCCGGGATGGATTATCCACCCGGCTTTTCTTATGGTGCGCGCCACCGATCAACCCTGGCCCTTTAAATCCATCGCGATGCGCCTGTTTATTCAACCGCTGATCCAGCACCCATTTCTCATTTGGCAGCTTGCCAAGCGGGACGTGACGGCGCGCTATCGTGGCTCTGTGCTTGGCCTCCTATGGTCGATTGGGCGCCCCCTCTTGATGCTGGCAGTCTATACCTTCGTCTTTAGCGTGGTGTTCGAGGTGCGCTGGAACCAACCGGGCATAGGCGATAACCGCTTCACCTTCGCGGTCGTGCTGTTTGCTGGTTTGATCGTGCATGGCCTACTGGCTGATTGCCTGAACCGGGCCCCAACGCTGGTGCTGGCCAATGCCAACTATGTTCGGAAGGTTGTCTTCCCACTCGATAGCTTGAGCTATGTGCTGCTGATATCCAGCCTGTTCCATACGGCTGTTAGCTTCCTGGTACTGCTCGGCGCCTATGTGATCTTTATTGGCGTGCCGCCGCTTACAGCGTTATTGGCACCGATTGCTCTCTTACCATTGATCCCGCTGTTCTTAGGCCTGGGCTGGGCCCTCGCCGCCTTGGGTGTATTCCTGCGCGATATTGGTGAGGTGACAGCGATCATGACCACAATCCTGCTCTTCGTCTCACCGATCTTTTTTCCCATCGAGCAGTTTCCTGAAGAGCTCCGTTTTCTATTATATTACAACCCATTAACCCTGATTATTGAGAGCCTCCGCCAGGTGGTTCTGTATGGTCAGCAGCCAGATTGGCTGGCACTCGGCATCTACTCTATCGCCGCCCTTGCCTTTGCCCAGGCGGGCTATTGGTTATTCCTCAAATCACGGCGGGGCTTCTCCGATGTCATCTGAGGTTCAGCCCAGAAGCGATGTGGTGATCGAGGCAAAGGGCCTCGCAAAAGCCTATCGGATTTACAAACGCCCCGAGGACCGGCTGCTGCAGGCCATCTTCCGGCGCAAACAGCTCTTCACCCAGTTTGAGGCGCTCAAGGGCGTTGATTTCGAGATTAAGCGCGGTGAAGCCATCGGTGTTATGGGCCGCAATGGCTCCGGCAAATCCACGCTGCTGCAGCTGCTGGCTGGCACCCTCACCCCGACCGGCGGCACTTGCCAGGTTCATGGCCGGATCGCCGCCTTGTTGGAGCTTGGCGCGGGCTTCAACCCAGATTTCACGGGTGAGGAGAATATCTACCTCAACGCCGCAGTGCTGGGTTTGAGCCGGGAAGAGATCGACGCAAAATACGCTGAAATTGTTGAGTTTTCTGAGATTGGCGACTTCCTGGATCGCCCAGTAAAGACCTACTCAACCGGTATGTATATGCGCCTCGCCTTCGCCGTTGCGATCGCGGTTGAGCCAGAGGTTTTGATCGTTGATGAGGCGCTATCGGTTGGTGATGAGGCGTTTCAGCGGAAATGCTTCACCTACCTCCACGGCCTCTTGGAAAAGGGCTCAACCCTACTTTTTGTAAGCCATGCTGCCGTGTCCGTGGTTGAGCTTTGCTCCCGTGCCCTACTGCTGCATCAGGGCGAGCTAGTGCTCGATGACAGCCCAAGGCGGGTCGTTCAGTACTACCAACGCCTGCTCTATGATCGCGGTACCGATAACGCGGCATTGATCGAGGAAATCCGCGCGCAGGCAGCCCGGGAAGCAGCGGCACCACAGCCGGAGCCAGAACCTGAACAGGCAGCCGTAGAGCCTGAACAGGTCGATCCGAACGCGCCAGAGCCCTACTACGATCCTGGCTTCATCTCATCGACGATGAATGAGTATGTGCCCAATGGCGGGCGGATTAGCGATCCCCACATCACCACACCGGGCGGCAAACGGGTTAATCACCTCATCCACGGTCAACGCTATACCTATCGGTTCCGTGTGGACTTTGATGAGGCGAATGAAGGCGTGCAGTTCGGCATGTATATCCGGACCAAACGAGGCATCGATCTGGGCGGCAGCCCATCCCATGGCCCGGATGAAGAGAAACTGACGGTCAAGCCCGGTGACCTGATCGAAGTGCGCTTCGACTTTGTCTGCAGCATGCTAACCGGCACCTACTTCATCAATGCTGGCTGCTCGGCCATGAAGGATGGCACCCGGACTAGTGTGCACCGGATTATTGACGCGATGATGTTCAAAGTTATCACTCCGCCCGGCGTGAAGGCGGAGGGTATTGTCGATCTAGGTATCAATGCGGTTACCCAAGCACTCGGCAAGGCCGAGGCGACGTCTGAATAATCAGATTAAGGCTTCATACCGCGCGGCGGCTCGCCCTTACGGTCGTTTGCCGGTCCATCTGGCGGCGCCTGATCAGGCTTAGCAACGATCATCCCACGCAGCGGCTCATCATGCTTGTAGCCCATACGGGTCATTAGGCGCGCAGCACCAGCATAAAGCAGATGGGCCTCTGGCGAGACACCCCATGCCGCACCAAGGCCATAGCCTGTCCCCTCACGCACCGCGACACGGAGGAAGACATCATCAACCGGCTTACCCTCAAGGTACTCACCCGTTTTCAGCGCCCGGTGCATGGCCTTAACAACCCCTGGCGTATTCTCGCCTACCCGCTCTTCATAACGCTCAAACTGCTCAATCAATTTGTCATCCGACAGGGCCGCATAGACGTTCTGAATGGTCAGGTGATCGGTTGAGAACAGGCGGACACGCTCCCCCCCAAGATCGAGGTATTCATCGTCACCGGCTGGCGGATTGGGCTGTGCAGACATGGCTCATCACTCCTTAGCCCAATTCGCTAGGCCCAGAACCGCGCACACACAACGCTAAACTGGCCTAATGGCGCAGAAACCTGCCCATTCTTGGGTATCAGGTATTTCCCTTTCCATTTCCGGCACTTAAGGTTCAACGCTAGGCGTCAGTCATCGAGCCGGATACCCGGATATGAATGAAACGACAGACATACTGATCATTGGTGCTGGCATCATCGGGATGGCGACAGCGCTTGAGCTGCAGGCCCGTAACCCCAAGACAAAGATCACCGTGCTGGAGAAAGAGGCTGGCCCCGCCGCCCATCAATCCGGCCACAACTCTGGCGTTATCCATGCCGGTGTCTACTACGCCCCCGGCAGTCTGAAGGCGCAATTCTGCCGTGCTGGCGTTCCCGCAACCGAAGCTTTCTGCGCCGAACATGGCGTTGCCCACGAGCGCCTGGGCAAACTCATCGTCGCAACCAATGACGCCGAGGTCGCCCGGATGAAGAAGCTGGGCGAGCGGGCGCGGCAAAATAGTATCGTGATTGAGGATGTTGATGAGGCGGGCATCAGGCAGATAGAGCCGCATATCAACGGCCTCGCGGCCCTCTACTCCCCCTCCACCGGTATCGCTGATTACAAGCGCATGACCGAGGTCATGGCCAAGCTGTTTACCGCCCGTGGCGGTGAGGTGAGATATGGCGAGCAGGTGCGTACCGGCACGGAAACCCAATCAGCTGTGCTGGTTGGTACTGATAAGGCGCTGATTGATGCGGACCGCGTTGTTGTCTGTGCCGGCCTTCACTCTGATCGGCTAATCCGTGCCTTCGGCTATAAGCCCGGTTATCGGGTGATCCCGTTTAGGGGCGAGTACTTCCGGCTCCAGAACCAGCCAGAGGATTTGGTCCGGCACCTGATTTACCCGGTCCCGGATCCAGAGCGTCCGTTCCTTGGTGTACACATCACGCGTAAGCTGGATGGTGGTTTCACCGTCGGCCCTAACGCAGTTCTGGCGTTTAAGCGTGAGGGATATCGTCTGGCCGATATCTCAGCCCGAGATATGGCGTCCACGCTGAGCTATGGTGGGTTCTGGCGCATGTTGGCGCAGAACGCCTCCTCCGCTATCTCAGAGCTCACGGCATCGGCCTCTAGGCGGCTCTACCTCAAACAAGTACGCAAATACTGCTCGCGCATCCAACTGGCCGACCTTACCCACTACCCGGCCGGGGTTCGGGCCCAGGCAGTGGCGCCCGATGGCAAGATCATTGATGACTTCCTGTTTGTTGAGAGTGAGCGGTGCCTGCACGTCGGCAACGCCCCTTCACCCGCCGCGACGTCGGCCATACCAATTGCCGAGTATATTGCTGATCGACTTGAAGAGGGCCGCGCTTAGATCTTTGAAATATCGCTGGCAATCTTGATTGAGTTCGATGTTCGCCCGTAACACGAACAAAGCAGCCATCGGCCTCACCCTCGACGATCTCTACATCTGTCAGTTAGCCACGCATCGCGCCGAAGTTCTTTCGGTACTCTGAAGCTGACATTCCAGAAAGCCGCTGAAAGGTTTTGCTGAAGGCGGACGGGTCCTTGTAGCCCACTTCCCAAGAGATCTGATCCACCGGATGATCCGTTAACTCGAGAATACTGCGAGCTTTCGCGATACGCGCTTGTTGAACGTACAGATTTGGGTTCAGCGTCGTGGCCTTTGCAAATCGACGCATGAATGTCCGCAATCCCAGGCCAGCAATTTCTGAAAGGGCATCCGACTTCAGCGGTACTTGTAGATCGGCGTGGATATGGTGCTGCACGCGCAATATGGCCGCGTCCCCGTGATCGAAATTTGGAATGAAATCGGTGTAAGGCAACTGCGTTGCGCGCGGCGGCTGGATCACCAGAAACCGGGCTGTTGACAGCATCGTGCTACGGCCAAAGAAACGTTCAACCAGCGTTAGACCCAGATCTGTCCAGGCAAGAATGCCACCTGCAGAGATAATATCGCCATCATCTAGAACCAGGTCACGATCGGCGACGTCGATATCCCCATGACGTTCCGCCAACTCTTTGGCAAAAGCCCAGTGTGTTGTCACTCGTCGCCCCTGCAGCAAGCCGCTTTCGGCCAATACAAAGGCACCAGCGCAGATTGAGCAGACACGACTTCCACTTTGATGTTGAGCGTTCAACCATGCGGCTTCCTGTGGCATGGGCTGCATCCGCTCTGGCATCACGATGCTCGGCGGCGTGATGACATAGTCAAGTTTGTGCGCCGACCCGGGGTGGCTATCCCAGATACAGTTTGGCAGCCCTTCGTCCTGACCTTGCCAATGCGTGACCCGCACGACTTGCCTACCGCCTTCAGCCCAATCGCCCGCAATCCGAAACAGGTCGGTCAAACCGTGGACGGCCGAAAGTTGGCAGTCGGGATAGATCAGAAGGCCGATTTCCGCGGCAAAATCCTCATTTGTCATTTTTGAACCTCAAATTGTCTTTTTTGACAATCGCAAGATGTAGTCCCGATCGCAATACTCCTGCCATCGACATCGGAGGAAGAAGGAGACCTAACCATGTCAACAATCGAAGCCCGCGACGGAACAAAGATCTTTTACAAGGATTGGGGCCCACGTGACGCGCAGCCCATAGTCTTTCACCATGGTTGGCCGTTGAGCAGCGACGACTGGGATAACCAGATGCTGTTCTTCCTGGCCAAAGGATATCGGGTGATCGCCCATGATCGACGCGGGCATGGCCGATCTGATCAGACTGACCTTGGCCATGATATGGCGACCTACTCGAACGACGTGGTGGACCTCGCCGCAGCGCTTAATTTGAAAAACGCGATCCATGTCGGTCACTCGACAGGGGGCGGTGAAGTTGCCGCTTATGTCGCCAAGGCGGAACCAGGCCGCGTCGCCAAAGCAGCCCTTCTGGGCGCTATTCCGCCACTGATGCTGGCGACCGACACGAACCCCGACGGGGTCCCATTAGAGGTCTTTGACGGCTTACGTACCGCGCTTGCCGCCAACCGGGCTCAATTCTTCATCGATGTGCCATCCGGTCCATTCTATGGCTTCAACCGTGAGGGTGTCGAAGTCAGCCAAGGTTTGATCAACAACTGGTGGCGTCAGGGCATGATGGGATCCGCCTCAGCACACTATCAGTGCGTCGCCGTATTTTCGGAAACAGATCAAACCGACGACCTGAAAGCAATGAATGTACCGACGCTCGTCATGCATGGCGCTGACGACCAGGTTGTTCCGATCGGGAACTCAGCTGAAAAAGCGGTCAAGCTTCTGCCAAACGGTAAACTGAAGGTCTATCCAGGTTTATCGCACGGCTTCTTTGCCACCCATCCTGATCTCGTGAATGCCGATCTTCTGGACTTTGTGAAGAGCTAGAAACCGAAGGATATAGCAGGCCCGCGCAAAGCGGGCCTGCTTCCCGCAACGTGATTACTAATCAGCATCGCAGCATTCGTGCATTTGGGCTAGAAGCAGGCTCTCGCTGCGCGTCGTAAGACCAATGGCTTCCACCTGCGCCGCGGTTTGAGTTCCCCGGCGGTACAGGTTATCTTTACCGATGAAGATCATGCGACGGATAACCATCTGAAAGTAATGGGCAATATATCCCAAAATGCACACTTAAGCTGCGCCCCAATGATGGATTGGACCGACCGCCATCAGCGACGTTTCATGCGGGCTATCGCCCCACGCACACTGCTGTTTACCGAGATGGTGACCAGCGGTGCGATCCTGCATGGTGATCAAGAGCGGCATCTTGCTTACTCAACTGAGGAGCACCCCATCGCCCTGCAACTTGGCGGGTCTGAGCCAGATGATCTGGCCCGGGCGACCGAGATTGCCAATGGCTATGGTTATGATGAGATCAATCTGAACTGTGGTTGCCCATCTGACCGCGTTCAATCCGGTCGGTTTGGTGCCTGCCTCATGGAAGAGCCAGAGCATGTGGCAAAACTGGTCAAGGCCATGGCTGGTGCCACGGATACACCGGTCACCGTCAAATGCCGCATTGGGATTGATGACAGCGATACCGGCCCATTCCTGGACCGGTTTGTTGATGCGGTTATCGAGGCGGGGGCTAATCGCCTATACATTCATGCGCGAAAAGCCTGGCTTAAAGGTCTGAGCCCAAAGGAAAATCGTGATGTTCCGCCACTGGACTATGACCGGGTTCGCGCCCTAAAAGCGCGGCTGCCGGAAATCGAAATCGTTCTAAATGGCGGGCTGAGTAGCCTTGGTGAGATTGAGGCTGCCATCGTGCCTAAAGGTGATCTACCGGCACTGGACGGCGTGATGATCGGGCGTGAGGCCTATCAGAACCCACTCTTCATGGCAGCGGCCGAGCAAGCGCTGTTTGGCGCAAGCGTCACCGAGCCACCCAGCAAAATCCTGAATGGCCTAGACAGCTATGTGGCTGAACGGATCGCGGCTGGGACACCACTGAAAAGCATTACCCGCCACCTTATGGGCCTGATGAATGGCCGCCCGGGCGCGCGGGCTTGGCGTCGCTTCCTCTCCGCGATACCGCAAAGCCCAGAGATTGGCTGGGCAGACGTGGTCGAAAAGGCCGCAGAGATTGATGCTGGGGTAACCGGCAGGCAAGCCGCGTAACAGCGTTACTCAGCTAGATTGGCGGGCTGAACCAGCTTTCGGCATTGAAACACCGGGGCATAGATCAGCGCGGCAAACGGGCCATCCGTATTGGCGGCTTGAATGCCAACCTCTTCAGCCATCACCAACCAAGACTTCAGCGTGTTGGTCATGATGGTAAACCGGCCAAAAACGTCACCATCAACAATGATATCGGCATCATCGCCCGCGATGTGGATCTCGATGATGTCGTTGGATGGTGGAACCTCAGGCACGATGATAATGGGCTCACCGCTTGGGGCGATCTGGAGATCGGCAGCGTTCGGTTCTTTGCGCTGAATCATCATACACCCTCCTAGCCAAGGCCTTACCGTTTAGGCGCCAAGGGCGCCGGTGCATCTGTTGCGCGTCGTTTGTCGTATCCTTCAAGCGACTAATATTGCGCATCAGATATCTTATTCCCTTACGCTACGACCCGATCACGAAAGCCCAAAAAGAATTTATCACCGGGTTAGCCGGGTCCGGTTGGTGTTGCCGGGCGAGGTCGTTAAACTAAGTACCCAGTGGCATTGGCCACATCTGATCCCAATATCTGGCGACTATGCTCGATCAGCCTAGCACCATGATGGACCCGGCCACCGCGCCGCTTATCGACCCGTTTCAACGGGCGATCAGCTATCTGCGTGTTTCGGTCACTGATCGATGCGACCTCCGCTGCGTCTACTGTATGGCCGAGGATATGACCTTCCTGCCTAAGCGGGAGGTATTGAGCCTGGAAGAGCTGGATCGCCTCTGCTCCATCTTCATTGGCCTTGGTGTGCGTAAGCTGCGCCTAACCGGCGGCGAGCCTTTGGTCCGCCGAAACATCATGACGCTGATCCAAAGCCTGTCGCGCCATCTGGCGAGTGGGCAATTGGATGAACTAACCCTGACCACCAACGCCACCCAGCTGCATCGCTTTGCCGATCAACTGGCCGATGCCGGGGTGCGCCGGGTCAATGTCAGCCTCGACACCCTGAACGCTGAGAAGTTTGAGCGGATCACCCGCTGGGGCGATCTGGACCGTGTTAAGGCTGGCATCGCAGCGGCTCAGAAGGCCGGACTTAAGATTAAGATCAACGCCGTTGCCCTGCGCGGTGAGAATGATGACGAGTTCGATGATTTGGTCACCTGGTGCGGGGATGAGGGGTTTGGCCTCACCTTTATCGAGGTGATGCCGATGGGTGAGCTTGGTGAGGGGCAACGCCTCGATCAATACATGCCGCTATCCATGGTGCGGGCCAAGCTTCGCCAACGCTGGACACTGACCGACCTGCCGGATCGAACGGCGGGGCCGGCGCGTTACATGCGGGTTGAGGAAACCGGCGGGCGCTTGGGCTTTATCACCCCCCTCACCCACAACTTCTGTGAGAGCTGCAACCGGGTCCGCCTGACCTGTACGGGTCAGCTCTATATGTGCCTGGGCCAGGATGATCACGCCGATCTGCGCAATGCCCTACGCGGCAGTGAGAATGATCAATTGGTTGCCGATGCCATCCGTGAGGCAATCACGCGCAAGCCCAAGGGTCATGATTTCATCATTGACCGACGCAGCCGCAATCAGGCCGTTGACCGGCATATGAGCACGACCGGCGGTTAGGCCAGTCACTAGCCCCGATTAGCTGTCATCATCCGGCTGGAAGACGATCGTATGGGCGAACTCATCACCATCTGAGATCGTGATCTGATCAAAGCCGAGCAGGTTCAACACATCGAGGAAGGTGAAGATGTCGGCCACCGCCATCTCTTGCAGCATGGGCGTTGAGCGTGCCGCCGCCGTCATCATCGCCAGCATGGCCCGAACCCGGTAGATCGTGGAAAGGAACCCATCCTCTAACCCCACAATGATCAGCTTCTCTGCCTCTGCGCCCTTGGCAAAGATGGCGAGGCGCGGCTGGCCTTCCTTTAGCAGCTGGGTCGCCAAGACCGTGGTGAAACCAATCCGCCGCTCACGGGAGCTGTCGGGCATGACGCGGGAGCGCGGCTTATACGCCTCAACCTCATCAGGCTCCGGGTAGTAATAGCCCGCATGGCGCGCATCATCGGCCTCAATGTCGTCATCCGCCTGGGCCATAACCGGCATGGCCAACAGCAGGAAGAGCGCAGCAAGCAGGCAGGCAAAACGCGACATCGGGGTATCCTTGTTAAAAAAGGTTAGCAGGCTTGAACCGCCATAACTTGGCGCCACAGGCCGTAAGGCATTACATTGCTTATAGATATCACCGACAAAGTCACGGGGCGATTTGCCCAAAGACAGGTCGAATTAGGGCGAAAAGCCATGGCGCCGGACGATATGGGCCAACCAACCAGCCAAACCACCTCCAAGGCGGGCAGCTCTGCCGGCACGCCGGCGATTGCGCTCTATTGCAGCCAGGATGAGGCGGCACAGGAAGCGGCAACCCTGATCCGGCCACAAATCCCGCATGAGGTGCCGGTGGCCGAGGCTGACATCGTTATTGCCCTTGGCGGCGATGGCACGATGCTGGAGGTTCTGCACGCCACCATGGGCCAGGGCATTCCCGTCTTTGGCATGAACCGGGGCACGGTTGGCTTCCTCCTCAATGATTACCACCCTGAAGGGTTGATGGCCCGAATTGAGGCGGCACAGCAAATCACCCTCCACCCGCTACGGATGGTCGCGAAAACCGAGACCGGCGCGGTTGAGCATGCCTATGCGATTAACGAGGTCTCCCTCCTCCGTGAGACACGGCAGGCGGCAAAACTCCGTATCGCGGTTGATGGCATCACCCGGATGGATGAGTTGGTTTGTGATGGCGCGCTGGTCGCCACACCGGCGGGCAGCACGGCCTATAACCTCTCCGCCCAGGGCCCGATCCTACCCTTGGAGTCAGAGCTGCTGACCCTCACCCCGCTTAGCCCGTTCAGGCCGCGGCGGTGGCGCGGTGCCCTCCTACCCCATACGGCGCAGATCAATATTGAGGTGCTGGAACCCAGCAAACGCCCGGTAAGTGCCGTGGCGGACAGCACGGAAATCCGGGATATCGTGTCGGTTGAGATTACCGAAGATCACGAAACCCAGCTGAACCTCCTCTTCGATCCGGATCAGAATTTGAGTGAGCGGATCTTAAAAGAGCAGTTCGCCATCTCTTAACCCCCAAGAACCATGCTAATCGCAGCGGAACGCACTAGCGCGGCCCGGCTGACGATGCTATCAGCGGGGCCGAGTGGCCGCGTGGCGAAATTGGTAGACGCAAGCGACTTAAAATCGCTCGAGCTTTGCTCGTGCCGGTTCAAGTCCGGCCGCGGCCACCATCTTTTCTTATCCCCCTTGATTTCGGCGTTGGGTGAGGATAGATAACTGCCTCCACCGCATGGCAACGCCATCCGGCTGGCCTAGGGTCCCCTTCGTCTAGAGGCCTAGGACACCGCCCTTTCACGGCGGCAACACGGGTTCGAATCCCGTAGGGGACGCCATTTTCTCTGACAATTGGGATTATCTAGCTGGCATCAGGGCGTGATTAGGCCCCTGGCGATTGCCTTGGCCACGGCCTGTATCTTCTTCTCAACGCCCAGCTTCACCATCGCCGTGTTCAGGTAGGACTGAACCGAATGGGGCGAGACACCAATGATCACGGCGGTCTCCTCTGTTGTTTTCCCCTGCGCAGCCCAGAGGAGGCACTCCCCTTCCCGGTCGGTCAGCAGCAGCCCGGTATCAAGATCATTGGCGGGCTCTTCCAGCGTATCATTGGCGGTGGCATCACGCAGCGCCACCAACCGATTGTGATAAAGCAGGCTACCGAATTGCAGCGCCAACATCTCCTGGCTGCCCACAAACCCGGCGCGAGGCTTCTCAGTCCAATAGAGATTAATGAAACTGGACCGGCGATGCCCTGTCGCATCCAGACTATGGGCCGGAATGATCAGCCCATCCTCAAACTCATAAGATTGCGCCAGCTCTAAAATCTGGCGGGCCTTGGTCTTGCGCCCACTGCGGTATCGTCGCGCCTGCCGATACTCCCCGCAGTCAAACCAGGTGAATGGCGTGTTGGAGTTGATGGCCCGGCGCAGGACCGGGTCGTGGCTTAAGAACCGCGCAGCATTGTAGTCGCGAATAAAGTCTTCACGCACTGTGCTGATAAAGAATGGCAAGGGTCCGGTCTCATCCGGAATACGTTGCAGATCAACATAAGAATATGCACCAAAACCGAGCGACGCAGCGGCGTCGCTATAGCCGGCCTGCAGGCTATCAATATCGGCGGCAGTCGCCAGCCGCTCTCCCCATCGCCAAACCATGATCATGCTCCCCACAAAACCACTAGGCCGCCACAGCGGCGCAGATCGTGATATGCAGTGACGCAGATTGCAAGACCCCGATGGTACAGAAAATCATATCCGCCGCTAAACAACTGAAATCCTTCCGTTTTATAGCCATGCATATGAAAACCCCCTAATTTTGGGGTGTTTTATGTTTCTTCAATCCAGGGAATAGTGACAGACAACTGTCAGTAAATGAGACGAGAAGGCACCATACCTAAACATGCGATTTATGGATGCAATCACTGAGGAAGTAAGAGGGGCAATAAATCCAATCATCGCCCCCACAAGTATAATAATAATTTTAATTTTTTGGTCTTTAAAATTAGAAGAGTTATGTGCACTAATTTCGATAGCGCTACTATTTGGCATAATAATAAAAACAATAACACCCATAATAAAAAAAGAAACAGGCCTGCACATACAGCTTATTAATAGCCTTCCTGCTGTTCTGTGGCTTTTTGCAATATCCGATTGGTTCTTAGCCTCTTCAAATTTAAAAACCTACTCACCATCCATAAACATAATAAAAGCTGAAAAAGATAATTTTTACTACACTGAGTATATTTTGATTATTTTATTCTCATCGATAACCTTAACATTATTAATCGCAATATATAAGTTTTTATTTAAACACTCAATAATAAAAGAATTCGAAAAATTCTGTGAAAATGAAAAAGTAATAAAAAAGACAGACAAAAACCAAACAAAATTATCATTAATAAATACGGCAATTTCGACTTTTTTACTAATTTTTCTAATCCCATTCATTTCTGTTGAGCCGTTATTTACTGATTATTTCAGAAACAATCTTGGCGGATTCTATGTGCCACTATTTCTGTCGGCAGCACTTCCTGGACTTTATGTCCGATACACAGACCACACCAATGCTAAGGAGTTCTTACCATGACTTGTTCGCCCTTAGGCAACGGCCCGGACCTTCCAGGCAATATCTCAAATGTACCACCAATTGTTCAAGCAGGCGCAGGGGCCCTGGGCGTAATTTGGGACGCTGGTACAGGGCTTACCTTGCCTAGTGGCTTAGCCGAAGAAGCAGCATCTGCCCAAGGTTCTCTTGCTATCTATGCCATGGGCGCCGGAGCAGATGTCGCCTCGGGCAATATATCAGCTACACAGGCAGGCCTGGGTGCCGGAGCCAATACCATCTTTCCAATAATGGGGGGGGCTTATCTTTGGTGCAGCCGGAGGAGCTTTCGGCTCCGTAATTCCTGGCTTAGGAACAGCTGTTGCAGGTACATATGGAGCAGCACTGGGTGGTGCACTTGGATCCTTCGGAGCAATACTTTTTAACCTTCAGATTAATGATCCGTTTACGCCAAACCCCGACCCGGGAAGCTTTACTACAGATGGGATAACAGCCACCATTGAAAATAATGGCGTAGAAATTACATACGATATTAACGGCAATATCTATGTTTCCACAGTTGACTCAAATGGTAATTCAACCCTCCGGATAAAATATGAAGATGGATCCTATTTCGTTCCGGCTGCGGGAACTGGTGAAGCAGATTTCACAGACTCCGTTGTTCAGGGAATTGCATCGGCTGAACTCAATAGCTTGATCAGCCAAGCTGGCTTAAGTGATTTTTTCTCAATAGACCAAAATGGTACACCATACTTAAATACCATCACTGAAAATCCAGACGGATCCGTTACCAATACAAACCCTGGAAGTAATGACAAAACCACGTTCTATCCGGACGGTACTATGGTTTTTGAATCTGGTGATGGAACGTTTATTTCTACGACGAGTATTATTGATGGCGTACCTGGCCCCGTTGTTGTTGATCAATACGCTGGGGGCTGGACCGTTTATAAGAACTCGGAAGCCGCCTTTGTTTTCGGTCCGGATGGCGAGATATACTATTCTACTCTGGATGGTGGCCCACTAATACCCTTTGATCCAAACGATGAATATCAGCAGAAGCAGTTCGAACAGATTGTGGATGCTGCGGATGAGTACTACTCACCGGATAATTGGCCCTGCCCTGAGCATGCGCCGGATCGCATACTTGATGCAGTTGCTGATGCGGGAAGCGCCGCTGTCCTTCCCCACGGAAACTCCACAACAACAATCGCTGATGCTTTCAATGCCGCTATCCGCTTTGCCTCTCCATTGGTCCTGGACCTAGATGATGATGGTATTGAGCTAACTGATCTTAAAGACAGTGAAACACAGTTTGATATTGATAATGATGGTATTGCCGAGCGGGTTGGCTGGGTGTTGGAACCTGGTGGTGGCGGTGGGGATGGCTTTCTTGTCCGTGACCTAGATGGTGATGGGCTTATCTCCTCCCAATCCGAGCTTTTTGGTAATTCATCAAGTAATGACCCGGATAAGGATCACGGCTTTATCCCGCTTATCGCCCTTGATACGAATGGCAATGGAACCGTGGCGGGGACAGAGCTCGACGGCATTCAAGTGTGGGTTGATGCGAATGGCAACGGCATCACGGATTCCGGAGAACTGCTAAGCCTACAAGAAGCCGGTGTCTCCAGCTTCGACGTATCGAATATCATCGAAGAAACAGACACTTACATCGAAGAGAACTGGATCAGTCACGTCAGTACTTATACAACCACGACAGGCAACGAGCACCAGATCGTCGATGTATGGTTCCGAACGGATCAACTGAACTCTGAGCAAGTTACCTTGCCCAATGAGGACGGCAGCCAGCCAGTCATACCACAGGATGTACTTGAGCTCCCTGGTCTCGAGGGTTACGGCGATCTACCTGATCTTCATGTCTCGATGATCACAGACGCCAGCTTGAAGACAAAGCTTCAAGCCATCAATAGCTGGAGTCTAACCGATCTGGGCAACGCCAATGTGCTTCAGGAGACTGCCGACATTCTGCATGACTGGGCCGGAACAGATACCGTAGCCGCTGGATCCCGTGGATCAACCGTTGATGCAGCAGCCCTTGAGTTCTTCGAAGAACTCATGGGGGAAGACTGGGAGCGTAGTCTTGGCGGCTCGGACCCTCTTGGCGATGCTGGCAAGGTGCTAAACAATGCCTGGGATGAGGCACTACCCGGCTTTGCTACACGTTTGATCCTACAGACAGATTTGGCTGAGCATCTGCCGGGGCTAGTCTACGTGCCTTCAGCAGATCAAATCTGGGGGGAGCTCGACTTTGATGAAATCATGGCGAACCTCCCTACCGATGCTGGTGAAGAAAGAGGTCTGTTCGCCGTCGTTAAACTGGCCACATTAGCCATTATCACTGAGCGGAACCTTGAAGACGATCATTATCAGACCGAACTCGATGCCCTTTACCAGTCGGGCAGCGCCGATGCGACTGTGACTGAGGCACTAGCTTTAGGCAGCGCCGGTACTTGGACGTCTGGTGATGATGAGATTAATGATAATGATGCGATCAATGTGCTTTTTGGTGGTGCAGGCAATGACCAACTAAATGGCGGTGGCGGCGATGACCGCTATGTCTTCCAGTTGGGTGATGGCCAAGACACCATCTATGACACCGGGGGCTACGACCGGATTACTTTTGGAGATTCGATCACCGCTGCGGACCTCAGCTTCAGCGCATCAACGACGTCGGGCATTTCGGCCGGGCTGAACATCCAGATTGGCACCGGTAGCGATAGCATTGATATCGATTACCAGTACCAATACGGCTTCCTACTGGTTGAGGAGTTGGAGTTTGCCGATGGCACCACGCTAGACCTCCGCGATATCTTTGTGACCCGAACGGGGGATGCGACCTCTGAGAACCTGGGTGGGAGTGCAAACAAAGACATCATTGATGGCGATGCTGGCGACGATACCATTGATGCCAATGGCGATGACGACATCATCTATGGCGGTGATGGCAATGATCGGATTGATGGGGATTGGGGCGACGACACCATCTTTGGCGGCGCCGGCAATGACTTCCTCCGCGGCATTAGTGGTGATGATCGTTACGTCTACCAAAGCGGCGACGACACCATCAGCGACAACGGCGGCGGCCACGATACGCTGGTATTCGGCGGCACATTAACACTGGCCGATATCGACATATTGAACCTTGCCGGGTCAGTGCAGATCACGGTGCTCAACACTGGCGATGTGATCAGCTTGGATAACCAGGTCAATCACCCAACCAATAGCTTTGTCATTGAGGAACTAGAGTTCAGCAATGGTGAAGTTTACGGGCTAGTTAATGAAGAAATTCGCCAGATTGGCACCGCCGGTGATGACAACCTATCTGGCAATGGCGACATCGATGGACTGGCAGGCGATGACACTATCGAGGGTGGTTCGACTGCCGATTACATTAAGGGAGGCGCTGGAAACGACCGCATAAGTGCCGATATAAGTGGCACTGGCCAAGCTGCCGACACGTTAGATGGTGGCGATGGCGATGACTTCTTACGCGGACGAGGCGACGACGACACCTACCTGGTGTCACTGGGGCACGATACCATTCTCGACGATCATGGTGGTGGCATCGACGTTGTCCAATTCGGCTTTGGCATCAGCTTCGAAGACCTTGAATTCAATAGACTTCACGGTGGGCCTGAAAGCGGCCTTCTGATCACCTGGGGTGATGAAAACTCATCTCTTCTACTGCAAGAACAGTTCGACACGCAGAATGGCGGTCAGATTGAGACCCTCAAGTTCTATGACGGATCATCCGTGGCTGTTGCAGATGTCGACTATGTTCTCACAGCAACTGAGGGCGATGACGTCTTCGGTACTTCCCTTGTTCTCCGCCTGAACAACGACATCGTTAACTTGTTGGGTGGTGATGACAACTTCCAAACCTGGACCCAAAGCAGCAAAGTCGATGTCAGAGGTGGAGACGGTAACGATACTATTCAAGGCGCCCGAAGCGGCGCTTCCAATGACACCCTAGATGGCGGTAACGGCGATGATTTGTTGCGGGGCAATGGCGGCGATGACCGCTATATCGCCAGCTCCGGTAACGATACCGTCAATGAAAAGACTGCAGGCAGTGGCAACGATACCATTGAATTCGGCCCTGGTATCTCATCAACTTCAGTGCGTTTTTACGAGCAAGGAGATGATCTCCTGATCGACTGGGGGGTGCCAAATAGCTCGATCGTATTGCTTGGACAGCTTAACTCAAATGCCAATGACAAAGTTGAGTGGGCGGAGTTTGCTGATGGATCTACGCTGGACCTAATTAATGACATCTCGATCACCCCACTTGGATCTTCCGGCGCCGACAGCTTTGTTGGTGGCAGCGGTAATGATCTATATGACGGCGGGTCAGGAGATGACACGCTGGAGGGTCTTACCGGCAATGACACCCTCTATGGTGGCTATGGCAATGACCTGATCCAGGGCGGTGCTGACGCAGACGCACTCTATGGCGGCTATGCTGCTGACACTCTCAACGGTGGTGCTGGGGCAGATACCCTTTATGGCGGTTCGTGGTCTGATGAATTTGCCGGCACGGCGGCCGAGCTTGATGGCGATCTGATCGCGGATTTCCAGATCACTGATGTTATCCGGGTAATCGGCGGCTCTGCTCTTCAGCTGGCTGATCTGTCCATGACACCGGGCACATCTGAGACTGTGCTGTCGATTGATGGTCAGGGATTGCTGGCGGATATCAGCATCACCGGTGACTTTGCGATCGACACGGTGACCGCGGATGGCACCGATGCACTGATCACGCTTAAATACCCGGTCATCTCAACTTGGGACGGAACAAGCGGCGCCGATACGTTCACCGCGACCCCACCTGAATACTGGGTCATTGACGGCGGTGATGGAGATGACAGCCTGACCGGCGGAACTGGTCATGACACTCTCAATGGCGGTGCCGGCGATGACACGCTTGTTGGCGGTGCCGGCGATGATGTCTTCATCATCACGGACGCGCCGGACACCATCCAGGGCGGCAACGGTATTGATGTCGTTGATGCTAGTGATTTGACCGAGGCAGCCCGGATTTACCTCTGGCAAGGTATTGCAATCGGGGCATCTGGCTTCGGGGACATTAGCGGCGTAGAGGTCGCCATTGGCTCAGACTTTGCGGACAAACTCGCGGGGCACAATAGCTTCCATGAAACCATCTATGGCGGGGATGGCGATGATACGTTCTTCCTGAACCGGGACGCTGGTGACTACTTGTATGGTCAGGGCGGCTCTGACTGGATTGAAGCGAATGATACCTTCCAAGGTGTCGATATCGACCTTGAGGCCGGCCTCGGTTTCTATGAAAGCGACACCCTGCTGGCGGATACGATAGTCGGCATCGAAAATGTTGATGCGACAGACTCAGACGACCGAATTGTCGGCAATGCCAATACAAACATCATTTATGGAAACGGCGGCGATGACCTGATCATCTGGTCCGGTGCCGATGACGTAATCGATGGCGGTGCAGGCATTGACACTATTGATGCCAGCGCTGCAACCGGTGGCGTCACTCTCTTCCTTTGGGATAGCAATCCTAATGCAAACCCACCGGGCAGCTTCACTAGCGTGGAGGTCGCGATTGGCTCCGATCAAGATGATAGGCTCGGTGGCGTCGGCGGTTACGCGGACACCCTATTGGGCGGTGCCGGTGCAGATACCTTCTATATGGACCGCGCCGATACGGATTATCGTGATGGCGGTGCCGGTGAAGACTGGATCTTCGCTCAGGATATCAATGATCTAAACGACGATAGCATCGGCCTTGTCTTTGATCTGCACTATGGCAACGCCACTGATGAGGCTGGCAACATTGATACAATGCTCAGGTTCGAGCATATCCAAGCCACCGAGTTCGCCGACAACATCACCGGCAGCATCGACGCCAACATCCTCTATGGCAATGGGGGTGATGACACGATCTGGAGTGGTAACGGCGCAGACACCGTCGATGGTGGTGACGGCAATGACACCATCAATGGCGGTGGCGCAGACGACATCCTTATGGGCGGCAATGGCGGTGATGCATTCCTGTTCGATAGCACCAAAGTTCAAGGCGATGATGTCATCGAGGACTTTGTGATCGGCACCGACACCATCTCCGTCATCGGTGAAACCGCGGCTGACTTGGTGGCCAGCGCGGCAAACGACATCAATGGCGATGCGGTGATTACCCATGGTGGCGGCACGATTACCCTCCTGGGTATTGATGAGACCGCCGTGGTGACGAGCATGTTCTCCTAGAACTGGGCACTGACGTAGTGAACTTCTGGAGGGGCGCCATTCGTTTTGACGGCGCCCCTTCTCTATTTCGGTTTGGCAATGGGCCATTTATGAAGAGTTACTCTTCATGCCCCTCGGAACGCTTAACTATGTCTACCCTTACCATGACACCCTATTCCGACCGGCGGGATTTGTGGCCTCGGCTTGCCCGTTGGCATCATGATGCTTGGGCCCTGCCTGGGCGGATGCCTGAGGAGAGTGAGGCGCGGTTTGTTGCACGGGTTTTGGCCCCCGACCCCTTCCCCATGGGATGGATTGTGTTCCATCAGGGGAATGATGCTGAGCCAATCGGCACTGTTGAGCTTAAGCGGCATGAAATGGATGAGGTGCCAGAGCGGGAGTTCTGGCTTGGCGAGGTCTATGTCGTCGAAGCTGAGCGCGGTAAGGGCATTGCGGCCCAGATGGTGCGCTTTGCCATCGATCAGGCCCGCGCGATTGGTCTGCCTGAGCTGGTGCTACAAACCGCGCGCATGGATGGCGGCCTATACAAACGTTTGGGCTTTGAGCCGGTGCGTCCGGTTTGGGTGGAGGCTAAGGGGCATAGTATGCTGTTAATGGCGCTAACGCTGACCGAAGATGTCAGCAACTCATAACGAACAAGCCTATAAGCATTAGGGAGACTGGCCATGACCGATACCGGCCAAAGTGAGAGCCCAGACCAAGCCCCCAAGGCTGGCCGTGCGATTGATCGTCTGCTCGATGAGTATGGTGAGAGCCATCAGAACGAGACCAACAAGGCCGTGCACTGGGTTTGCGTGCCCGTCATCGTCTGGACCGTGATTGCCCTGCTTTGGGCCCTACCCCATCCGTTTGGCGGTATTCCACTCCTCAACTGGGGCACGATCCTATTGGTGTTATCGCTCGGCTATTATGTGAAGCTCTCACCACCGCTGGCGGTTGGTTTTGCCATCTTCGCCGCTGCCTGTATCGGCATCATTGTTGCCTACCAATCAATCACCAGCTTCCCGCTCTGGCAGACCGCGCTTGGCGTGTTCGTGCTCGCCTGGATTGGCCAATTTTGGGGCCATAAGGTTGAGGGTAAGAAGCCATCCTTCTTTAAGGATGTGCAGTTCCTGATGATCGGCCCTGCCTGGTTGATGAGCTTCCTCTACAAGAAGTTGGGCATCTCCTACTGACGCCCCATGGGACCGCGTTAGACCTAGCCGCAGGCATAAGATGCTACTTTTTGCGGTTGTTCGGCCGCGGGGTTCTTCTCGCAATAAACCGCTATTCCGACACCGTTTTTATGGATGGGAAAGGCTTGCGCCTACCGATGGATGGCCATGGCCTGTGGATGGCTAATTGTTGCTACACAAATCAATCAATTCAGTTGCTTGCCATCGGCCCGTAATCACTTCATTGTCCCCGCCTGATCAACAATCCTCTAATGGAGAAAATCATGAACAAGCTTGTCATCGCGGCCTTGGTGGCTGCTACGACGGCACTGGGGTCCGGCGTCGCATCTGCGCAGCAGACCTTCATTGCCATCGGCACCGGCGGCGTAACTGGCGTTTATTATCCAACCGGTGGCGCAATCTGCCGTTTGGTTAACCGGGAGCGTTCCGAGCATGGCATCCGTTGCGGTGTTGAATCCACCGGCGGTTCCGTCTTCAACATCAACGCTATTCGTGGCGGCGAACTCGAGTTCGGCGTTGCCCAATCTGACTGGCAGTACCACGCCTTTAACGGTTCTTCCCGCTTCGAGGAGCAGGGCCCGTTTAAAGAGCTGCGCGCTGTCTTCTCCGTGCACCCTGAGCCCTTCACCGTTGTTGCCCGCGCCGATGCCGGTATCAGCAGCTTTGAAGACCTCAAAGGTAAGCGCGTGAATGTCGGTAACCCAGGTTCCGGTCAACGCGGCACCATGGAAGTTCTGATGGATGCCATGGGCTGGTCCATGGATGACTTCGCTGTCGCCTCTGAGCTGCAGGCTGCTGAGCAGTCCCAGGCGCTTTGCGACAACAACATCGATGCGATGATCTACACCGTTGGTCACCCTTCCGGTTCGATCCAGGAAGCAACCACAGCGTGTGATTCCACCCTTGTGACTGTCGATAACGCGGCTGTTTCTAAACTGGTTGAAGACAACAGCTTCTACCGCACTGCCACCATTCCTGGCGGCATGTATCGCGGCAATGATGGCGACGTCCAAACCTTCGGTGTTGGTGCGACCTTCGTCACCTCTGCTGATGTGCCGGATGAAGTTGTCTACACCGTTGTCTCAGCTGTGTTTGAGAACATCGATCAGTTCCGTGGCCTGCACCCTGCTTTTGCCAATCTGGATCCAAAAGCAATGGCCAATGACAGCCTCTCCGCGCCTCTGCACCCTGGTGCTGAGCGTTACTACCGCGAAGCTGGCCTGATCGACTAATCAGCCTTAATTGCTGACTTAAATTATCGTCCCGGGCGGCACCGTTCGCCCGGGACCAATCATAAGAAAATTCATTTAATGGGAGACGGGTCGTGTCTGACCAGGCTGGGCGCGAGGAGCGTCAATATTCCGACGAAGAACTTCAAGATCTGGTGGCCTCTACGGACTCTGGTGCCCGTAACCCAACCAATCGGCTGATCGCCCTTCTGATTGCCGGGCTCGCCCTTACTTGGTCCCTGTTCCAGCTTTGGATCGCGCAACCGCAGCTCTGGTTCGCCAGCTACCTGCCGGTGATGAACTCGACCGAGACCCGTCCGATCCATCTGTTCTTTGCGATCGTTCTCGCCTTCCTGGCCTATCCAGCCCTCAAGTCTTCGCCACGTGACCGGGTGCCAATCACCGATTGGATCCTGATGGCCGTGGGTGGCTTCTGTACCTTCTATGTCTTCTGGTTCTCAGACACGTTGGCGCTGACCGCACGGTCCGGCCTGCCAACCGATGCACAGGTCTATATCGGCGCCGTTGGTATCGTAATCCTGTTGGAGGCCAGCCGCCGTGCCTTGGGTCCGGCCCTAACCATCGTTGGCTCCCTCTTCCTGCTCTACGCCTATATGGGCACGGGCTGGTTGATCCCCGATTTGATTGAGCATGAAGGCCTAAGCTTTACCGCGCTGATCAATGCGCAGTGGCTTGATACTGGCGGTGTGTTTGGCATCCCGCTCGGTGTCTCTACCGCCTTCGTCTTCCTCTTCGTTCTGTTTGGCTCGCTGCTCGATAAGGCGGGTGCCGGTAACTACTTCATCAAACTGGCCTTCGCCGGCCTTGGTCACCTGCGCGGTGGCCCTGCGAAGGCAGCGGTTGTTGGCTCTGCCATGACCGGCCTGATCTCCGGCTCATCAATTGCGAATGTGGTGACCACCGGTACCTTTACGATCCCCCTGATGAAGCGGGTTGGCTTCACCAGTGAGCAGGCGGGCTCCGTTGAGGTTGCCTCCTCCGTTAACGGTCAGATCATGCCGCCAGTTATGGGCGCCGCCGCCTTCCTGATGGTGGAGTTCATCGGCATTTCCTATGTCGAGGTGATCAAACACGCCTTTATCCCGGCGGTGATCTCCTACATCGCGCTGGTCTATATCGTGCACCTTGAGGCGCTGAAGAAGAACATGCCGGCCCTCGGCGAGGCGAAAAGCTTCCTGGGCATGATGGTTAAGTTCTTCCTCGGCTTTGCCGTCGCCGGTGTTGGCCTAACCGCCCTGATCTATGGCGTTGGCTTCCTTCGGGAAATCACGCCCAGCTTGACCGGTCCGATCATGATGGTGCTTTTGGCCGCCGTTTACGTCTGGCTCGTCTCCATCGCGGCGCGTAAACCCGATCTCGAGGTCGATGATCCGAATGCGACCGAGATCAAGCTACCGACGGTTAAGGAGATTTACTCCACCGGTCTGCATTACATCCTGCCGATTGTCGTGTTGGTTTGGTTCCTGATGGTTGAGCGGCAGTCCCCTGCCCGCTCCGCCTTCTTTGCCACCTCCTTAATGATTGCGATCATCGCGACCCAGCGCCCGCTCAAAGCCTTCTTCCGTGGCCAGGCAGCACAGCTGGTCGCCGAGTTTAAGAGTGGCCTGGTCGACCTGCGTGAGGGGCTTATTGCCGGTGCGCGCAACATGATCGGCATCGGCGTTGCCACTGCGGCAGCCGGTATCATCGTCGCCACCGTTACCCGTACCCCAATCGGTACGGAACTGGCAGCACTGGTTGAGCAACTGTCAGGTGGCATTCTGTTCATCATGCTGATCCTGATCGGCCTGTTCTCCCTGATCCTGGGGATGGGTCTGCCGACCACGGCGAACTACATCGTCGTGTCATCCCTGATGGCGTCGGTTGTCGTGTCACTCGGCGCGCAGGAAGGCCTGATCGTTCCGCTGATCGCGGCCCACCTCTTCGTGTTTTATTTCGGGATTATGGCGGATGTAACGCCCCCCGTGGGGCTAGCGAGTTTTGCGGCGGCCGCCGTATCGGGCGGTGATCCGATTAAGACCGGCTTCACCGCATTCTTCTACTCGCTGAGAACCGTGGCCCTGCCATTCCTGTTCATCTTCAACCCAACGCTGATCCTATACGGTGTCGACTTGGGCACCTGGTCTGGCATCTTCCAGGCGATCTTCGTCTTTATCAGTGCAACCTTTGCGATGCTGCTTTTCGCGGCGGCAACCCAAGGCTACTTCCTGGCGAAGTCACGCATCTATGAGAGCCTGGCCCTCCTCCTCGTCGCCTTTACCCTGTTCGTGCCGAATGTCTGGCTCAACATGGTGCAGGACCCGTTCAAGACGGTTGAGGCGACCCAGTTCGAACAAGTGCTGGGCGAAGTGGCTGAAGGCGAGAAGCTGCGCCTGCTGATCCAAGGGCCAGACTTCAACACTGGCGAGACGGCAGAGACCACCTTAGTGGTTGAGGCCACCGGGGATACCCCAGCAGCCAGGCTGAACAACTCGGGCCTACTGCTTCTGCCAGAGGGTGATTTGGTCAAACTTGATGAACCAGCCTTCGGTTCTGAGAGTGGTGAGGCGCTGGTCGATTTCGACTTCTATGCCGATGAGCCTGTGATCCTTGCCTCGGTTCAAATCACACAAGAGCGGATGCCTGAGCAGATCTTCTACATCCCCGCCCTGTTGCTGTTGGGCGTGGTGATCTTGCTGCAGCGTCGGCGCCAAACCCAACCTGCCTTCTAAAAGGTTCAGGAGAAAAAGATGTTTAAAAACATTCTGTTACCAATTGATCTCTCAACTGATCACAGCTGGAAGAAGGCCCTACCCGCCGCCCTCCGCCTGTGTGAACCAGAAGATGGCGCCAGTATCCATGTGGTCACCGTTGTGCCTGACTTTGGCATGTCGGTTGTCGGCAGCTTTTTCGAGGCTGGGTTTGAGGACAAGGCCCTCCACATGGTCGGCGAGAAGCTCTCAAGCTGGGTCGCTGAGAACGTGCCAAGCAGCGTTGAAGCGCACCCCCATGTCTTACATGGCCGGGTTTATGAGCAGATCATCGAAGCGGCAAACCGGCTTGGGGTCGATGCGATTGTCATGGCCTCACACACACCAGAGCTGTCCGACTTCCTACTCGGCCCCAACGCCGCACGGGTCGTCCGGCACGCCACCCAATCGGTGTTCGTGGTTCGCGGCGAATAATAGGTAACGGCTGTTCTAGCAAGCCAGCTGCGGCTCAGTGAGAGTGCGCAACGTCTGAGATGACGAAATCGACCTTCACCCGGCCATTCCACTCATTGAGGCGTAGGGTACCGGCAAGGTCGAAGCGCTTGCCCGCACCGCCAAGCAGGGCCTGTCCCGCGGGCTCCTCTGCGATCTTGAAGGCAATGCCCTGGACCCACGCACCGTTATAGGTGAAGCGGCAGCGCACATGGTTGCGCCCAACGATATCCGCTTGGGTCAGCTCCATATTGCGAAGGCCAAATACCGACTCTGGATTGCCGCTGCCAAATGGGGCCAAACGGTCCAACCGGGTTGCAAGGTCGGTGTTAACCGCACCTGGTGATACCCAGCCATCAATGATCAACGGATCAACTGGTGGCTCACCCGCCAGCGCCTTATCCGTGAACTCGACCATGAAGCGATGGAACTCATCGATCTTCTCAACCGGCACACCAAAACCGGCGGCCATGGCATGACCACCGCCGGTCTGTGCCAGCCCTTCGGCCAAGGCGAGATGCATCGCCTCGCCCAGGTTCACCCCGGGTATTGAACGGCCTGAGCCCTTAACCAAGCCATCTTCAATCGCACCGACGAGACATGGTCGGCCAAACCGCTCGCGAAGGCGGCCAGCCGCGATGCCGAGCACACCGCCATGCCACCCCTTTTCATAAGCTAGCAGCAGTGGCTTCCCCTCCACCTGGGGCAGAACAGCGGCAGCGGCTGATTTGGTGACCTCCTGCTCAATGCTCTGGCGGCGGCGGTTCAGGATGTCGAGGGTGGTAATGATCGAAGCGGCTTCATCATCTGACGGCGCGGATAGCAACTCAAACGCCAAACGGCTCTGCCCCATCCGACCAGCGGCATTCAGCCTTGGGCCAAACTGGAAACCAAGGTGATCGGTTGAAACCTCACCATCGATCTTACCGGCGGTGTAGAGCGCCTGTATGCCTGGCGTGCTGGGTTCGGATAGTAGGCGCATACCCTGCGCCACCATGGCCCGGTTAAGGCCCCGAAGGGGCACCACATCGCAAACGGTGCCGAGGGCAACCAGATCAAGCCATTGCAATAGCTTTGGCTCTTCAATGTCACCCTCGAACAACCCAGCCTCACGAAGCTTCCGGTTCAGGGCGATAACGAAGAGGTAGGTCACGCCAACCCCGGCCAGGTAACCGAGATCGGTTTCATCATCAACCCGGTTCGGGTTCACGATGGCATCGGCAGCGGGCAGGGTTTCATCAGGCCGATGGTGGTCGAGGACAATCGTGCTGGATCCAGCCTCAGCCACCGCGGCAATTGGCTCATGCGCGGATATCCCACAATCAACCGTGATGATCAGCTCGCATCCCGCCTCGACGAGGCCAAGCATCGCCGGGGTGTTGGGGCCATAGCCCTCATTCAACCGGTCCGGGATGTAAACCTGGTGCTCACATCCAATGGCGTCGAAGTAGCGGTTGAGCAGTGCCGAAGAACTGGCGCCATCCACGTCAAAATCACCAAAGACGCCGACCTTGGCACCGGCACTGATAGCCTCGGCGGCAAGGCTGGCCGCCGCATCCATATCGGTGAGCGTATCCGGGTCAGGCAGGCTGGTGCGCAGGCGCGGGGTGAGGAACCCCTCAACACCTTGATCATCGACACCACGGGCAACTAAGGCGTTAGCTAACGCCTGCGGTAAACCATGGTCCCGGGCGATATTGGCGGCTGTCTGTTCGCAATAGGGACGCAGCTGCCAGGGCCTACCACCAATGCCGGTTGGCATATTGGCGCCAGCACTTGCCGATGCGTCTTCGTCTGGGGTGCTCTCTACTTCTGAAAGCTCAAGCATCAACCAGCCTCGTCACTGGTCATTGGGCTGCTTTTGGTCTGCCAGTTGTGGTGCGCATCAATGTAGCGAACGGTGCCGGACTTTGAGCGCATGATCACCGAGTGGGTCTGGGCCCCACCAGGGAAGCGACGGACACCGCGCAGCATGGCGCCAGTGGTAACGCCGGTCGCTGCAAACATTACATCTCCAGAAGCCAGATCATGGAGATGATAAACAGCGTTGAGGTCTTCGATGCCCCAGCGTTTGGCGCGACCACGCTCATCATCATTCCGGAACAGCAGACGCCCCTGCATTTGCCCGCCGATACAACGGAGCGCAGCAGCAGCCAACACGCCCTCAGGCGCACCGCCGGAACCCATATAGATATCAATACCGCTGGCAGCTTCAGCCGTCGCAATCACGCCAGACACATCACCATCTGGGATCAGCATGATGCGGGCACCAGCCTCACGTACCTGGGCGATAAGCTCCTCATGACGGGGGCGGTCCAGGATACAGACGGTCAAATCCTCAAGCTCACCACCTTTAGCCTTCGCAAGACGCTTAAGGTTGGTGACCGGGGTATCATCGATATTGATGACGCCATCGGGTAGACCACCACCAACAGCAATCTTGTCCATGTAGACATCAGGCGCGTTCAGGAACCCGCCCTCATAGGCCATGGCAACAACGGCCAGGGCGTTCTGACCACCCTTGGCGGTAATGGTGGTACCTTCGAGCGGGTCGAGGGCGATATCAAGCTTGGGTCCCTGCCCTAAGCCAACTTCCTCACCGATATAGAGCATGGGGGCTTCATCGCGCTCCCCCTCACCGATCACGACACGGCCTTGGATCGCCATCCCGTTCAAAGCACGGCGCATCGCGTCAACGGCAGCCTGGTCAGCGGCTTTCTCATCACCCCGGCCCATCAGGGTCGAGGCGCTAAGTGCTGCGGCTTCGGTAACCCGAACGGCTTCAAGCGCCAGGTTGCGATCCATAACGGCAGCCGGAATGTCTTCCAGATGCATACTGTCTTGATTGGCTGGATCAGCGGCGCCGTGGGTGGCTTTATCTGCGCTGGCCATAACTGCCTCCTCTGCCCTTAAAGGCGGGATGAAAAACCGATGGGATGGTTAAGCAGCCAGGAAGTGTTTAGGCCGCATCCACATCCATGATCGGCAAAAGCTGTGGTGGTGCCAACACCGTATCCATGGCTGCGATGCTGGCAAGGGCCGAACGCATGGCAGCTGGGGACGCTTTGTGGGTCGTTATGACAACCGGGGCCGCTGCATCGGGCTTATGGGCCCGCTGGACCACCGTCTCAAGCGAGATTGAGTTGTCCCGCAGCGTCGCCGCGATATCCGCAAACACACCTGGTTTATCAGTGACCAACAGCCGCAGATAATAGGCCTCGGACCCATCGCTGGCGCCGTTCGAAGGCTTCGATTCGGTGGCACCCTGTTTCAACTGCTCAACCGCAACACCAAAGGTGGCCGGGCGAATACCACGCGCAATATCGATTAAGTCAGCAGCCACAGCCGACGCGGTTGGCCCGCCACCGGCGCCACGCCCAACCAACAGTACATCACCGACGAAACTGCCGCGCAGCATGACCGCGTTCAGAACGCCATCGACACGGGCAATGGGCGCTTCCTTCGGTACTAGGTACGGCTGCACCGTCTGGGTGATCTGATCACCATTGCGGGTCGCCTGACCCAATAGTTTGATCCGATAGCCAAGCTCTTGCGCATACTCGATATCGATCGGCTCAATCGCCCGAATGCCGGTGATGCTGACCTGATCAAAATCAACTGGCCGGGCAAAAGCGAGCGAGGCTAAGAGCGCCAGCTTATGGGCCGCATCAAAGCCATCGACATCGGTTGATGGCTCAGCCTCGGCATAGCCAAGCTCTTGCGCATCAGAGAGGATGTCATCAAAGGGTGCACCGGTGGCCGCCATCTCGGTCAGCATGTAATTGCAGGTGCCGTTCAGGATGCCAAAAACCTCGGTGATATCGTTGGCCGCGAGGCCTTCACGTAGGCCCTTAATCGCGGGGATACCGCCGGCAACCGCGGCCTCATAGGCCAAAACGACGCCATTCTGTTCGGCCAAGGTCGCAAGCGCGGTGCCATGGTGAGCGAGCAGCGCCTTATTCGCTGTCACCACATGGCAGCCAGCTTGCAGGGCAGTTTCGACGACTTGCTTGGCAACCCCCTCTTCACCGCCGATTAGCTCAACCAACACATCAATATCGGCAGACTTGGCCATCTCAACCGGGTCATCAAACCATGTGTAGCCCTCGAGCGGCACACCGCGATCCTTTGACTTATCACGGGCTGAAACCGCGACGACATTGATGCTGCTACCAGCCCGGGCGGAGATGACCGACTGTTCAGCGGCGAGAAGTTCCAAAAGGCCTGCGCCCACGGTGCCGAGACCGGCCACGCCGATTGATAGAGTTTTGCTCATGGAAGCCTTGAAATTAGGGCTAGAAGATAGGGCTTAGCCGCGCGCTGCGACTGGTTCGGGGGTTGTAGCATCCTCAATGGTGCCGTCACCACCTAAGAGCTGCTTCAAACTGCGCGCTGCTTGCCGAATTCGTTGCTCGTTCTCAACCAGGGCGATCCGGACATACCCTTCACCATACTCACCAAAGCCAAGACCAGGCGCGACAGCGAGCTTGGCCTTATCGAGCAGGAGCTTGGAGAACTCGAGCGAGCCTAGTTCGGCATAGGCTTCTGGGATTGGTGCCCAGGCGAACATGGTGGCTGGTGGGCTGGGAATATCCCAACCGGCGGCGCTGAAGCTCTCGATCAGCACATCACGGCGCTTACGATAAAGCTCTCGGACTTCATCGATGCAATCCTGTGGACCGTTCAGGGCGGCAGCAGCCGCCGCTTGAATAGGCGTAAAGGCACCGTAATCGAGATAGGACTTAACCCGGGCCAGTGCCTCGATCAGCCGCTCATTGCCCACGGCAAAACCAATGCGCCAACCGGGCATTGAGTAGGTCTTGCTCATCGAGGTGAACTCAACGGCCAGATCACGGGCACCCGGTACCTCTAAGATTGAGGGGGGTGGGTTATCGTCGAAATAGATCTCAGCGTAAGCGAGATCGGAGAGGATGTAGATCTCCTCCTTCCGGCAGAAATCGACGACGGCCTTATAGAAATCCAAATCCACAACTTCGGCAGTCGGGTTGGATGGGAAATTGATGATCAGCGCCGTTGGCTTCGGCACGGAGTGGCGCACGGCCGTGTCCAGGCTGCGCAGAAAATCCTCAGCGCTCTGATTAGCTGAGGTGCGCGGGATATGACGAAGCGCAGCGCCGGCAATAATGAAGCCGAAGGGGTGGATTGGATAGCTGGGGTTTGGCACCAGCATGATGTCACCCGGTGAGCTGATCGCCTGGGCTAAGTTCGCCAGGCCCTCTTTCGACCCCAGGGTGACGATCACCTCTTTCTCAGGGTCCAGGCTGACATTAAATCGGCGCTCGTAATACGCTGCCTGGGCCCGGCGGAGGCCAGGAATACCGCGCGACATGGAATAGCGGTGAGCCTTTGGGTCCTGGGCCACCTCGGCCAGCTTATCGATAATGTGCTGTGGCGTTGGTTGATCCGGATTGCCCATGCCGAGATCGATGATGTCCTCACCCGCCGCGCGCGCCTTTGCCTTCATCGCATTTACTTCCGCGAAGACATAAGGCGGCAGCCGCCGCTCGCGGTGAAATTCCCTGCGTTGAGGGGTTGGGTAGTCGGTCAGGTCCATCGTCTTCGTGCTCTAGGTCGGGAGAATTATTGTGCAGTGTGTCAAACTGCGAGCCATATGGCTATCGGCGTAAAGCCTAGGGAGCTGCGAAAATCGCAACCTGCCCCGCTGCCGCCGGGTCAGGCGCCGTCACTGGCGGTGCCAAAATCAGGCGCTCACGGGCAATGCCCTGCTGTTGCAGCGCCTGACTAACCGTCCGGGCGCGGCCCAATGCATCATCGGCGGCGACATCAGCACCGCTAAAGGGCACCAACCGAAGCCGGTTCGGCAATTGCGCGGTGTCCCCTGCCCACGCCTCAAGCGAGGCCTGCGCATCGCTTCCCAGCACTTCGGTGCCATCCAGGGATAAGACTAGTAACGGTTCGGCCCGCTCACTTATCGACGGGATTGGTGCAACCGGCGTGCGGGAGGCGGTGGCAAGGTCAGCATCGGCCCCACGGGACAGATCCACGCCACCGGTGCTTGGCAGCTCCAGGCTTGGCGGCTCAGCAATGTCCAGCGGTGGTGGTGCCGCTATCGCAACTGGCGCGGCGGGTGGCGGCGCAATTGGGGCTGGCTCAATATCCTCAACACCGAATTCTGGCGGATGAACCGGGACGGGCTCTGGGGTTGGAAGTTCCGCCAAGTCAGGTTCTGGTGGTGCCTCAATCAGTGGTGGCGGTTCCGGTACTGCGCCGGTTCTTGGCGGCAACCCGGTGTCGGGGTCAATTGACGTTGGCTTCGGCTCTGGCCGGGTCAACTGAACCGCCGGTGCTGAGAGGTCAATTGCTGGCGCGTCCACCAAATCCGGCGCCGCGGGTGCCGGATCAACCTGGAACCCTTCCAACCCATCAATCTCACTTGGTGGTGGTAGGTCTGGGCGATCACCGCTTTCGCGCAGCTCGTCTGCCCGCGTTAGGTCGGCGGAGAGTTCGGCATCCAGGGCCGCAATGCGTTCAGCCGCCGATACATTCGGGCGGGCCGGCACACTGGCCAGGTTTGGCGCTGGCTGCGCAGATAGGTCAAACTCCCGCGCGGCTCGTAACACGCTGTCACTACTGGGCTGCGGTGCGGACCAATATGGCAGTACCTGATCAATGCCCTCGGCATCCGTTGACGCGGCAGAACAGCCGGTCACCAGCAGGACGGTAACCAGAGATGCCAGAATTCTGGGACGCAGGTCGTATGACAACGAATAGCTCAAGGGTGGACGCATCCTATTGGCTATGCGATCACCGGCGCGATTCGTGCGCCGTGTACATTCCGCATGCCCCAGGCTTATTATTCCCAGGGGGTTAGGGCTTAAATCTACTTGAGTGGTAGCACCGGCGCGCCAAGTAACACAATAAGCCGACCGCACACTGTTAGCAGCCACGCGCTTTCAGCATCAAAAAGGGTACAGCATGACCGAGGCGACGCAAAAACGAACCCGGGCCACGGCCGCCAAAACTGGCGCGAAGACGACTGCTAAGGCTGGCGCTAAGGCAGCGCCCAAGACCACGGCGAAGCCTGCAGCAAAAGCGGCTGCAAAACCGGCGGCGAAGACCACCCGTAAACCGGCTGCTAAAACGGCTGCTAAGCCAGCTGCGAAAAAGCCAGCCGCCGTGAAAAAGCCTACCACCGCGAACGCAACAACTCGCAAGCCCGCAGCAAAGAAGCCTGCCCAGACAAAGGCAGCCGCCGCCAAGAAGGCAACTGCCAAAACGACCACCACTAAGGCATCACAGCCGAGCGCCGCGAAGGCTAAAGCCCAGGCAGGTGCGAAGAGCAGCTCAACGAAATCAACAAAGACCGAGCCACCGCAGGTCAAAATCCCCGATCCGGTAGAGCTGTCCAAATCTGTCGCTAACATCGCCGAGCGCAGCCAAAAGCTGATCCTCGACTTTATGGAAAAGCGTGGCCAACAACCGGATGAGAATGGTGCGCTAGATCCGCTCAATATCGGTAGCGCATTCCTTGAGCTGACCCAGCGCATGATGGCCGACCCCGCCTATCTTATGAAGGCGCAGATGTCGCTGATGCAAAGCTATGTCGACCTCTGGCAGTACACCACCCAACGCATGCTGGGCGGTCAGGCGAAGCCAGTTGTTGAGCCAAGCAAGGGCGACAAGCGCTTCAAGGATCAGGAATGGGAAGACAACGCGGTCTTTGATTACATCAAGCAGTCCTATCTGCTGACTGCGCGCTGGCTGCAGGATACTGTTCACAAGGTCGATGGCATCGATGCCAAGCAGCGTAAGAAGCTCGACTTCTATACCCGTCAGTTCGTTGACGCGCTTGCCCCATCAAACTTCGCGACCACCAACCCGGCGGTTATTCGCGCGACATTAGAGAGTGGCGGCGAAAACCTGATCGACGGCCTGGAAAACCTGCTCCGGGATATGGAGCGTGGTGAGGGTGATCTGATCGTCACCATGACCGATAAAGAAGCGTTCAAGGTCGGTGAGAATATCGCCGTGACGCCGGGCAAAGTGATCTATGAGAACCCCCTAGCCCAGCTGATCCAGTATGAGCCTACCACCAAAGAGGTCTTCAAGAAGCCCCTGCTGGTCCTGCCACCATGGATCAACAAGTTCTACATCCTCGACCTGAAGCCTGAGAATTCGTTCATCAAATGGGCGGTCGATCAGGGTCACACGGTCTTTGTTGTGTCCTGGGTGAACCCGGATGAGAGCCTGGCCGATAAGTCCTTTGAGGATTACATGCGCCTCGGCGTGTTCGACATGCTCGACCAGATTGAGAAACAGACCGGTGAGCGCCAGGTGAATGCGGCAGGCTATTGCCTGGGCGGTACCTTGCTGGCCTCAACCCTTGCGGTGATGGCGCGGCGTGGAACCGATGATCGGATTGCATCGGCCACCTTCTTCACCACCCTCACCGACTTTGAGGAAAGTGGTGAGGTCGCCGTCTTCGTTGACGAGACCCAGCTTGAACATCTGGAAGATCGGATGGCCGATACTGGCTATTTCGATGCCATCGACATGCACCGCATCTTCAATATGCTGCGGGCCAATGACCTGATCTGGTCATTTGTCGTGAACAACTACCTGCTGGGTAAAGAGCCAATCCCATTTGATCTGCTGTACTGGAATTCAGACAGCACGCGCCTGCCAGCAGCGATGCACCTGTTCTACCTGCGCAATATGTATCAGAAGAATTTGCTGATCGAACCCGATGCGCTGACCCTGGATGGCACACCGGTTGACCTGAACCAGGTGAAGACACCGACCTATCTACTCTCCACCCGGGATGATCACATCGCACCTTGGAACTCAACCTATCGGGCGACTGAGTTCTATAAGGGCGACACCACCTTTGTTCTGGCTGCCTCCGGCCATATCGCCGGCGTGGTGAACCCACCAGCGAAGAACAAATACTGCTACTGGACCAATGATAAGCTCAGCAAATCTGCGGAAGACTGGCTGGAAGCAGCCGAGCAGCACGACGGATCATGGTGGCCGCACTGGCAGCAATGGGCCAATCAGCATATTGGTGAGAAAGTGCCGGCACGCGACCCATCCAAGGGCAAGCTGAAGCCGATTGAGAATGCCCCCGGTCGCTACGTGACCGTCCAAGCGTTCTAAGCCACGCCTCTAGCTTTAGATCGCGGCCGTACTTGGCAGCACATTCGGATCAAAGGCACGCCGCCGGTCTTGTGAAAAGACTGGCGGTTTTGCGGCGCGTTGATCCATCAAATCTTCCAGCCGCTCAATCAGCGTAAGCCGGTTACCGGATAGCCAGCGATAGCAACCCTGTGTCAGCCAGCCAGCGGCAACCATGGCGGCAATGAATGGCATCGGGTTGGCCATCGGGCTCCATGCCGCGCTGCTGATGCCCAGAATGGAAACAGCGACCAGTAGTAAGAGGCAGGCAGCCACAAACCCGCCGATAAAGCCGAGCATCCCGGCCATCACACTGGTGGTGCCAGCCACTGCCGGGCTGATGAAACGATAGGCCCGCATGATGTTGTCATGACAGATCAGACGACGATGGGATTGCTGATTAAACAGGGCCAGCAGCAGCCCAGATTGCCGATCACGAACCACCGTCAGTGATTGACCAACCCGAACCGGAAAAGTGCTGTGCACCGCCAGGACCAATGGTGCCAGCCCACGTCCGCGCGAGACCTCTACCCGCTGAATGGGGGTGATGGGAAAGAGCTTCCGCCCTTGATCCACTGTCCGAACGGCAAGAACTGAGCCGTCATCTATCCGTAATGCGTCAACCATAAGTGGTCCCCGGTTAAACCCTTAAGCGGCCTGCACTCCGCCATTCGGGCACTTGGAAAACCCAACCTTAAAAAAGTTTCAGCAAAAACGATGCCAACCCTATAACTTCAATAGGTTACGGGCGGCGACGGGATTGAACATCTGGTCCATCTGGTGCTTGGCCCGGTTCTTTGCCGGGCTGGTATCCCGGCGGGCCAGGTAACAGCTCTGTAAGCCGTCCAGCATGCGGTAACTCAGCATCCGGAGTAATGCCGCCCTTATCCTCTGACACCGCACCGCCGGAACCAGGCGGGCGCTCACCGCCAGCAAAGATCAGATCCATAAATCGCTGTTTTAGTGCATCCTCATTCGGGCGATCAAACTGGGTCACCAGAATGGTGCGGGCACCGAGAGACTGCATTGGCGCCAGATCGCGATCAACACGATTGCCGATCATCACCGAGCGGTTTGGGTCAACGCCCCAATCTTTAAGGGTTTCGGCGATAACCTCTGGTTTAGCTTTGAACCCAGCCGGTAGGTTTTTGACCCGCGGCCAAATCGTGCTCGGGTATTCAGCTTCAAGATCATCGATACCTGTCGGCGTGGTCTCAGACACGACCGCCAGCTCATCCATATCGTCCGCCAGGCCGATGGCATTGAGCTTCACCGCCGTTGCAGAGCCTGGCCCCTCGGTCATCATAATGAGACGGTAGCCCTGCTCTCGCCACTGCTTGATGGCCTGAACAAAGTCTGGATCAGGTTCCAGCACCGCAATCATCGCCTGCTCGGCTTGCTCACGAATAACACCAAACTCAGCATTCAAATCGCGATGCGGGAACTTCTCTTTCAGTGGGCCGTGATCGTTAAACGCGCTGGCGAAGGCGTAGATCTCCTCCGCTCGGATATCTTTGAAGCCCTCGGCCACGTCAGAGAGCGGCAATCGGCTCATTCGCGCTAAGCCCCGATAGATCGTATCAACATAGGCAAGCAATGCTGGGGTGCCAGCGACGATGGTGTCATCCAGATCTAGGATGATCGTATCGACATCTTTGAAATCACCTGGGTTGCCGAGATTGGGATTCCGGCTCTCACCGCCAGGCGAATGATCAGAATTGCGGGCCATTGGTCTGTGGGGGTATCGATCAGGGGCATCGACACTCAACCATACCTGGCGGAAAGCCCGCAGCGCCTCCTCTTAGGCCACCCTACTCCCGGTCGAGATAGGTAACCGCCAGCCGGGCATAATGGGCCGGGCTCTCAACCAAGTAATCCCGCTCATCCTTGGTGAGATCGCGTGCCTTCTTAGCTGGTGAGCCAAGCCATAGCTCGCCACTTGGTACCTGCTTACCAGGCGTCACCAGGGCACCAGCACCAATCATGGCGCCGCTTGAGACCTTGGCGTCATCCATGACGCAGGCCTTCATCCCGATAAAGCAGCCATCCTCTAGCGTGCAGGCATGGATGAGCGCCATATGCCCAATGGTGATGTTGTCACCAATATAAGTGCCCTGGGTCGTGCTTGAGACATGGACCACGGTGCCGTCCTGGATGTTGGTATTCTCCCCCACCCGGATGACATTCACATCACCGCGCAGCACGCAGCCATACCAAATGCTTGAGCCCGGGCCGATTTCAACATCACCGATGATGGTCGCCGTACTGGCAATAAAGGCGTCCTTGCTGATCTTAGGCCAGACACCCTGATAGGGCAGAATTGTCGCCGGCATAACCGATCAGAACTCCAGCCCGGTTGGCACGGCGACACTGGCGGCAATACGCTCTAACTGCCGGTCACGGAATGGCACTGGCAAGGGTGGTGCCGCCGCCTGGTCGCGCAGTTTGATGCCGAGGCCAGACTGATCAATCGTCTGGCTGCCCGCGAAGTTCACAACCTCAGCCGCCCCCTTGTTCACATAGACTGTGTAGCTGCCATCCAAGCGGCCAACCCATAGATCAGAAGCACGGCCGTTAATGGTACCGAGCGGCGTCTCAAGGCTAAGTCGGAACGGCTCAAACCCGGGTGGAAGCTTTGGCGTTGGGTCAGGCAGGTAACGGACACCGCCTGCAGCCTCAACCTTTAGATGGACCGTCTTGGGGAAGCGGATATCGCCAACGAATTTATCAATGAGGACAGTTGTGTTCGGCCCGATACGAACGACACCACCGGCAACAAGCTCAAGCTCGCAATACCCACCCTTGCCCGTGCTGATCCGGTCTCGAAGGTAGATCGACGCATCTTTCTGTAAGCGCCTGTCGAGGGCTGGATGCTCGGCCTTAATTGGTGAGCGGCGAGTAACGACCCGTGCGACAGGTGCGCCAAGCCGTGGGCCCAAAGCGCTCGCATAGGCTGGGCCGGCTAAGCCAAGGCCGGAAAATCCAAGGCTGGCGAGCCCGGCAGCGAAATGACGACGGGTAAGGCCAAGGCGCTCAGTCATCGCAAAATCATCAAGGGAACAGTGCGGCCATATCGAGACCGGTAGTCTCGTCCAATCCCTGCATCACGTTAAAGTTCTGCACCGCCTGTCCGCTTGCTCCCTTCATCAGGTTATCAATCACGGCCGTAATGATGGCACAGCCGGGACGGCGGTCGGGGGTAATACTGATCAGACAGTGATTGGTGCCGCGCACATGTCGCGTGGCTGGCACAGCCCCCTCAGGCAGAAGGTGAACAAATGCCTCAGTATCGTAGGCGTCGAGGTAACTTTGCCGGGCACTGGCGTAATCCTCACCATCGGCAAAGCGGACATAGATCGTCGCCAGCATGCCCCGATTCATCGGTACCAAATGCGGGGTGAACGAGATTGTCACCGGCGCACCGGCGGCCCCACTTAGCTCCTGCTCAATCTCGGGCATGTGGCGATGATGACCAACACCATAAGGGTGCATGCCCTCCGCGACCTCTGAGAATAGGTTGGCAAGCTTCTCCCCTCGCCCAGCGCCGGTCACGCCAGATTTGGCATCGATGATGATGTCATCGATCTCAATGATCCGGTTCTGCACCAGTGGTAGTAGGGCCAGCAGAGACACGGTTGGATAGCAACCAGGCACAGCGATTAGGCGGCTCATCCCAATCGCCGGGCGATGCCATTCGGTCAGACCATAGGCAGCCTGACCTTGAAGTTCCGGCGCCCCATGGGGCTTGCCATACCATTTCTCATAGACCGTCGGATTGGTGATCCGAAAATCGGCAGAAAGGTCGATCACTTTCAACTGCTCAGGCAGGTCCTTAATGACTTCCTGCGTGGTGGCATGCGGCAGAGCGCAGAAGACAAGATCGAGTTCGGAGAAATCGAGTTCCCCGATCTTCACCAGGTCTGGCAGGCCCTCGGTCGCCAGATGCGGGTAGATGTCGGCCATCGCCTTACCGGCCTGACGATCCGCGGTGAGTGCCTTCACATCAATCGCTGGATGGTTCTTAGCCAGGCGCAGAAGTTCAGCACCGGTATAACCGCTGGCACCCAAAATGGCTGTGCGAAGCGTATCCACGTCTGATGGCTTAGAGATGATGTTCATATTCCAACGTCACGATCATCGATAAGTAGATGCGCAAAATTGCGCGTTCTTGGCCCGATTACCCTGGGACTTCCATGTTCTCCCAGAAGCTAGGCAGCGTAAGGGTTACATCACCAATCGTAATAGACAATGGTGTTCCGTCCCTCATCGCCTCACCAAAGCGCAGTAGCTTGTCAGTGCCAAAGCGACGATCAATTCGATACATCAAGGAACAAGCGAAGTCGTAGCAGCCGTACCAAAGCAGGCTGAGGACAACCAACCGCTCCAGCTGCTGCTGGTCCAGCTCGTCAATCTTATCGTGATCGGCGACGTAAATCGCATCACTCCAGGCGGTCTGCCCAAGCCGTGGGTTGTTGCCGTCGGCAAAGGTCTTTGGCTCAAAGTAGATGGGCTTAGGCGGCTGCAGCTTCAGCAGCATATAGCCCTGTGAACGCATAAACTGATCAACCTCAGCAAACAGCGCCTGATCCTTATAAAGGGGCTGAAACTCAACCTCACATTCGATGAGTGGATAGCTGGCGAGGACCTTTGGCGCGTGCTCCAAAAGCGGCAGGGTCATGCCCTGTACATCGACCTTCAGCAGGTCCAGCTTTCGGTCGCCAAGCGCGTCATCGAGCGTCTTGGTCTCGCATGGCGACCGGCTCTTTGTCGTCATTAGGTCGGGCAACGCCTGATACCGCTTCACAAAATCGCGGTTCGTCGGCAGCAGCGAGCTCGTCTCGGCAAAATGATTAAGGTGAAACGTGCCGGGCTTACCGTCCGCGATCACATAGGGCAGGATCTCATAACCGTCACCCAGCTTCTGCAGCTCCGCAAACGCCTTCTCCTCCGGTTCAAAGCCAATAACCGTGGCACAGCCGCTTTCGACCATATGGTGCCAAGTGGCCTTTTCACCGTGCAACGCAGCGCCGATGTCGCAAATCAAGAGCGGAGATGTAAGTTCTAGCATGTGTTTAGAGCTTTGAGTGACGGTGGCCTTGGCCCAAACAAAAACCAGGGCCGCGAAAGCGACCCTGGTTTGTTAGCTGATGATTTGGTGATCGTCCATGTCGGACACCACCAATCGATCTTTGGCTGATTAACGCTTCGAGAACTGGAAGCTACGACGGGCTTTCGCGCGACCGTATTTCTTACGCTCAACCTTACGAGCGTCACGGGTAAGGAAGCCCGCTTGCTTAAGGTTTGGACGAAGTGCTGGCTCGAACTTGGTCAGGGCACGGGAAATACCGTGGCGCACTGCACCAGCCTGACCAGACAGGCCACCACCCTTAACGGTGATGTAGCAGTCGAACTGGCCCTTACGCTCAGTCACGTCGAAAGGTTGGTTGATGATCAGACGCAGGGTCGGACGCGCGAAGTAAACGGTGTCCTCGCGGCCATTCACCACGATCTTACCGCTACCTGGCTTAATCCAAACGCGGGCGATCGCATCTTTGCGACGACCGGTTGCGTAAGCGCGGCCAAGCTCATCAAGCTCTGGCTCTGGTAGGGGCTGATCGGCCTCAACGGTACCGCCCAGCGCTTCCAGGCTGTTTAGGGTTTCACCGGTTTCAGCAGCGGCTTCTTCGGTGGGGTTTGCAACATCGCTAGCCATGGTTGATTAAGCTCGCTTGTTCTTTGGGTTCATATTGGCGACATCCAGAACTTCTGGCTGTTGCGCTTCATGTGGGTGCTCGGTGCCGGCATAGACGCGCAGCTTCTTGATCTGCTGCTTGCCCAGATTGCCTTTTGGCAGCATGCGCTCAACGGCTTTCTCAACCACGCGGTGTGGGTGCTTGCCCTCAAGGATTTCGCCTTTGGACTTGCCTTTGATGCCGCCCGGATAACCGGTGTGCCAGTAGAAGATGCTGTCCTTGGCTTTGTTGCCGGTCAGCACGACCTTCTCAGCGTTGATGACAACGATGTGGTCGCCGCAATCGATATTGGGCGTGAACATCGGCTTATGCTTGCCGCGCAGGCGGGTGGCAATGATGCTAGCCAGACGGCCAAGCACGACGCCTTCCGCGTCGATCACATACCACTTGCGCTCAACCTCTGACGGTTTTGCGGAATAGGTGCTCATTGGGGTAACCCCGTATCTCAGAATCACGACAGGCGCCCACCTCGGGCGCCCGACTGCGCGGTGATTTACGGTTTTGGGATGCGAGCGTCAAGCGAAAAGCCGCAGAAATATTCGGATTCTTCGCTTGTGGTAATTAATTACCGCCTATCTGTTTGGCGGGATTGAATAGGTTCCCGTGGCATGGGCCACTGGCTCCTCATCACCATCTGAGAAGATGAATGACTCACCATAGGCCAGACGCTTACCAAGTTTGATCAACCGCGTCTCACCAATCAGGTCTTTACCAAGGTCGGGCTTGCGCAAAAAGTTGAGGTTGAGATTGGTGGTAACCGCCAATTGCACAGGGCCAATCGCGGACAGAACAGCCCCCCATAAGCTGGCATCGGCCAGCGCAAACATGGTTGGACCAGAAACCGTGCCGCCGGGACGCACAAACCGCTCATTCGACGGAAACCGCATCTTACAATAACCATAGCCAAGCGCGTCGATGCTGGCGCTGATCTCTTCCATCTGGGGCAAGCCTTTGCGGGCCAGCATCAAAAACTCATCGGCCGACATCGCGGCTGGTTGCCGGGTTCCGTCATCTGGACCGAATTGCATGGCTGCTACCTCCCCTGCTCAAAACTTGCGTCGATACTCGCCTCACCTACCGCCTTGCCATAAAGTGCGATGAGTATCGAAACAAGCGGAACAAACCGATGGCTGAAACGGCAACCGCCCCCTCTGAGAGTACCGGCACCGATAACGCGCTAATCTTGCGTGAAGATATCGGTCCTGTCGCGCGCCTCACCCTAAACCGGCCATCGGCGCGCAACGCCCTCTCAACCACCATGATGGCGGCGCTGCAGGATGCCCTAACGAAGGTTAGTGAGGACCGCAATATCTCGGTGGTGATCATTGCCGCAAACGGTCCGGCCTTTTGCGCTGGCCATGACCTCAAAGAACTCCGCGCCGCCCGGACAGCAGATAACCGTCCAGACCAGGCATTCTTCTCGAGCCTGTTTGAACAGTGCAGTGAGCTGATGCTGACCATCATGCGGATGCGCCAACCGGTCATCGCTCAAGTTGAGGGCATGGCGACGGCGGCGGGCTGCCAACTGGTGGCCACATGCGATCTAGCGGTTGCCGCCAGCACTGCCCATTTTGCGACCCCTGGCGTAAATATCGGCCTCTTCTGCTCAACCCCGATGGTGGCGGTCAGCCGCAACATGCCGCGTAAGCAGGTGATGGATATGCTGCTGACCGGTGAGCCTATCGATGCCGAAGCTGCCCAAAGCTACGGCCTGATTAATCGCATCACCGAACCCGAAAAGGTGGCCGATGACACGCTGGCGCTGGCCAAACAAATTGCTGCCAAATCCCCTTACGTGCTGGAGATTGGTAAGCGTGCCTTTTATGAGCAGTTGGAGATGGGGGTCAGCGAAGCCTATGCCCATACGGCTGAGGTGATGACCCGCAACATGATGGCCCGCGATGCTGAGGAAGGCATCGGCGCCTTCCTCGATAAACGCACACCAAACTGGTCCGGCGAATGACAACCACTGAACCAATCCCCCTGCCCGCTGGTCACGAGACCTATAGCGATGAGCATCTGACCAAGATCCTGAAACGGGTGAAGACCATCGCCATGGTCGGCGCCAGTGCCCATTGGAACCGGCCCAGCTACTTCGTCATGAAGTATCTCCAGAATAAGGGCTTTAGGGTCATCCCGATTAATCCGGGCCAGGCGGGCAACCAGATCCTTGGCGAGACGTGTTACGGCACCCTTGCCGCAGCAACAGAAGGCATCGCACCGCTCAAGATCGATATGGTTGATGTTTTCCGGCATGCGAAGGAAGCGCCCGAACTGGCCCGTCAGGCGGTCGAGATTGGCGCCGATGTATTCTGGATGCAGATCACCGTGATCAGTGATGAGGCACGCGCCATTGCCGAGGATGCGGGGCTGACGGTGATCATGAACCGCTGCCCGAAAATTGAGAACCAGCGGCTGTTTGGAGAGATTGGTCAGGCGGGTGTTAACTCCCAGATCATAAGCTCCAAACGCGGCGCCACCACGGGCCGCGTAAAAGCGTTTAAAAAGCTAATGTGAAGCCCTATGGTGCCGCATATCGCGATGGCCGCTTAGAGCCACCCGATGAAACACGGGCGATAACATCGCCACCTGCAACGAGAGATCCGAGGATCAACCATGACCGATCAACCAAGCTTTGGTTTTGAAACCCGCGCCATCCATGCTGGCTCTGCCCCAGACCCAGCCACCGGCGCCCGGGTGACCCCGATTGTGCAATCCACCGCCTTCGTCTTTGAAGACAGCGAAGATGCGGCCTCACTGTTCAGCCTACAAAAGGTTGGCTTCATCTACTCCCGCCTGACCAACCCAACGGTCGCGGTTTTGGAAGAGCGGATCGCCAGCCTTGAGAATGGTGTTGGCGCCACCTGTACCGCCTCCGGTCACGCGGCACAGATGATGACCCTAGCCGCCCTGATGCGTCCGGGCGATCGCTTCGTTGCCTCCAACAAGCTGTATGGCGGCTCCCTCAACCAGTTCAAAAATCTGTTCCCACGTAGCTTTGGTTGGGAATGTGATTTCGTCGATTTCGATGACCTCGACGCTGTGCGCGCCACGGTGACGCCAGAGCATAAGGCCATCTTCTGTGAGAGCTTGGCCAACCCAGGCGGTGTGATCACCGACATCGCGGCCATCGCGGAAATCGCTGATGCGAACAACCTGCCACTGGTTGTCGATAACACCATGGCGAGCCCCTATCTCTGCCGCCCGATTGACCATGGTGCGACCCTGGTCATCCACTCCACCACCAAGTTCCTGTCCGGCCATGGCAACGCCATGGGCGGTGTCGTTGTTGATAGCGGCAAATTCGATTGGAACACCGGCGGCAAGTATCCAAACCTCACCGAGCCAGAGCCTGGTTATCACGGCCTGAAGTTCTATGAGACCTTTGGCAACCTCGCCTTCACGATCTGGGGCCATGCGGTTGGCCTGCGCGATCTCGGCCCGAACCAACAGGCTATGAACGCATTCCTGACGATCAGCGGCATCGAGACGCTGCCACTGCGTATGGAGCGTCATTGTGAGAATGCGATGAAGGTTGCGGAGTTCCTCGAAGGGCACGAGACCGTGTCTTGGGTGAACTATGCCGGCCTGCCATCCAGCAAGTACAACGGCCTCGCCAAGAAGTACCTGCCGAAGGGTGCGGGTGCCGTATTCACCTTCGGCCTGAAAGGTGGTTATGAGGCTGGTGTGAAGCTTTGCGAAACGCTCGAGCTGTTCAGCCATTTGGCGAATATCGGCGATACCCGTTCGCTGGTCATCCACCCCGCCTCCACGACCCACAGCCAGCTCTCAGAAGAAGGCCTGGTCGCCGCTGGTGCTGGCCCGGATGTGGTTCGCCTCTCAATCGGTATTGAGACGGCCGATGACATCATCGCCGACCTTGATCGCGCCCTGCATATTGCAGCCCAAGCGGCGCCGGTTGCCGCTGAGTAAGCGACTACTGAAACCAATAACGAAGATGGCGTGCCCTACCCGGCGCGCCATTTTTGTTAGTCCTGCAGGTCGACCTTAGACTGGCAGTACATTCGTCTCTTTAACGTCTTCCATGACGAAGCTGGCGGACACGTCTGCGATCTCCACCTTCTCGATCAGCCGTTGATAGAAGCTGTCATAGGCAGCGACATCGGCCACCCGTACCCGCAGCACGTAATCGAGATCACCGGTCATACGATGGGCGCCTAATATCTCGGGCATGCTCTGAACCGCGCGTCGGAACTTCTCAAGCCAGCGGGCGCTATGATCATTGGTGCGCAGAAGCACGAAGACCTGAAGCCCCAGCCCAACGGCGGCAGGGTCAATCATCGCCACCCGTTTTTGCACCACCCCATCGGCCTCAAGTCGCTTAACCCGACGCCAACAAGCATTACGCGAGAGCTTCACCCGCTCGGCCAAATCATCAACGCTGAGCGAGGCATCCTTTTGTAAAAGGCCAAGCAAAGCGCGATCAATATCATCGATTCCCTGAGTCATGATTGGGATAATATCCCAAAATAAAGACCAAATGATACACAGTTTGGGACACATTTTGATGCGACACGGCCTATACTAACCACTCAATCACGATTTTGGAGGCCCCATGAGCAGCGCACTGCACCGTATCTTCTTTGAGCATCCCGGCTCAGTCGACGAGACGTATTTTGAGCATATGCGCTTTGCAGGCTGGTTTGCCTCCCGCCTCTTCCTTGCCGGCGGTGCCGCGTTGATCCACGCAATCATCCCCTGCCTATTTGAGAAGACAGCCAGCCAACTGATCTGTCAGATGCATGACCGGATCACCAACCGACACTAAGCATACTGACCAAGCTTAAGCGTTACGCCGAAGTCTCTTCGGCAACCCAGTTCATGAAGTCGGGTAGCCCCTGATCAACCGATAGCGCAATAGCACATGGTGTGTCGTAATCATGCGCGCCATTGATCGCGTCGAGCAGTGCATCCACCCGCTCTGCCGTCGTCTTCAACAACAGCACCACCTCATCGCTATGCTCGATCTTTCCCTGCCAACGGTAGACGGAGATCATACCCGGCAGGATGTTTGCACAGGCGGCCAGACGTTGCTCGACCATTGCCCCGCCAATAGCCTTCGCCGCCTCAACAGATCCTGCCGTGACATAAACCAGTCGCATGTTGGCAGTCGTCGCCATCGCCATTTCCTTTTCAAACAGTCACCAATTTGGGTGCAGCATTTTTAGGTGCAAAGCGGTGCAGAATTGCTGCGCTGCAGCACAGTCGAACCCTTGACTCAATTGCCCCCTTATAGCGTAATCACGGCACCTGAGTTTAGGGACAGGTTTGGTATCCGGCACCATTAATTGCGGGCCGGAAAATGCCAATTTCATAAAGCATGTTTTAACGTGCGATCGCGAAACAAACGCGTTCAAACAGCCTTCACAGATCGATAGATCAGTGGGGCTGTTTTTAATTGTGTAAACCGGATCGCGGCGGCGACCGGCGCAACCAATCAGACATCAAGATGATTTTGGAAAAATGGTCGGAGCGGCGGGATTCGAACCCACGACCTCTCGCCCCCCAGGCGAGCGCGCTACCAGGCTACGCTACGCTCCGACACAACGCAGATACGGACATAAATGGCCTGAAACCCGTATTGCGATTTGGTTGGTAAATCATTGCCGCGATGGGGGCAAGCCCAGGGCAATGAAGATCAGCTTAGAACCAATATCAGGACAGCTTGGTCAGCAGCTTATCAATATCACCGCGCAAGGCCTTCAACTCATCAAGGGCTTGCTTGGCCGCCGCCTCAAACGCCGCTGCTTTTTCATCGGCCTTCTCTGCCAGGGCTGCTGAACCATTTGTGGCTGGCGCTGGTGATGCGGCAGGTGCAGGCGGTGGCGTTACAGCCTTGGGGCGGATCGGCACAACTGGCGTCTCCGCCTTAGCAGCGTCTTCCGCTGGCGCTTCAGTGGCTGGCTTAACCTCTGCTGCTGCCTCTTCTGGCGCGCCATCGGTCAGGGCCTCGGTCACGTCGTCAGCCGCTTGCTGAACGCCGACCTCGCGGGCCTTCTCGATACCGCTGGCAACACCACGGGCTGATTTCAGAACCTTCTGAACGCCCTTAATCGTGTAACCCTCATCGTGAAGCAGGCGCTGGATCTCACGCAGCAGCTCCAGATCCTGTGGCCGGTAGTAGCGACGACCACCGGCTCGCTTAAGCGGTTTCACAAGGGTGAATTTGGTTTCCCAGAAGCGCAGGACATGTTGTGGCACGTCCAATTCCTCCGACACCTCAGAAATGGTGCGGAAGGCATCTTTGGTTTTGTTCTTAGCGTTCTTCTTGGCCGCAGACTTTTTGGGCTTCTCTGCGGCCGCTTCCGACTCACTCATCGTCAGCGTCGATCCCGTTGATGCGGTCCTTCAACACGTGGCTGGCGCGAAACACCAAAACCTTGCGTGGGCTGATCGGCACTTCTTCACCAGTCTTTGGATTACGGCCGATACGCTCGCCCTTCTCACGAACCGAGAAGGTGCCAAAGGATGAAATCTTCACGGTTTCGCCGCGAACCAGCGCATCGCTGATTTCATCCAACACACTCTCAACGAGCGAGGAGGATTCATTTCGGGAGAGACCGACCTGGTGATAGACGCTCTCGCTCAAGCTAGCGCGGGTAACGGTTGTTGAAGAATCGGCCATTCGAAATCCCTTATCTCAAATGGGACCACCCAATATGGTCCTGGCGGGGCCTTTTAGCGGCCCTCTAGAATCGAGTCCAGCAAAGGTAGCGACTCGGCAGTATGCAAGTCAATCTAGTGCTTTAGCGCAAAACCTTAATTCTGCAACCATGACCGGTCGGTCAGCCCTGTTTGTGGATAAGCTACCAGCGAACTAAAGCGGCACCCCAGGTGAAGCCACCGCCCATTGCCTCAAGCAGCAAAAGGTCACCCGGCTTGATCCGCCCATCGCGTACCGCCTCACAGAGCGCCAGCGGTACTGACGCCGATGCTGTGTTGGCGTGACGGTCCACGGTCAGGACCACACGATCATTGGCGAGGCCTAACTTACGCCCCGTCCCTTCGATGATCCGTCGGTTGGCCTGGTGCGGCACCAGCCAATCGATATCGCTCTTGGTCAGACCATTGGCATCTAACGCCTCATCGACCACTTCCGCCAAACGCTGAACCGCATGGCGGAACACCTCACGCCCATTCATCCGGAGATGACCAGAGGTCTGAGTGGTGGAGACACCACCGTCGACATAGAGCAGTTTCCAATGTTCGCCCTGGGAATGCAGGTGGGTGGACAGGATACCGGGTGCGGTCACGGCCTCGGCTGGATCCAGGGGCTCAGCTGACAAGACAACTGCCCCTGCCCCGTCACCAAATAGAACCGCTGTCGTGCGATCTTCCCAATCCAGAATGCGGGAATAGGTCTCCGCACCAATCACCAAAAGCTTTTTAGCCTGGCCGGAGCGGATGAAGTTGTCGGCAACGGACAAACCGTAGATGAAGCCACTGCAAACAGCCTGAAGGTCAAAGGCAAAGCCGCCAGTCATGCCGAGGCTGGCCTGCACCTTAACCGCTGTCGCTGGGAAGGTCTGATCGGTCGTGCTGGTAGCTAGAAGGATACCGTCGAGCTCATCAGCCTCAATACCAGCATCTTTAAGCGCATCGCGCGCTGCGGCGATCGCGAGGTCTGAGGTCAGCTCACCATCTGCCGCAACGTGGCGGGCCTTAATGCCCGTGCGCTGTTGGATCCATTCATCCGACGTATCCAGGCGCTTAGCTAGATCGTCATTGGTCAGAATTTGTTCTGGCAGGTACGAGCCGCAGCCAATGATGCGGGAGCGCCAGTTTGGGGGCGAAGACATAGGAGCGATGCGAACCTATTGATCTGCGATGGGCGCCGGTTCGGTCGGGGCCGATGCTGCAACCTTGTCAGTTGCGGTCGAGCTCGACTGATCGTCGCTATTACTTGGTGCATTGCCCTTTAGCAAATCCGCTGGCAGGGCGCCAATCCCCGCTTCGATTTTTGCGATGCATTGCTCTTTAAGCAGGTCATGGGCGACACCCATGGCATTGCTGAAGCCGACCGCATCGGTGCCCCCATGGCTTTTCACGCAGATCGCACGCAGACCAAGTAGGACGCCGCCATTATAGCGACGGGGGTCGGTGCGGGCCTTGAGCTTGAGGAACGCAGGGCGCGCCATCAGATAGCCAAGCCGCGCCATCAAAGACGCCGAGAAGGTGTTACGCAGGAATGAGGAGTAGAGCTGCGCCGTACCCTCTGCGGTTTTAAGCGCCACATTGCCGGTGAAGCCGTCGGTCACCACAACATCGGTGGTGCCGGTGGCAATATCATTGCCTTCAATAAACCCGTGGAAGCTGCCGGGTAGGGACATCTCGCGAAGCGTGGCGGCGGCCTCTTTAATGGTGTCATTACCCTTCTGCTCTTCCGCCCCAACATTCAGCAGGCCGATATTCGGTGTCATGCGGCCAAGCACAGTGTTGGCAAAGACAGCGCCCATAACAGCGAACTGAACCAGGTTGGTGACCGAGCATTCTAGATTGGCGCCAAGGTCCAGCATCACACTCTCCCCACGCTGGGTCGGGAAGAAGGAGGCAATAGCCGGCCGCGCAATACCGGGCTGGGTCTTCAGGACAAACTTAGCCAGCGCCATAAGCGCGCCCGTGTTCCCGGCGGAGATAATGCCGTCGGCCTCACCCTTTGATACCAGATCGATGGCGAGCCGCATGCTTGACCCGCGGGCACCACGAATAGCCTGGGACGGCTTCATATCCGCCGACACAGCTTCTTCAGTGTGAACGATACTGACGAGCGCATCGTTCAACCGGCTGGTGGTCTCCAACAGCGGCTTGATGCGGCTCTCATCGCCGACGAGAATGATTTTGAGGTCTGGGTAGCGCTCAAGCGCCAGGTCGGTGCCAGCCACGATCGCATCGGGGGCGTTATCACCGCCCATCGCATCGACTGCGATCGTAAAACCGTCTGCCATTACAAACTCACCTGACCCACTTGCCGGCCCATTTGGCACCAACACCACCAGTATACAGCAACCACGGTTGTGGTTTCACGCATCTGTCTGATGGTGTCACTCATCGTCCAACCGACGGGGTATCCAATCGGTGAGGCCAATCGATGCCAGCACAAGTTTGGCCAGCGGCAAACCGACTAATCAGCAGCAAATCGCTGATTAGAAGTCGTTTTTACCTTCGATCACCTGACGACCGCGATACATACCGGTCTTCAGATCGATGTGGTGTGGACGGTGTGGTTCGCCCGTGTCGGGGTTTTCGACATAGGTCGGTGATTTCAATGCATCGTGCGCGCGGCGCATGTTGCGACGGGAGCGCGAGACTTTACCCTTAGGAACAGCCATCGGTTTTCTCTCTCAAATCAAGGCGTTCGATCACTTTATTGGCGCCCGTCCGACATTTCTGCCGGGTGCACTACGCAAGCCGCCGACCATACCGGGCCGATCAACTAAACGAGGCCAACAATCTCAATAACTTGGCCGATCACTGCGCAAACAACCATTAAGCCAATAGCGGCGCAGACCGATCAGGACGCGCGGTTGTAACCAAAAACCGCCACGGCATCAAGTCGCTGGTTGAAAGAGCGGCTATGCAAGCCCTTCGACCGGCTCGGCTTAGTCTTTCCGGTGGTCCTTTAAGACCGCCAATTTCTCAAACGGACGATGGGTGCCAGGTGGCGGCTCATCGGCAGCCTCCGCCCCTTCCTTGGCCACGCCATCGGGCAACTCCGCGTCCGGTTTGCGAGGATGATCTGGCAGACCAAGGCTGATCGCCTCAACCGCGATCTCGCCTAGATTGATCTTCCCGTCGTCCAAATACTCAGGAAACGCCTCTTCCGCCTCTTCCAGGGACAGCTCCTCATGCGGGATTGCCTCCCGGTCATTCTTCAACCGGCCTGGAACGGCTAGGCGCAACTCAATTGCCTCTTCAAAACTCTGCTCGAACGGCTCTAGCGTGACAACACAAGTCAGCGTCAAATCAGCCTTCGCTGTACCAATCATGGAAACATAGCGGCCTTTGTTCAAAAGCTTCACCTGGGCGTCGACCGATAGAGCCTGAACCGCAGGGATATCGAACCGCGCAGCAATTGCCGCACACTCATCGGCACTGGCCGTCTCAGCGATGGCCATATCCTCGTCATCCAGCCGATCAAGCGGGATGGAACGATCAAATTCATAGTTTTGGCTAGGCTTAACCATAAGATACCGTTACCTGTTCCAACGGCCTTCAGCGCCGTTATTCGGCGGCTGGTAGCACATCATCAGCGGCATTGGCCACCGCATCCTCTGTCGGCGCCAACGCGGTCGCGTCTGGCCAACCAATGTCACCGGCCTTAATGCGCTTGGCATCAACCGCCTCAAGCGCCTTATTCGCAGCCACGGTATAGGCGGCTAGCGCTGTCGCAGCGGGTGATACCCCTTCACCTTGTTGGCCCTGAATATTCTTTGCCAAAGCGAGCGCTAAGGTCTGATCATCCCCGGCCTGGAGTGCTGATTGATAGGCAGTGACACGACCGTGGTAATTCTCGGCCATCTTTTTGACCTTGCGGCCGACAGCTAGGTCACTGACGCCCATTTCACGCAGGTTGCGATCTAGGTCCGTCTTGAACATGTGATGAAAAAACGTGTCGATGAAGCGCTTGCTCTCGCCATCGGACTCGGGCAGCGCATTGATCGCCAGGAACGCGTGAAGGTAAAGCAGATCGAGCCGACCCCAGACCGTATCTGGCACCCCAAAATCGGTGTAGAAGATCGGCTGACGTGATTGTTCGACCAGGGCGGCATAGAGCGGCCGTGGATTCACACCGAGATTTAGAAGCTTTCTCAATATCATAGCGCTGCAATCTTGAACTTTGGCGGGCGCGTCCAAACATGCCCATCTGACCAAGCAAATGGTCTTTAATGCGGGCGCTGGCAAGCGCCTTTGCGCCACAGCTTATTACGGGTTATCACGAGACCCGCATGAAACCTATCACCCTGGCCCAAAGCTTAGGATCATTCACGGCATGTTGCGAAACACCCTGCTAGCCACAGCCCTCATCAGCCTGACCGTTGCCGGTTGCTCCCCCGTGGTTGCTACCCGTGGCAACCTGATTGAGGACAAGACCCTGGCCCAGCTTGAGGTCGATGAGATGAACCGCATCGACGTGCTAAACCTGTTTGGCACGCCGACCTCACGCGCCACCTTTGACCAAGACACTTGGTACTATATCGGCCAGACGACGGAACAAACCGCCTTCTTCGAGCCAGAGGTGACGGATCGTCGGATCTTGAAGCTGCAGTTTGACCGTGAGGGGGTGCTGCGCGATGTGCAGGAACTCTCCCTTGAAGATGCGCAAGAGATCGACACCGTCAGCCGCGAGACCCCAACCCGTGGCCGCCAGCTTGGTGTGCTGGAGCAGTTGCTGGGTAACCTAGGCCGGTTCAACCCGGAACAGTAAGCCCAGCTACTTAGTCTGGCGCCCTACCCCAGATAGGAAAAAGCCCCGGCCAAATGACCGGGGCTTTTCGTTTGTCTCGATGGCTATGGATTAGCCACCAAATTGGGCCAGGATCGCCAACATCAGGATCGCCACGATGTTGGTGATCTTGATCATTGGGTTAACCGCTGGTCCAGCAGTGTCTTTGTAGGGGTCGCCGACGGTGTCGCCGGTGATCGCAGCCAGGTGGGCCTCAGAGCCCTTACCGCCGTGATTACCCTCTTCGATGTACTTCTTGGCGTTATCCCAAGCACCACCACCAGAGGTCATGGAGATTGCGACGAACAGGCCAGTCACAATCACACCAAGCAGCATAGCACCGACTGCGGCAAACGCCTCAACCTGGCCAGCGATCAGTGAGATCACGACATACAGAACCACAGGGGCCAGAACCGGCAGCAGGGATGGCACAACCATCTCTTTGATCGCTGCTTTGGTCAGCAGGTCGACAGCCTTGCCATATTCTGGCTTGGCGGTGCCTTCCATAATGCCTGGGATCTCTTTGAACTGGCGGCGAACCTCAACCACAACCGCACCAGCAGCACGGCCAACGGCCGTCATGCCCATGGCACCGAAGAGGTAAGGAAGCATGCCACCAAAGAACAGGCCGACCACCACATATGGATTTTGCAGTGAGAAGATGCCGTCCACATTCACGTTCGGGAAGTAGTAGGCGAGATCTTCGAGGTAAGCCGCAAACAGCACCAGGGCAGCAAGACCGGCAGAACCGATCGCATAACCTTTGGTGACCGCCTTGGTGGTGTTACCGACAGCGTCGAGAGCGTCAGTGGTCTCACGCACATCTTCTGGCAGTTCTGACATCTCAGCGATACCGCCAGCATTGTCAGTCACTGGGCCATAAGCATCGAGTGCCACGATCATACCGGCAAGCGCCAGCATGGTGGTCGCGGCAATCGCGATGCCATAGATGCCAGCCGCGGTGAAGGCGACGATAATGCCAATGCAGATCACGATCACTGGAACAGCGGTCGACTCTAGCGAGACGGCGATACCCTGAATGATGTTGGTAGCGTGGCCAGTCTCGGAGGACTCAGCAACCGCACGAACTGGGCGATACTCGGTCGAGGTGTAGTACTCGGTGATCACAACCAGAAGGCCGGTCACAACGAGACCAACAATCGCACAAACGATCAGGCTACGGCCGGTGACGCCATCACCCAGATCCGTGCTGAAGCCAAACATCAGGGCAACAGCCAGCAGGATCAGAACGAATGACACGACACCGCTCATGATCAGGCCCTTATAGAGCGCGCCCATGATGTTCTTGGAAGCGCCAAGCTTCACGAAGAAGGTACCGATGATCGAACCGATGATGCAGACCGCACCAATGACCAGTGGGAAGACCATCAGCATGCCTTGATTGGCACCGGTGAAGGCAATCGCACCAAGCAGCATGGTCGCCACAACGGTCACGGCATAGGTCTCGAAAAGGTCAGCGGCCATACCGGCGCAATCGCCGACATTGTCACCAACGTTATCGGCGATCACAGCCGGGTTGCGTGGATCATCCTCTGGGATACCAGCTTCGATCTTACCGACGAGGTCAGCACCAACATCCGCACCTTTGGTGAAGATGCCGCCGCCGAGACGGGCAAAGATCGAGATCAGAGAAGCACCAAAGCTGAGTGCGACAAGCGCCTCAAGCATGTGGCGCTGGTCAACGCCGATCATCAGCAGCAGCGCGTAGTAGAGCGCAACGCCAAGAAGGCCAAGACCAACAACGAGGAAGCCGGTGATCGCACCAGACTTGAACGCGATGTCCAGCGCTGGGGCAAGACCAGTACGGGCAGCCTCAGCGGTACGCACATTGGCGCGGACCGAGACGTTCATGCCGATATAGCCAGCAACGCCCGAGAGCACAGCACCGAAGACAAAGCCGAAGGCAACGGCAAAACCAAGGAACAGCAGCGGCACGGTGAACACGGCACCGGCGATAGCAATCGCACGATATTGGCGGTTCAAGTAAGCCTGCGCGCCCTCTTGGACGGCGCCAGCAATCTCTTGCATGCGCTCGTTACCGGCGCTGGCCGCCAAGACCTGCCGTCCGGCAAAGACGCCATAGCCGAGCGCAAGCGCGCCACAAGCGATGACGAAGATGAGTGTCAGTACCATGGTCTCACGGGTCCTTCTCTACTGTTGTCCGCGTTTTCAAAACTCAATCGCGAATGCCGGGCCCCGTCTTTAACTGCGGGGTCACGGCTTATCATGCCGGGCTGGCTTTCACCCCACGGGGTGCGGGGCAATCGTCGGTCGGCGTGGGAAGCATGGCCAGGTCGGCAAGAATATTTGCCAGGCCATTGAAATGATTGAATTTACGCCGCTTCACCGATTGAAGGCCTGGGCCCAAGCCCAATAACCCCGCAACAGGTGACCCCGCGCAAAAGCGGCAGGAACATGCCCGACCAGACAGCAGAAAGCAACCAGGGATCAGGATTTCGGGCAGTTCTGCTGGGTTTTTCCGGATCGCCGGGCCCGAAACTAGGCACAAAAAATCCGGCTAGGTCATCCCAGCCGGATTAATCGTCGAGCAAGGCTCAATCCGTAATCAGATTCGGCGGTGCCGGATATTCTGGATTAGCACGTCCTTCACCGTCTCACGGCCCATCACTGACGCGACAGCTGAAGCGACTTTGCGCTTCAGGCGCAGGGTTTGAACGGCGGCACCATCGGCACCAACGGTACGATCGAACTGGCCATAAAGGCTCTGAATAACCTCATGCTGGAGGTACTTCATATTCTCTTCGTACTCAGCCGCGACGGAGGTATCCTCAACTTCGATCATCATATCGATCTCAAGAAACTGAACCGTCCGCTGGCGATGTACCACTGGCACCCGCATTAGAGGCAGTTGCACAAAGGCAGGACCAGTCGGGCCGAGAAGCCCCTCACCTACAGCCTCGGCCTCCGTTGCTTTCGCATCGTCGGAAGAAGCCGCGATAACAGGCGAGACGTAGAACGCCACACCACCACCGGCCAACATTACAGCCAAAACCACCGCTAAAATCGCAGCGCGCATCGGAACATCCCCACTTGTTTAAGGAAGTAGCCAGCCGGATGGCACAGCTACCCTTCGCGTGAACCCATCACCCCCCACGCACACCGGAGGATGCAGGGTATTGTGCACCTGCACAAGTAAAGAAATTCCCAAAATGCGAAAAAAATCGTCTTGACGAACGTTAATAAGCTATTGATTTGCCGAAACAATTTTAAATTTATGTCAAATTTTAGACGAATGGTTCGCTATTCTTGGCCGTGTTGCCAGCCTGTCGCGTCCATTGATATCGGCGCACCATCCTCGCCTACCAAAGAAGCCTTACCGCCCTGTCCTTCGACCTCGACAATTCTGCCAATGATCGAGATTTTGCCAAGCGTTGGGTCTTGTCCAACTTCAGCGATAAGCGCCTCTGCGGCCCCTTCTGGCGCCGTGAACACCAGCTCATAATCATCGCCGCCGGCGGCCAGGGCCTTCGCCTCAATATACCCACCATCAATCGCTGCCCGGGCGGGAACAGAGAATGGCAGTCGCGCCAGATCAACCTTGGCGAAGACACCAGAGGCGGCACAGATATGGCCAAGATCGGCAAGCAAGCCATCAGACACATCTGCCGCTGCCCGTACGCCGTGCTGCCAAAGCTGCTGGCCCAGGCGCACCCGGGGATTGGGTAGATTATAACGCTTGATCAGGGCATCACGTTCGGCTGGCTGAAGCATCCCGAGCCCGCCCATCGCAGCCATCAGGCCCAGGAGGCCATCACCCACGGTCCCACTGACCAGTACGGCGTCCCCCACCTTAGCCCCATCACGGCGAATGGCTTGCCCTGCGGGGACCTGGCCAAACATGGTGATGGTCATAACCAGCTGCTGGCTGTCCGTACTGGTGGTGTCGCCACCGGCTAGATGAAGGCCAAAGGTGCTCTGGTCGCGGTAGAGCCCATCGCTGAAGGCCTGCAACCACGCCTCATCAACGTAGGATGGCAAGGTGAGGTTCAGCAGGTAGGCCTCAGGCTTAGCACCCATGGCTCCAAGATCAGACAGGTTCACCCGCAGCAGCTTCTGCGCCAGCAGGTGTGGATCGGTACCGTTTAAGAAATGGGTACCCTCCACCATCGTATCGGTGGTGATGACACGCTCACCTTCCCCAGATGGGAGGATGGCACCGTCATTGGTTAGGGATAAGCTGCCGTCATACCCCTCGGCCAGGGGGCGGAAGTAGCGGTCGATGCGGTCAAACTCACTAAGCCGCCAAGGCATCGCCTAGCCTCGCAGCTGCTTGGCCAGGCGGTCCATCACCGCATTCACCAGCTTTGGCTCCTTCTCACTGAAGAAGCCATCGGTGACGGTCATATACTCCTTGATCAGGAGCGAGCTATCGAACTGGCTATGGTTCAGCAGCTCATAGGCACCTGCCCGTAAAAGGCAGCGCAGCAGTGGCTCAATCCGTTCAGCGTTCCAGGGGCCGGTCACCTGACCATCGATCATGGAATCCAGGTCTTCAGAACCGGCGTGAACACCGCGCACAATCTTCGACAGAAGTTCGGTCGCTGGCGGTACCAGGGTGGCATCCTGCTCTGCATCCGGGTCAACTGGTGGTGGCTGCTCCAAGAAATCCCGGACGGCGGCTTCAACCTGCCGGTCAGGGTTCATCATCAATTGATAGAGGACCTGCACGGCGCCGAGGCGCGCGGTTGTGCGCGCGCGGAAGGTCAGGCCGCGATCTTTCTTCGCCTTGCCTTTGCTGGCGGTCTGGCCACCGGATTGATTGTCGTCAGCCATATCAGCGCGGGTAGAGACGGAATTGATGCTTAAGCTTGATCAGGTCGATACAGGCATTAGCCGCCTCACCGCCCTTGTTCTTGCGCGCTGGATCAGCGCGCTCAATCGCTTGCTCTTCATTCTCAACGGTCAAGATGCCGTTGCCGATTGCCAGGGTGTATTGCATCGCCAGCTGATAAAGGCCGCGCGCGCTCTCATTACAAACCACATCGTAATGGCTCGTCTCACCCCGGATGACACACCCCAGCGCCACATAACCATCAAAGCGACGACGGGCGGTGAAGTAATCCATGGAGCGAACGGCATAACGAATGCCTGATGGGATCTCTAAGGCGCCTGGAACCGTGTACACCTCATAGCTGGCACCGAACCGTTCAATGGCCTCAGTGGCGCCGGCAAGCAGCTTATCGGACACGTCTTCATAGTAACGCGCCTCGATGATCATGAGATGCGGGGCTTCAATCACGGCTCTGTCCTATCGGCATTTTTATCGTTGGGGCAGCGCCAAGATCTCGGCACTAAACAGGGATCGGACGATAATCGGTGATCTCAAGTTCATACCCCTCGAGACCGACCACGTTCCGGCGGCTGTTAGATAGCAGGATCATTTGCCGAATGCCAAGGTCGTGGAGGATTTGTGCCCCCACGCCGTAGTCACGCAATTCTGGCGCACCGGCGGCACCCTTATCAATCCGCGCGCGGAAGCGTTGGGATAGCGTGTCTGCCTGCGGTTCGCGAAGCAGGACAATCGCACCCCTGCCCGCCTCGGCAACGGCCTTCATAGCAGCCTGTAGCTCGGCACCGCGCTGGCTGCCGCCATAACCAAGCAAGTCATCAAACACATCGAGCGCATGCATACGCACCAGTGCCGGCTCACCATCGCTGACATCGCCTAGGACGAGGGCCACATGCTCCGCATACTCAATCTCGTTGGCGTAGACGATCATGCGGAAGTCAGCGTCGAAGTTATTGGGAAACGGCGCTTCCAGTTCGCGGCGGATAATCAACTCGGTCCGGCGGCGATAGGCGATCAGATCGGCGATGGTGCCAATCTTGAGGCCATGACGTTTAGCGAATTGGACTAAATCCGGCAGCCGGGCCATGGTGCCATCATCATTCATGATCTCGCAGATGACACCGGAGGCCTTACGGTCGGCCAGGCGCGCCAAATCAACGGCGGCCTCGGTATGACCAGCGCGCACCAGCACACCGCCATCGCGGGCCCGCAAGGGGAAGACATGACCCGGGGTCGCGATATCCGATGGGGTCGTCGACTGATTGATCGCAACAGCAATTGTGTGGGCGCGATCCGCGGCTGAGATACCCGTGGTAACCCCTTCCCGCGCCTCAATCGAAATGGTGAAGGCCGTCTCATGCCGGGAGGAGTTATGGGCAGCCATCAGCTCCAGACCCAATTCGTCGGCCCGGTCACTGGTCAATGCTAAACAGATCAAGCCACGGCCATACTTAGCCATGAAATTAATGGCATCGGCGTCGGCGCATTCGGATGGGATGACGAGGTCACCCTCGTTCTCCCGATCCTCATCATCGACCAGGACAACCATACGGCCCTGGCGCGCTTCCTCGATAAGCTCTTCAGCGGTGGCGATCTCGCCTTTCAAATCATCACTCATATTCATGTGCGGCACTCCAGTTGCCGCGCGACATAGCGGGCCAGCATATCAATCTCAATGTTCAAGCGCTGGCCAATCTCAGCATGCTGCAAGGTAGTTGCGGTCCAAGTGTGGGGGATGATGTTTACGCCGAAGCTATCATCGCTCACCTCATTTACTGTCAGTGAGATGCCATCGATTGAGATGGACCCCTTCGAGGCAACATAGGGCATTAGATCGGCTGGTGGCTGGATCTTTAGGCGCCAACTCTCCCCCTCTTGCCGAACATCCTTAAGGGTCGCAAGGCCATCGACATGGCCAAACACAAAATGGCCGCCAAGCTCTTGGCCAAGGGTTAGCGAACGCTCCAAATTGATGCGGCGACCAACCTGCCAATCACCCAGATTAGTGCGGTCCAGCGTCTCTTTAGAGGCCGTCACGCGGAACCAGTCATCGCCGCGCTCAACCACGGTTAGGCAAACGCCAGAACAGGCAATGGAGGCGCCATCCTCAACGCTCGCCATGTCATAGCCAGTTTGGATGGTGACATGGGTATCGCCGGGATTGGTAACCTCGGTCACGGTGCCGAGATCGGTGATAAGGCCAGTAAACATGGGTACTCAAATTCGGTTATCGGGGCCGGTTAGGCCTCGTCTCGACTACGCAGATAGCGCTCCCAGCAATCCCTGCCAAGGGTGTGGACGCTGTGTCGCTTGTAGCGCGGGGCTGCAGCTAGCTCTTCAAGGTCGATAGAGCCGAGGCCCGCGCGCCCATCACCGCCGATCAACTTCGCCGCGCGAAACCACTCAATATGGTCGATCAGATCAGCGGCTAGGAAGCTTGCGGCAACCTCACCGCCCCCTTCTATCAACACACGGGTTAGGCCCTTGGCCGCCAATTCTGCAGCGATCACGGCCGGGGTTAGGTCATCCGCGGCGATTAGTTCCGCCCCGGTTTCTTGCCAGCCGCCAACATCAGCGCCAGAGCGATGGAAAATCCACAGCGGCTGTTCCTTGGCAGTTTGGCCCAGCTTGCTATCCGCCGGCGTGGTCAACTGACTATCCAGCAGGATGCGAACAGGTGAACGGGTGCTCAAGCCCGGCAGCCTCGTATCCAGCTTCGGGTTATCCGCCATGGCTGTACCGCGGCCGATCAGAATGGCGTCATGACTAGCGCGGAGAGCATGGCCAGCGGCACGGGCCGCTGGCTCCGTTATCCATTTGCTGGTGCCGTCGGCCAGGGCAATACGCCCATCCAGGCTCGTTGCCGTTTTCCAGGTAAACAGTGGGCGATTAGCGGTGACGCGGTTTAGGAACCCAGCCAGATCAATCCCGGCCTGCTCAGCACCAACGCCAACAACAACCTCTACACCCGCTTCTCGAAGGGTGGCGATGCCACGGCCATTGACGCGCGGGTCTGGATCCTCAATGGCGACCACAACCCGTTTCACGCCAGCGGCGATCAACGCGTCACAGCAAGGCGGCGTCTTCCCGTAATGGGCGCACGGCTCCAGGGTGACATAAGCAGTCGCCCCCTGAGCCTCGTCGCCAGCTTGCGTCAAAGCCACCACCTCGGCATGGGGCCGGCCGCTCGGTTGCGTCCAGCCGCGGCCCACCGTGACGCTATCTCTGACGATCACGCAGCCAACCGCCGGGTTGGGCCAGCACTGCCCCAAACCACGACGGCCAAGCGCGATGGCCGCCGCCATGTGGTGGGCGTCAGCGGCCTGGTTCGCAAGCTGATGGGAGGTCACTTTTTCTTCTTACCGGCTTTTGAGCCACCGGTCAGGCTATCGACGTCAGCGCCAATCGATTCCAAAAGCTCTTCGAAATCAGCAACTTCACGGAAGTCTTTGTAAACAGATGCATAGCGAACGAAGGCGATCTGATCGAGATTGGCGAGCTTATCCATCACCGCCTCACCGATCTGGTTGGCGTTCACTTCGCTATCGCCTGAGGACTCCAGCTCACGGACCAGGGAGTTCACCACGCGGTCGATATGCTCAAGGTCAACGGGGCGTTTACGCAAAGCCACCTGCATCGAGCGCATGATCTTGTCACGATCGAAGGGCTCACGCTTACCGTCAGATTTAACAACGGTCAGCTCACGCAACTGCACCCGCTCAAAGGTGGTGAAGCGGGCGCCACACTCAGGGCAGAACCGGCGGCGGCGGATCGCGGAATGATCCTCCGTCGGGCGGGAGTCTTTAACCTGGGTGTCTTGGTTACTGCAGAACGGGCAGCGCATCAGCCACAACCTTTAGGGGTTATCAACAGGGATAACACACCAGATATATAGCCGATCCCCGTTCTGCAATACCAGATTTATGAATTACAGCGGGTATTTAGCGCTTATTGGTAGATCGGGAAGCGGGCGCAAAGCTCCGCCACTTCCTTCGCAACCTTCTGCTCAACCGCCGTGTTACCCTCAGCGCCATTGGCCTTGAGGCCATCGAGCACTTCGATGATCAGCTCACCAACGCGCTTGAACTCGGCAGTACCAAAGCCACGGGTTGTACCGGCTGGGGTGCCCAGGCGAACACCAGAGGTCACAAACGGCTTCTCCGGGTCGAATGGGACGGCGTTCTTATTACAGGTCAGCCCTGCCCGCTCCATCGATGCCTCGGCAATATTACCGGTAAGGCCCTTCGGGCGAAGGTCGACGAGCACCATGTGGCTGTCTGTCCCATTGGAGACGATGTTCACACCGCCAGCTTCCAATGTGCCGGCCAGCATGCGCGCATTCTCCAAAACCTGCTTGGCGTAGGTCTTGTACTCAGGCTCAAGCGCCTCACCGAAGGCAACGGCTTTAGCAGCAATGACATGCATAAGCGGACCACCCTGGAGGCCAGGGAAAACCGCTGAATTGATCTTCTTACCCAGTGCGGCGTCATCACAGAGGATCATGCCGCCGCGTGGACCGCGCAGGGTCTTGTGAGTGGTGGTGGTGACCACATGGGCGTGCTTGATCGGGGATGGGTAAACACCCGCGGCGATAAGGCCGGAATAGTGCGCCATGTCGACCAGCAGGTAAGCGCCGACGCTGTCAGCGATCTTACGCATCCGCTCCCAATCGATAACCCGTGGGTAAGCAGACGCACCGGCAATCACCATCTTTGGCTTATGCTCATTCGCCAGCTCCTGGATCTCGTCGTAATCCAAGAGACCGTCTTCCTTGCGAACGCCGTACTGGACAGCATTGAACCACTTACCAGATTGGTTTGGAGCGGCACCGTGGGTCAGGTGACCACCGGAAGCGAGTGACATACCGAGGATGGTATCACCGGGCTGCAGCAGGGCCATCATCACGGCCTGGTTAGCCTGGGCACCGGAATGCGGCTGCACATTGGCAAACTCACAACCGTAGAGCTTACAAGCGCGCTCAATCGCCAAATCTTCGGCGACGTCCACGAACTCACAACCAGCGTAATAGCGCTTGGACGGGTAGCCCTCGGCGTATTTGTTGGTCATGACCGAGCCTTGGGCCTCCATCACCGCCTTAGAGACGATGTTTTCAGAGGCGATCAGCTCAATCTCAGTTTGTTGACGGGTAAGCTCATCCTTGATGGCTTTGGCGATTGTTGGCTCACGAGAGGCCAGACTTTCGGTGAAAAAGCCGTCATGTTGGACGGTGTTTTGGGTGACCGGTGCTTCAGACATTTGTTTGCTCCTCAACAGCAGGTGTTGCCCTTCCGGGCATGCTTGTTCGGCGTTTTCGGGCCGCCGTTCACCCCTGATCTCGTTTGGCTGCATTCATGCAGCTGGCTCGCTAAGTAAAGCGCTAGCCTAGTTTCTCAACCCGGCGGTCATGACGCCCGCCTTCATATTCGGTGTTCAAGAACTGATCGATGCAGTCTTTGGCTGTCTCAATCCCGATCAGTCTCGCGCCTAACGCTAACACATTGGCGTTGTTGTGCAGGCGGGTAAGCTTGGCCATCAGCCCATCGGTGCACAGGGCGGCCCGGGCGCCCGGAATGCGGTTTACGGCGATCGAGATACCAATACCGGTGCCGCAAACGGCCAAACCACGCTCAACACTGCCATCGGCAATTGCCTCACCTAGCGCCTTACCAAAGTCAGGATAATCAACCGAATCTGGTCCGTTGGTGCCCAGGTCCACAACCTCATGCCCCAACTCTGCCAAATACTCGGCGAGCGACTGCTTCATCTCAAAACCCGCATGGTCGGAAGCAACGGCAATACGCATGGACGAACTCTCGGCTGGGGATCATCAAAACTGTGATGCCAGGGGGTACCGAAAGTGGCAGGAAAGCGCAACCGCAGCATGGTCGCATCGCCCCTGAATGCGGGGCGGCCATGCAATGGGCTCAACGCTCTTCCAGCTGCTTTTTCATTACAAACCGGAGTTTAGAGAGCGCTAATTGTTCAAGCTCCCTCGAGGTTGCTTGGGCCGGCCCCATCACCGCCACCTCGGTCAGGGTCGGGCCGTGCATGGCATAGACCTGCACAAACTCACCGCGCTTACTGAACTCAAAGATGATTTCATCATTGGGGCCAATGATGTCGCCCTCAGGCCTGTGATGTCGGCTTTTGCGACCTCGGCTTGGGCGGCTTCCGGCGCTGGATGTCTGGTTCTGGGCGGGATTGCCGCCCTTAACCACGGGCGCAAAACCGGTTAACCGCGATGCCTCTTGATAGGCCGCGGACGCCTTTGGTGCTGGTTGTTTGCCAGTAAGTGCCGGGGTGGGCCTGCGGGGCCGGTCGTTATCAGCCATGGCCGATGCCCGGCGCCCCTACCAAGCCGGATTAAGCCGGGATTGGGTTCAGGGGTGAATAGCCGACCTGACCGGTAAGGAAACGCTCAAGGTTTTTCAGCGCGTCATTAACGGTCTTCAGCTGCTCAAGATCGAGGCCGGAATTCTCCACATTGCCGATGTGGCGTTCAAACACCTCATTCATCAGCGTGCGAATTTCATGGCCTTTGTCGGACAGTTTCACCCGAATCGAGCGACGGTCATGAACTGAACGCTCCTGGATCAGATAGCCATTCTCGACCATCTTCTTCAGGTTATAGGAGACATTTGAGCCGAGATAATAACCGCGGGCGGTCAACTCCCCCACCGTCAGCTCATCCTCACCAATGTTGTAGAGGATCAGGGATTGGACGTTGTTGATGTCCTGGATGCCTGCGCGCTCCAGCTCAATCTTCAACACATCAAGAAATTGCCGGTGCAGCCGTTCAACCAATGTGATGGCCTCAAAGTATGGGTGCTGCAAAGTATCCTCCTAAAGCAGGCTGGCTGGGCCAACCTATCCAATCTAGCGCGTCCCAATCAGGGTATCGCGGCCAGGTCTGTCGCTTAATCTGGCTATCGTGCCTCAATTATTGCCCAAAAGCCAAGGCCCAGCAGTTTAAATGCTGTCGCCTTACCGGGGGCCTTAATAGCGACCGAAATTCTCAAATGTCCGCCCTACATCACCGGTTTTGCCCGGTTTGGTCAAGCACCGCGCAACATCTTCAATATCGATGAGAAATCCAGTGCGCCGTTACCACCGTTCACATGCATGGCGTAAAGCGCCGTGGTCTCCGCCCCCAGCGGGGTTGCCGCACCGGAACCGGCCGCAGCCTGTTGGGCCAGGCGCAAATCCTTAAGCATCATGTCAGAGGTGAAACCAGGCGCGTATTCACGGCTGGATGGTGTGTTCTCAAGCAGGCCAGGAAACGGGCAATAGGTGGTCAGTGACCAGCATTGCCCCGACGAGGTTGAAGCCACATCGAATAGTTTTTGCGGGTCGAGTCCAAGCTTATCGGCAAGGGCAAAGGCCTCGCACACCGAGAGCATCTGAATACCCAGCATCATGTTGTTGCAGATTTTCGCGGCCTGACCATTACCAGGACCGCCAGTGTGGACGGTTTTCCCGCCCATTACATCGAGCAGTGGCTGGGCCTTGGCGACCGCCTCATCACTGCCACCCACCATAAAGGTCAGGGTGCCAGCCTCGGCCCCACCAACGCCGCCGGAAACCGGGGCATCAATCATAGCCAAACCGGCGGTTTCCGCAGCACCGGCAATGGCACGGGCGGTTGCAACATCGATGGTTGAGCAGTCAATCAAGAGAGTGCCCGGCTGACAGGCCTTCATCGCCTTGCCGTCGCCTAAAAACACCTCGGTCACATGATCACCGGCAGGCAGCATGGTGATCACCACCTCCGCGGCACCGGCTGCCGTTGCGGCGTCGCTTGCCGTCTGTCCACCTGCCTGCTCAAGCGCGGCAAGATTGTCAGCGGACAAGTCAAAACCGATCAGTTCATGCCCGGCGGCAAGCAGGTTCTTGGCCATAGGAAGGCCCATATTGCCGAGGCCGATAAAGGCGATCTTGGTCATGCGTTTCCTCGATTGGTGACTTAGCGTCTTAAACCCGCAGCGGGTGAGATGGGTTAGCCCGTGAAGCTCAGATCGTTCTCGCCCAGCGCCTCAAAATGCTTCTCAACGATGGCGTCGGTAACATCGGTCAACTGCGCAGGCTCCCATTTGGGATCGTGGTCCTTATCGACCAGCACTGCGCGAATGCCCTCGTAGAAGTCATGCCCGGCCATACAGCCCTGGGTTAGGCGGTATTCCATGACGAGGCAGCTCTCAAGATCCAGCGCTGTGCCGCGATCCAACTGCTCACGCGCAATCTTCATACTGGTTGGTGAGCGCTTACCCATCGTCTCGACGGTTTCTTTCGCCCACTCACCATCGGCACCGGCACCGCCGATCATTGAGGTCAGCTCGGCGATGATCTCTTCCACCGTGTCGCTACCAAAGGCCTGATCAATGGCATCCTGAAGGGCGGCTAGCTTGGCCTCACCTGCGTCAGTGACAAAGGGCTCAATAATGCCATCGGCAAACAGGCGCTCTTTACCCGTTTCGGCCTGTCCCCAATCAGCGGAGGCCAAGGCATCCACGAGGGCATCCAGCTTGTCCGATGGCACGTGGTGGGTCGCAATCTTGGCATAGAGCGCATCGGCAGCACTGAGGCGATCACCAGTAAGGGCCAGATAGGCGCCCGCCTCACCCGGCGCCCGCGCCAGGACATAGGTCGCACCAACATCTGGGAACAAACCAATCGCGGTCTCTGGCATCGCCACCATGGTGGTCTCTGTCGCGATCCGGTGTGAGCCATGAACCGATAAGCCAACACCACCACCCATGGTAATACCGTCGATCAGTGCGATGTATGGTTTGGGGAATCGATAGATCGCGCGGTTCAGCTGATACTCTTCCCGGAAGAAGTCGCGGGTCAGGGCACCATCCCCCTCACCCGATTTCGCCGCGAGGCCATCCTGATAGACGGATTTCACATCACCGCCAGCGCAGAAGGCTTTTTCACCAGCACCGGTGATAACCACGGCGGCGACGCTGTCATCCTTGGCCCAGGCATCTAGCTGCGGTGCCATTTCCCGGATCATCGGCAGGTTAAGCGCGTTAAGCGCCCGTGGCCGGTTCAGGGTGATCAGGCCGAGCGGCCCCTTACGATCGAAAAGGATTTCTGGCTCAACGGCATCTGATGGGGACATGGACTAGCACCAACGGGCAACGGCAAAAGCAAAGCGTGATCGCTGAAAGGAAGTGCCACGCCATCGATCCGCGATCAAGGCGACAAGCCCACTAACTTGAGGATGCTTCCAGAATTTTTCGGGCAACGATCAGGCGCATGATCTCATTGGTCCCCTCAAGGATTTGGTGCACACGCAGATCACGCAGATATCGCTCAACACCGTATTCCTTGATGTAGCCATAGCCGCCATGGATTTGCAGCGCCTCATTGACCACCCGGAAGGCGATATCAGTGCCGAACCGCTTGGCCATCGCGCAATACTTCGTCGCATCAGCATGCTTCTGGTCGAGCAGCCGGGCCGCCTTATGCAGCAGAAGCCGCGCTGCCTCTAACTCCGTCGCCATATCGGCGAGCTTGAATTGTAGCGATTGGAACTCCGCAATCTTCTTGCCGAATTGCGTTCGTTCCTGGGCGTAGTTGATGGCGAGGTCCAGGCAATGCTGGGCCCCACCAAGCGAGCAGGCGGCGATGTTCAACCGGCCACCATCAAGTCCCTTCATGGCGATTGCGAAGCCATCCCCCTCTTCACCCAACCGGTTGGCGACGGGTACCCGGCAATCCTCAAAGATCACGGCGGCGGTCGGCTGGGAGTTCCAGCCAAGCTTCTTCTCTTTCTGACCAAAGCTGAGACCGGGCGTATCCTTCTCAACGATGAGGCAAGAGATACCCTTCGGCCCGTCATCGCCGGTGCGTACCATCACCACATAAACATCGGAGGTAGAGCCACCGGAGATGAAGGCCTTCGACCCATTTAAGACATAGAAATCGCCATCACGTTCCGCCTTGGTTTTAAGCGACGCGGCATCAGAACCTGCGCCTGGCTCGGTAAGGCAGTAGCTGGCGAAATGCTCCATGGTCATCAGTTTCGGCAGGTAGCGACTGCGTTGCTGGCCATTGCCGAAGTTATCGATCATCCAGGACGCCATATTGTGGATCGAGATATAGGCCGCCGTGGACGGGCAGCCGGTCGATAGCTCCTCAAAGATAACCGCAGCGTCATGGCGGGTGAGACCCGTGCCACCGAACTCTTCCTGGCAATAGATACCGGCCAGGCCCAGCTCAGCGGCGGCGCGCAACGTGTCGACAGGGAAATGCTCTTGCTCATCCCATTCAGCGGCATGGGGCGCCATGGCGTCATTGGCAAAAGCCCGCGCCATATCTTGGAATTGTCGCTGATCTTCCGTGAGGTCGAGTGCGGCCGACATCTGTTTCCACCCATCATGGTTTTGATTTGTTGGCAGGCAGATTAACCGCTAGCCGCCATGGGTCAATTGATGCGGGTCGATTAGTTCAGGTCGCTGGCCTAGCTTTACTGGCGACTTGGAAAGCCAACGGTGCCGCAACCGATTAGGCTGACACCATCGCGATCCTCACGCTCCAAAACCAAGGTACGGCCATAGAGTTGATTGACCGAGATCATGGGCGCAAAGCCGATCTGGGTCGCCTGGCCAAAGCCATCCACCATCAGCGGCGGGAAATGGCCAAGCGCAAGCTGGGTTTCAGGCATGTCCTCATAGGCGATGCCGGATAGATCGGTTGGTGGATAGAGCGTTTCACCAGCGGGCTGCTGTTGCTGGCGGTAAAGTGCATGGGCAGCGGCCAAACGGTGGCGCGTTTCACGGCTGATCGCCTGCATCCGCCCCTCGATGTCCCGCGCGTCATAAACACCGCGCGTCACTGGGTTGAAGTGACCAGCAACGGTGCCCTGGGCTGCCATTGCGGTGACATGATCACAATGCCGCGCCGCGTTTACAGTCACCGTAATCTCGCCCGGCGGAAGACCATTCAGTACAGGATCAAGGGTTACGCCCCCACTGCCGGTGCCACCATCGGCATCCATAACTGTTATCCGGCCAAGTGGACGCAGAACCGAGGGCCCCTCACTATGGGCCATGGCTTGAATCTGAACGGTGATGCGATCGAAGGCAGCGGCCGGGGTAGCGGTCATCAAGCAGGCAGCCGCGATAAGAGCGCCGAAAATGCGCCGATCTCTTTTGGTTTGCCGCCCCATATGCTCGATCATGGCCCCAACCCATGAATTGCAGAGCCTCTAGCCTACAGCAAATGCGGGATTGCTGGAATGGCGTCGCTTGTCATAGGTTGCGGCAACGATAACTGCCGCCGGTAGACCACGATAATGAACAGCGTTTCTAACCGCCCCCTTACCAGCACCAGCGACGGCACCACCGGTCCTGCATTTCCACGGACCCGGATGCGCCGCAATCGAACCGTACCATGGCAGCGTTCCCTGGTGGCCGAGAACGCGCTGTCAGTGAATGATTTGATCTGGCCGGTTTTTATCTTGGATGGCACCGACCGGGTTGAGGCGATCGACGCCATGCCCGGCATCTCTCGCTACAGCATCGACCGCCTGGTTGAGCAGGTCGCCAATGCCGCTGATCTTGGCATCCCAGCGATCGCCCTATTCCCCGTAACGCCGCCAGAACTGCGCAGCGAAGATGGGAAGGAAGCCTACAATCCAGAGAGCCTAGCCTGCCGCGCCGCCAGCGAGATTAAGCGCCAGGTGCCAGAGATTGGCGTTATCTGCGACGTGGCCCTCGACCCCTTTACCAGCCACGGTCATGACGGCGTGATGGATGAACAGGCCCGCATCCTAAATGACGAGACCGTTGAGATCTTATGCAAACAGGCGTTGGTTCAGGCCGCCGCCGGTGTCGATGTGATCGCCCCATCGGACATGATGGATGGCCGCGTTGGTGCCATCCGCGATGCCCTGGATGCTGGCGGTTTTGAGGATGTGCGGATCATGTCCTATGCCGCGAAATATGCCTCCTGCTTCTACGGCCCATTCCGCGCCGCGTTGCAGTCTGATGGCTACCTGAAGGGCGATAAGAAGACCTATCAGATGGATCCGGCCAATACAGATGAGGCGATGCGCGAGGTTGCCCTCGACCTGCAGGAAGGGGCTGACATGGTTATGGTTAAGCCCGGCATGCCCTACCTCGATGTGGTGCAGCGGGTGAAAGAGCGGTTCGCCGTTCCAACCTTCGCCTATCAAGTCAGTGGGGAGTTCGCGATGCTCAAAGCCGCGATCCAAAATGGCTGGCTCGACAATGATAAGGCCGTGCTGGAATCCCTGCTTTGCTTTAAGCGGGCGGGCGCCGATGGCGTGCTGACCTATGCGGCGGTTGAGGCGGCAAAGCTGCTTAAAGCTGGCTAGCCCAACTGCTCATTGATGAACCGTTCGGTCATGGCCAGATGCCAAGGGCCATCGGTACCGTGAAACCCGCAATGCCCACCACCGCTAGCGATTAGCGGCATGAGGTTGCGGTTACGGCTCCAATCAAACACATGGTAAGGCTCTACCGGGACCCAGGGGTCGTTTTCGGCATGGATCAGCAGGACCGGTAGCCGGGCATCATCGATATACCGGTTAGCGGAATTCACCGCGTAATACTGATCCGCCCCACTCCACCCATTGATCGGGCCGGTGAACTTATCGTCGAAATCATAGGTATCACGGGCTGACCGCGCCGCCTGGCGCGCCCAATCCGCCAATGGTCGGTCTGGGTCAGCGCATTGCGCCTTCATACGCCTCAACAACCACTGGTGATAGGCACGGTTTCGAAGCTTCAGGAACTGGTACGAGGTAGCAAACAGGTCAATTGGCGCCGAAACGCTGATCACCGCCTTCAGCCAATCCGGTCGTTTATCGCCGTACTCGCCAGCCAGCTTCAGTGAGGCATTGCCGCCAAGGGATGACCCCATCAACACGACACCATCATCGGCCAAGCCATGCTGCTCGGCCATCGCCTCAATCACCAGGCGCAGATCCGCACTCCGCCCGGCATGGTAGAAGCCTTTGCAAAGCGTACCACTTGGGCCCGCCCCACGCTGGTTGAGGCGAAGCACCGGATAACCGCGAGCCAGGAAGTAATCGGTGGCCAGCAGGATGTCCGGGCTGCCCTCACACCCCGTCAGCCCATGAACCAGGACCATCAGCGGCTTGGTGGCTGTCGGCGTAGAGGGTCGATGCAGCTTCCCGATCAGGATATCGCCGCTGCCGTCATCGGTGGGAAACTCGACCCGTTCAGCAGCACCAGGCTGCGGCAGTCGCCCTAGTTTCTCACCGGCGGCATTCTTCATGGTTTGCAGATCGCCACCGACCCATGGAAACGCCTCTTGGATCGGCTCAAACCCAATTCTGCTGCGTCGACGCTCTAGATTATCGAACATAGGCAATAAGTTAGCGCGTTTTTCTAAACATTCAGCCATTCGATGATCGCGCTAATTTGCGCGGGATCCATCAAAGCTGGGGCATGGCCAACACCAGGAACTTCGAACAGTTTTGCCCTTGGCCCCCGAACAGTCATTTGCTCGGCCACATCGCTGGTCAGTAGGTCGCTAACACCACCACGGATCACCATGGTTGGTGATTGGATCGCATCCCATATCGGCCAAAGCGCCATATCATCCTCGATCTTCACCTCGAAGGCCTTGGCAATCGCTGGGTCATAGGCAAGGCGGTATCGATCGCCATCGATGCGAGCGCTGTACTTGGCCAGATGGGCCCATTCCTCATCACTCAAATCGCCAAATGGCGCGTGGATTACGCGGAGGTGCTGCTCCAACGCCCCGACGCTTTCAAATGATAGGTCCCGGCCCACATAATCACCAATTCGGTTCAGCGATGTGGCGGTCACCACCGGCCCCACATCATTGATAATCAAGCGCTTGATCGGTACGGGGCCGAGTGAGGCAATGCCCATCCCGATCAGCCCGCCCATAGAGGTCCCGATCCAATCCACTTGCCCCAGCCCCAGATGGGCCAATAGCCCCATCAGATGCTGGCCATAGATTGGGTTGTTGTACTCATCATGGTTGGTGAGCCAATCACTCTCCCCCCGTCCGGCAACATCGGGGCAGATGACCCGTCGCCCACGATCTGCGAGCGCCTTGGCCAACGGGTCGAAGTCACGGCCGTTCCGGGTCAGACCGTGGACACAGAAAATCGGATCCCCCTGAACGGCGCCATCATCCGGCAACCATTCATGAAAAACGAGGGTGAAAGCTTCTGAAGGGCTCAGCAGTTCAGCAGAGCCGCGCTGGTATGTTGCCATGGTTGATCGCTCGGTCAGGGCAGTTCAAAGCAATGCAGCAATAGACACAGAACTATACGCTGGCCAGCCGCGTTTAGACGCCCTATCCAGTTCAAGTTGCATTTCGCCAACCCGCCACACACCGGCCAGAACCGCTATGCGCATTATCACCGGCATCCTCGCTGCCTTTATCGGGCTTATCCTGGCCATCGTGGTGATTGGCCTGCCAGCCGCCTATATCTGGTTCAGTACCGCGCAACCGGACTATGACGGCGATGTACTCGCAGGCCCGTTAGTCAGCGAACCGGTCACCGTGGTCCGCGACGGCTATGCCATCCCGCATATCTTTGCCGCCAATATGGATGATGCCTATGTGGCGCTTGGTTATCTGCACGCCCAGGATCGGTTGGTGCAGATGGAGATCCAGCGCCGCGCCGGTCAGGGCCGCCTCTCAGAACTGGCCGGGCGTCTTGCCCTTCCGGCAGATCGGATCATGCGCAGCCTGGGTTTCTATGATCTTGCCACCCAGGATTTTGAGAATGGTGACCCAGCGGCCAAGAACGCGGTTGAGCGTTATGCCGATGGCGTGAACCTGTTTCTCGCCCAAAACCCGGACCCAACACCGCCAGAGCTTCATCTGATCGGCCTCTGGAACACCAGCATCGCGCCGCATCAGCCAGAACCCTGGAAACCGGCGGATAGTGTGGTTTGGGGCAAGCTTATAGGGCTGCAGCTATCGGGCAATATGTTTGGTGAAATCCGCCGCGCCATGCTGGCCGACACCCTGACACCAGAGCAAATCGCCGAACTCACGATCTTTGAAGAGCAGGATGCCGAGATCACGCTCGGAAGTTTGCGGGGGCTTGATGATAACGGTGTCGATTGGGCCCGGCTCGAACAAGCCATTCCCAAACTGGGACCAGAGCGTGCTTCAAACGTCTGGGCCCTAAGCGGTAACCGAACGGCAACCGGCAGGCCGATCCTGGCCAATGACCCGCATCTGGGCCTTTCTGCGCCAATCCTCTGGTACCTCGTGCGTATTGTGACGCCGGAACTGACCATCACCGGTGCCACGGTTCCCGGTGTCCCGTTCCACCTGATGGGCCAAAATGGTGAGGCCGCCTGGGGCCTGACCACAACTGGTGGCGATGTTCAGGACCTGTATATCGAGCGGCTGCACCCGGACGATCCCAACCAGTACCTAACCAGCGACGGTTTCGCCGAGTTTGAAACCAAGACAATTGAGATTGGTGTCGCCGGTGATGAGGCCGAGCAGCTAACCGTGCGCACAACCAACCATGGGCTGGTGATCAGCGACCTTGACGACCGACTAGGGCCGATCACTGGTGATGATAAGGTGGTGACCCTACGCACCACGCTCATGACACCCGGCGATAGCAGTTGGGAGTCGATCTTCTTCTTAAACCGGGCGAAGAGTTGGGACCAGTTCACCGACGCCATGGCACGCTTCAAAAGCGGCCAGCAAAATTCTGTTTTTGCTGACAAAGAAGGCGATATTGGCCTTTATTCCCCGGCTCTAATACCAGTCCGTGCCTTAGGCAATGGCACCGTGCCCATGGCTGGTGAAGAGATTTCAGATAATTGGCCTGGCACGGTGCCGGTTGATCGATTACCCAAGATCCTAAACCCACGCTCCGGCCAAATCATAAACGCCAATAACCGATTGGTTGGAAACGATTATCCTTACTTCATTACCCATGAGTGGGAGCCAGATTACCGGGCCCAGCGTATTGCCGAAGAACTAGGTGGGCGCAATGGACTAACGGTTGCCGACAACATGGCCCTGATGGTCGATCCGGTTTCCAAAGCCGCGCATGAACTACTGCCCTATCTCACGGCACTTGAGGGTGAAACACCGCTGCAACGCGATGTGATCGCTGCCCTTACTGATTGGGATGGTCGCATGGATCGGGATTTGGCAACGCCCCTGATCTTCTCAACCTGGCTACGGGTTATGCCCGCCATCCTGCTGGAGGATGAGTTGGGCGAGAGCCAGCAATGGGTTGGCGGCGGACCACGGTTGGTCAACCGCATTCTAGGCGGCGATCTCGGATGGTGCGATGACACCCAGACCGATCACACAGCCGAGGATTGCCAGGCGGCGGCACAGGCTGGACTTAGCCGCGCCCTCTCCCTCCTCATCGATGCGTATGGCCATGATTGGCGGCAATGGCGTTGGGGTGATGCCCATCAGGCGCCCTTGGGTCATCAGATCCTTGGCCGATTGCCCTTACTCGGTGGGTTGTTCCGCCAGGATGCCGCATTGGATGGCAGTAACTACACCGTGCTGCGTGCCGGCGGCCGTGGCGATGACCCGACCCGCTTCCCGGTCAGCCACGGTGCCGGGTATCGCGCGGTTTATGATCTGGCTGATCTGGATAATAGCCGCTACATGATCGCGACCGGCCAATCTGGTCGCCCGCTGTCTCGCCATTTCGACACTTTTGTTGATGCCTGGCAGGCCGGCGACTTCATAACAATTGAGAGCTTTAGACGCGGCAATCCGCCGAGCGATGCCTTAGGCGAAATCACCTTCCGACCAATTGCACAGCCAACAACCCAACCAGCTGCGGATACAGCCGCAGGAGCCAATGATGGATGACAATCTAGTGCCATTTACCCCGGCCATTCAGAACGCCCCGACGGTTCATGACATCGAGGCTGCGGCAAGCCGCATTCAAGGCCAGATCGAACGGACACCGACCGTTGACCTGCACCGGCTGGGTGAGGCCCTCGGCTGCACCATCATGGCGAAGCTTGAGAACCTGCAGCACACGGCCTCGTTCAAGGAGCGTGGCGCGCTCAACTGCCTATCCCTGCTAACGCCGGATCAGCAACGGGCGGGCGTCGTGGCGATGTCGGCCGGCAACCACGCACAAGGCGTGGCCTATCACGCCGGACGCCTGGGTGTGAACGCCACCATCGTCATGCCCAAGCACACGCCCTTCACCAAGGTCGAGCGCACGCAATCCCTCGGCGCCAAGGTGGAGTTGCATGGCGAGACCCTGCAAGAGGCCCGTGAGTTCGCGGAGAACCTGGCGGCCCAGCAAGGCCTTATCTTCGTGCACCCCTATGATGATCCCTCGGTGATCGCCGGACAGGGCACCGTGGCGCTTGAGATGCTGGCCGCGCTGGATGAGCCGCTAGACACCCTAATCGTGCCAATCGGCGGTGGCGGCCTGATGTCCGGTATTGCGACCGCCATGCGGGCCCGCAGCCCGGAGACAGAGTTGATCGGCGTGCAGAGCGAGGCCTACCCCGCCATGCGCCAAAGCCTGAGGGGCGAAGAGATCAAAACCGCCGATGGCACCCTGGCAGAGGGTATTGCCGTTAAAGAGCCAGGGCAGCTAACCCGACAAATCATCGGTCAGATGGTCGATGACATTGTACTGGTCTCCGATGAGCGGATTGAACAGGCGATTTACGACCTCTCCGGCTACTCAAAAATCGTTGCTGAGGGGGCTGGTGCCGCTGGCATCGCCGCGATCATGGATGATCCTGAACGCTTCGCTGGCATGCGGGTCGGTGTGGTGATTTGCGGTGGCAATATCGACGACCGGTTGTTTGCCAACCTCTTGCTCCGTGGGATGGTGAGTGAGCAGAAGATCATTCAACTGCGGATTACCCTTCCCGATAGGCCCGGCGCCCTGGCCGCCATTGCCACGGTTATTGCGGATGCAGGCGGCAATATCGTTGAGGTTCAGCACCAGCGAATGTTCAACGTTGCCTCTATCAAATCGACCACTATCGATATTGTGATGGAGACCCGGGACAAGGATCACGCCAACAGTATCGTTGCCGCGCTGCAAGGGGCTGGTTTCCCGGTGGAACAGCAATATTCCAAGGCGATGAAGACCGCCGAGTAGCGCCCCCAAGCCGACACCGTCATCACGACGCGTGGCGCGTTTGTAACGAAACAATCACGGCAATTGCCCTCGGGACAGGCTGTCGCTTAACCGGGTGATAGTCCTTGTGGTATATCTTTCACCCAAGGCGTGATGAATGATGCGTGGCGGGCAGGCCACCGGCGGAGAACTGCCGAACACAGCACGCTTGGAGGTATCGGGCCGAGAGCTAATTGGGGTACCGCACCACCGCCCCTAGATGGGTGGCATCGTCGCGCGGCAGCGACGGTGAGCAGCTAAGAGTGAGAACACGGGCTATGCTGGTTATCATTGGATGGATTGTGGTGACGGTTTGCACCCTCGGCGGCTATGCGGCGCTGGGCGGTAAACTCGCCGTTTTGTGGCAGCCCTTTGAGGTTGTCATCATCGTCGGTTCCGGCATTGGCGCGTACATCGTCGCCAACAACAAGACGATCCTCAAGGCGACCATTCACGAGATTAAGGTCAACTTCAAAGGCAACAAATACGACAAGGATGCCTATCTGGAGTTGCTGTCCATGCTTTACGCGGTGTTCCGCACGGCCAAGACCAAGGGCTGGCTAGCGCTAGAGCAGCATATTGAAAACCCGCATGAGAGTGAGCTGTTCCAACAGTTCCCAACCTTCTACGCGGATCACCATGCCGTCACCTTCCTCTGTGACTACCTCCGCATCATCTCGATGGGCTCAGACAACGCCTTTGAGATTGAGGCGTTGATGGATGAGGAGTTGGAAGTTCACCACGCAGAGCAGCATCAGGTGTCGAGCGCCGTTCAAACCATGGCAGATGGCCTCCCGGCCCTCGGTATCGTCGCGGCGGTCCTTGGCGTGATTAAGACCATGGGCTCGATCACTGAACCACCTGAGGTTCTCGGTAAGCTCATCGGTGGTGCGCTGGTTGGTACCTTCCTTGGGGTTTGGGTGGCCTATGGTTTTGTTGGCCCGCTCGCTAGCTCCCTGAAGGTTCGTCATGAGGGTGAGTCCAAGTACTACACCGCCATGAAGATTGCCCTGCTCGCCAACCTGCAAGGTTACGCGCCTGCCCTCTCCGTTGAGTTTGCCCGCAAGACGCTGTTCAGCGATGTGCGTCCATCCTTCGCTGAGGTTGAGGAAGCAACCGCAGCTGTTGCCGCCCCGGCATAAGTTCTGCATGGCAATTTGAAGACCCTGATCAACAATCCAGCTAGCTAGAAACAGACAGGACCCAGTGTGAGCGACGATCTCGCCCCCATTATCGTCAAGAAGGTCAAGAAAGGCGGTCATGATCACCATGGCGGCGCCTGGAAGGTGGCTTACGCTGACTTCGTGACCGCTATGATGGCGTTCTTCCTGCTGCTTTGGCTGCTCAATGTGACCACCTCAGATCAGAAGCAGGCCATCGCCTTTTATTTTGATCCGTTCAGCGTCTCCAACTCCAATAGCGGTAGTGGTGGTGTCTTGGGTGGCCAGTCGATGGTCGCACCGGGTGCTGCGCTATCTGACACCACCGCACCGGGGCTTGAGACTGCCCTCCCCGTCGCCAACAACAAAGGTGACAACCAGGGCAATGACGCCTCAATCGACCGTGACATCAATCGCGATGGCGGCTTCTCCGACCTCGATGGTGGCGAGATGCTGAGTGTTGAGGAAGTACGTCAGAACAATGAGGTCGCTCAGCAGTTCTTCGCCAATCTGGCGGCCCGCGACCTACTTGATCAGGTGGCCGACAACCTGATCATCGAACAGACTACCGAAGGCCTCCGCATCCAGATCGTCGATACCGAACGTCGACCAATGTTTGCACCAGGTGACATCGAGCCCCTGCCCTTCGTTCAAGAGATCCTCTCCAGCATTGTTGAGGCGATTGCCGATATCCCGAACAAGGTTGATATCAGCGGCCATACCGATGCGTCCCTGATCACCACCCGCGAGGGTGAGCCCTATGATAACTGGGATTTATCCGCTGATCGGGCCAATGCAAGCCGTCGGGTAATGACCAGCGTTGGCCTTGAGAATGTGCGCTTATCGCGTGTCGTGGGTAAAGCCGATACCGATCCATTGCTGCCTGACCAACCGCTCTCACCGTCGAATCGTCGGATAAGCCTGGTCCTACTTCGTGAGGATCAGCCAGAGCTGACCAGCGATGATGGCCCAGGCGGACTTCGCGCCAATGACCCGAACTATCGTCGGATCGTACCGGTGCCAGAGGCTATTGTGCCCCTGCCCAGCAGCCGCGGTGTTTCGCCGGTTAACGCGACCCCGCTTGAGGATCGTATCGCAGAGCCAACGCTCAATACCTCTGGCTAAACCTCGGCACTAACCCACAATTGATGCTCATAGAGCGCCCAATCCAGTAGCCCAGCGCTCGACAAGTTGGACGCCCTCGCATACCCTTTTTGATAGTGTGGTAACGATGTGGAGGCGCCGAAAACGGCGTCATAGAGGAGAACCCGGAACCAAATGTCGGTTATTGACCGTCCGAGACAGCCACTCCTGCAGTTCTTCAGGTCCGGCGCCCTGCCCTGCCCCTATCTGGAAGGTCGGGTTGAGCGCAAGCTGTTCGCCCGCCTGAATGTGGGCAATGCAACGGCGATCAATGCTGTCCTGACCGAGGCTGGGTTCCGCCGCTCCCATGACATCATCTACCGGCCCGTCTGCCCCTCATGCAGTGCCTGCGTGCCGGTGCGTATTCCCACAGCCGATTTCCAACCTGGCAAATCTATGCGGCGCATCCTCCGCAAGAATGAGGATTTGAGCTGGGGCCTTGTTCCCGCCACCGCGACGGTTGAACAGTTTGAGCTGTTCACCGCCTATCAGGACGCCCGCCATGGCGAGAGTGATATGGCGCGAATGGGTCTGACAGACTATGTGGCGATGATCGATGAGGGCCGCGCCAATACTGAGCTATTGGAAGTGCGTACCGCGGACGGCCAATTAATCGGTGTGATGCTGTTGGATCGGCTGCCCGATGGCTTCTCTGCTGTTTACAGCTTCTTCGACCCCGATCATGAGCCGCGCAGCCTAGGTAACTTCCTAATACTCTGCCTTATCGAATTAGCGCAGCAGGATGGCCTTGGTTACATCTATCTCGGCTATTGGATCGAGAACTCCGCAAAGATGGCGTACAAGGCGCGTTTCAAGCCGCTTGAGGTCCTCGGCCCAAATGGTTGGTACCAGATGAAGGGCCCGCCAACCCCGCCCGATTATGGCGCCAAGCCCGACACCGAGGGTGATGCGGTTTCGGTCACGGATGAGGACGCCGCCAAATAGCAATCACTAATGCTGCGGCGCACAATCTGTTTTTTGCTTAAACACTTGATCTGAAACCACATTTCGCCCTGGTTTCAGCTTGGTTTTGATTGATCAAAGCCCCCATCCGGATATAATCCCTCCCGTCTAAACGAACGATCTCGGGCCAGAACCTGCGGCGATCACCGCTGCATATCAGCCCAAGTCAATGCGGGTCACCACGACCCGACAACCGCCCGGCAATGCCGTCCTTGGCATCCTTCTTCAAACCGGGCCATTAGGGAGAAGTCATCCATGGAACGGCGTAAGTTTCTTACCGGCGCAGGCGTCGCCGGTGTCGCGGCAGGTGCCGCAGCAGCCTCCAGCTTCCCTGCCCCAGCGATCAGCCAGGGCCGGAAAGAGTGGAGCATGGTCACCACCTGGCCAAAGAATTTCCCAGGCCTTGGCACCGGTGCTGAGCTGGTTGCCGACTACATCACCCGCATGTCCGATGGTCGCCTGACCGTTAAGGTCTATGGCGCTGGTGAAATCGTCCCAGCGTTTGAGAGCATCGACGCTGTTGCTTCCGGCACGGTCGAGATGGGCCACGGCGCCCCTTACTACTGGAAGGGTAAGGTTCCAGCGGCTCAATACCTCGCTGCCATGCCATTCGGTATGACGGCACAAGAGCAAAACGCCTGGTACCAATATGGCGGCGGCCAGGAGCTGGGTGATGAGATCTATGCTGAGATGGGTTGTAAGTTCTTCCCATCAGGCAACACCGGCGTTCAGATGGGCGGCTGGTTCAACAAAGAGATCAACAGCGCTGAAGACTTCAAAGGTCTGAAGATGCGGATGCCTGGCCTCGGCGGTGAGGTCATCAAGGCCGCTGGTGCCACCGTTGTGAACCTGCCTGGTGGTGAGCTACTGGCCGCGATGCAGACCGGTGCCATCGATGCCATGGAATGGGTCGGTCCATATAATGACCTCGCCTTCGGCATCTATAAGGTCGCCAAGTTCTACTACTACCCAGGTTGGCACGAGCCAGCGACCACCCTCGACTGCTTCGTCAACCTTGAGGCTTACAACGCCCTCGATGATGACCTGAAGGCAATCGTGACGGCCGCTAACACCGTTGCGAACCAGATGGTGTTGAGCGAGTACATGGCGCGTAACAACGACAGCCTGCAGAAGCTGGTGAACGAGCACAATGTGGATGTTCGCCCATATCCGAACGGCCTACTGGAAGAGCTGGGTCGCATCTCGGGTGAGCTGATGACCGAATTCATGAACCAGGACCCACTGTCCCGGAAAGTCGGCGAGAGCATCGTCAACTTCCGCCGTGGTGCGCTCGCTTGGACCAAGCTGTCTGAGCAGACCTTCACCGCTGCACGGGCCCTGCCGTTCAAATACGTCTCGCTCTAAGCTGAGATTGATAGTTATAGGAAAGGGCGGCCCCGTGGCCGCCCTTTTCTTTTGGGCTAAACTGACCGCTCAAAATACGCTGAGACACGCTCACCACCGCTGGCGAGCGGCCGGGTAATCTCGCCCGCCGATACAAAACCTAGGCGTTCCAGAAGCTTGATTGACGCGGCGTTCTCGGGCGCTGTGGTGGCCGTCAGCTTCTTCAAGCTGGGCACCAACATGTCAGCATCGGCAATCAGTCGGGTTGCCGCCTCGCTGGCATAGCCCTTGCCCCAAAATTCAGCACCCAGCCAATAGCCAAAATCCGCCGCATCACCGTCCGGCCATTTGGGATGCAGGCCGATATTGCCAATCAGCAGGTCGGTATCCGGCTGATAGATACCCAGCCGATAATCCTCACCCGCTGCGGCATCTGGCACCGCACCGCCAACCCAGGCGGCCAATTCATCATCAGTTGGGGGTTGGGAGAAGATGGCTAGCTGCGCGGTCACATCCGGGTCAGACAGCAACACCTTCATCCGCCCAGCATCAGCCGGGCGAAGCGCACGCATCACCAAACGGTCAGTTCGTATCAGCATGGGGTTAGAGCAATACGCTCGGCAACCATGTCGCCAGTTCTGGGAAGATCGCCAGCAACACCAGCATAAACAACTGGATCAGCACGAACGGGATCACGCCCTTATAGATATCTAGTGTCGCGATACTGGGCGGCGCCACCCCACGTAGGTAGAACAGCGCAAATCCAAAGGGCGGCGTCAGGAACGACGTCTGCAAATTGATTGCGATCATGATGCCTAGCCAAACCGGGTCGAACCCTGGCATCTGCAAGAGCACCGGACCAACAATCGGCACAACGACGAAGACGATCTCAATAAAGTCGAGGAAGAAGCCCATCACAAACATGATGGCCATCACGACGAGCATCGCGCCCAGCGCGCCACCAGGCATGCTCTTCAGCGCCTCGGCGACCAGCTCCTCGCCGTGCAAGCCACGGAACACCAGGCTGAACAGCGATGCGCCCAGCAGGATGATGAACACCATGGTTGAGATCTGCAAGGTCTGCCGCATCACATGCTGCAGGGTCTTCAAATCCAACTGCTTGTAGAGATAAGCGAGGATCATGGAGCCAACAGCGCCAACGCCAGCAGCCTCTGTCGGCGTGGCGGCACCGGCCAGGATTGACCCCAAAACGGCGGTGATCAGCAGTGCCGGCGGCAGCAAAACCTTAAACACACGACCGCCCAGCGCCTTCTTCTCTTCCGGTGAGATGACGAGGGCTGGTGTCGCTTTTGGGTTCACCACGGCTTGGAAGATTATCCAGCACATATAAAGCCCGACCAACATCATGCCGGGGATGAAGGCCCCAACGAACAGGTCGACGACGCTGATCGGCTCAGGCGCGAAGTTACCCTGCGCCAGCTGCGCCTGGGTCCAGGCGCCCTGCAGGATATCGCCCAGGAGTACGAGGACAATTGACGGCGGAATGATCTGCCCCAGCGTACCGGAGGCGCAGATTGTGCCCGTGGCAATCTTTGGGTCATAGCCAGCCTTCAGCATGGCAGGCAGGCTCAACAGGCCCATGGTGACCACGGTGGCGCCCACAATACCGGTGGAGGCCGCCAGCAGCATGCCGACAAAGATAACCGAGAGGCCCAGGCCGCCCCGTATCTCACCAAACAACTGCCCCATCACCTGAAGCAGGTTTTCAGCAATCTTCGAGCGTTCCAGCATCACGCCCATAAAGACGAACAGCGGTACGGCGACCAGCACCTCATTCACCATCACGCCGTAATAGCGGGAGGGCAAACCACCGAAGATACTGAGGCGGAATACGGTGCCCGTCACCTCAACACCAAACACACCGAGGATGTCCGGCATGAAATGGCCCAGGAAGGCAAAGGCAAGCGCGGTACCGGCCAGAGAGAACGCAACCGGGAAGCCAGCCATCAACACACCGCAAGCGGTGAGGAACATAACAACGGCTAGGATTTCACCAATCAGAATATGATCCATGGCGCCTAAATCCCCTCATGCTCTTCAGCGGGCGGGGCGAATTCCGGGTGGTTGGTGAGCACCAGAATTGAACGCGCCATCATGGATATCGCCTGCATCATTGTGAGGGCGACAAACACCAGCAACATGGATTTCAACAGGAAGAGACCTGGCAGGCCGCCAGCCTCACGGGATTCCTCAAGCTTCTCCCAGCTATCAGCCACGTAAGGGTAGGAGTAGTAGCCGATGACGCAGAGCACGGGGATCAGGAGGAACAGGCAACCAAACAGGTTCACCTTGGCCTGATACTTTGGAGAGGCGCCGCGATAGAAGATATCGACCCGCACATGGCCATCATGAAGCAGCGTATACCCCGCCCCCACCATGAAGGTAATGCCATGCATCCAAACATAGCTTTCCTGCAGCTTCACGTAGTTCTCACGCAGCCAAATCAGCGGCCCACCGAAGAGGAAGGCGAACCACTCCGCCTCCAACCACGGGTCCATATTGGCTAGGATTGCGTAGCGGAGGACGACGACGAAGCAGGTCATTAAGACCATGCCCAGCATCAGCCAGGACACACCACGACCAATACGGTCGTTCATGCCATCGATGAATTTGACGAGTAAGGCGAGGAACCCGGTCATGCCGCGCGTTCCGCCAATTAGCTGGCGCTAGGCGGGCTGGTTGGACGGTCTGAGGTTAGCTGCCAAACACCATAGATGGTGGCAATTGCTAGCAGAGTCTTAAGCACGGTACCGAGCCAGAAGCTGCTCACATTGTAGGCCAACGCGGCAGAGATACCGCCATCCATGAACCCTGCACCGCCGAGCCAAAGGATGCCTGGGATAAAGACCAGGAGATGGGCAACGGTCATGCCGACCACGACGGACACAAGGCGCATACCGCCGCGAACCTGGCTGGCAGCACCAGCAACAGCAGCGGCCATCAGGAAGCCAAGCAGATAACCACCGGTTGGGCCCATCATATAGGCGAGGCCGATACCCTTCTCAGGCGTGCCAGCGAAGACCGGCATGCCAACGGCACCCTGTGCCAGGTAAAGGGCAACCATAGACAACCCAACACGCCAACCGGCCAGGCCAGCCAGTGCGAGGATTGCATAGGTCTGCATCGTCATTGGAACCGGCCACATCGGCACCTGCACCTTAGCGGAGATCCACAGCAGCTGGGCGCCAACGATGGTCAGCAGCACAGCGCGGATGGTCTGGCCCTTCACATCATCACCAACCGGGATCAGACGATCCATCAGGGTGGTGGTTGCGGGTGCGATGGCCAGCGTGCTCATGGGGGTGCTCATGGGCCTAATTCCTCAATCTCATTTCTATCGGCGTTAAACGCCAGTTGTTCGTTGGCCCATTGGAGTAACCGCAGGGCCGATCATGTGCAACAGGCTTTGCAGCCCAGAAGCAGGTTTAAGAAAACTTGTTAGAACGCGGGAAGCCCGTCGGCACCATGCGCCCGGCCTGTGCCCGCTTACCAATCCAGGTGCGGAAGTCAGGTTCGGTGCGGATACCATCGCCCCGCTTCCATTGCAGGCCCTCTTCAGCCTTCATTGTCGCGATGTCCGATAGCTGGCCATCCTTGTACCGCTGGAGGATTACCCCCCTGCCCTTGGCAAGCTCTGGCAGCTCATCCAATGCGAAGATCAGTAACTTCCGGTTGGTGCCAACCACGGCGACGTGATCCGCGCCCTCATCAATCGGCAGACAGATGGCAGCCTCGGTTGCGCCCGAAACATTCATGACCTGCTTACCGGTCTTGGTTTGGGCCAGCACATCCTTCTCAGCAACCCGGAAGCCACGACCGTCTGAAGCGGCCAGAATCAAATGACGCTCAGGATCATGGGGACGCATGGCGACGATATCGGCATCATTCGGCAGATCGACAATCAGCCTGATCGGCTCACCATAGCCGCGGCCGGGTGGCAGCTTATCGACGCCAACCGTGTAGAACCGGCCATTGGTGCCAAAGATGACAAGCCGGTCCGTCGTCTCCGCATGAATTGCGAAGCGCGCACGGTCCCCCTCCTTAAAGCGGAGGTCATTGGCATTTGCGATATGCCCCTTCACCGCGCGGATCCAGCCCTTGTTGGAACAGACCACCGTCACCGGCTCCCGCTCCACCATGGCTTCAACAGGTACCTCATCAAATACTGGGGCAGAACCAATCACCGTCCGGCGCGCACCCAGCTCGGTATCCGTGCCAAACTCCTTCTGCAACGCTTTGATTTGTTTAGAGATAACGGTCCAGCGGCGATTCGGCTTTTCTAAGAGATCGGATAGGTCCGCCTGCTCTTCACTCAGCGCATCATGCTCTTTCCGGATCTCCATTTCCTCAAGCTTACGCAACGCACGAAGGCGCATATTGAGGATGGCCTCAGCCTGCACATCAGTCAGATCGAAGGTTGCGATCAACGACGCTTTGGCATCGTCCTCTTCCCGGATGATGCGGATCACCTCATCGAGGTTGAGATAGGCAATCAGGTAACCGCCCAATACCTCTAGGCGATGGGCGATCTTATCCAACCGGTGCCGGGTCCGGCGGATCAAAACCTCATGACGGTGATCGAGGTAGTTGAGCAGCACTTCACGCAGGCTCATCACCCGCGGTACACGCCCATCCTCAAGCACATTCATGTTGAGCGAGTACCGGTTCTCTAGGTCGGTGTGCCGGTACAAGCTCTCCATCAACATCTCAGCTTCGACATTGCGAGAGCGTGGGACGATGACGATGCGCACATCTTCCGCCGACTCATCACGGATATCGTCGAGCAGCGGCAGCTTCCGCTCATTTAACAAATCGGCGATCCGCTCAATCAGCTTGGCCTTCTGAACCTGATACGGGATCTCAGTGATGACGATCTGGTACTGACCCTGGCCGAGGGCCTCTTTCTCCCATTTCGCGCGGAGCCGGAAACCACCCCGGCCCGTCTCATAGGCGTGAAGAATATTCTCTGGATCCTCAACCAGCGTGCCGCCGGTCGGGAAATCAGGGCCAGGGATCAGCTGTTGCAGGGTCGCTGTATCAGTGTTGCGGCTCTTAATCAGGGCCAGCAGGCCGTCACACAGCTCAGCAACATTGAAGGGCGGGATGTTCGTTGCCATCCCCACCGCGATACCCGAGGCGCCATTGGCCAACAGGTTCGGGAAGGCGGCAGGCAGGACAATCGGCTCTTTGCCCTCACCGTCATAGGTCTCACGGAAATCGACGGCATCTTCATCAATGCCTTCGAGCATCAACTCAGCAACGCGGGTTAGGCGCGCTTCGGTGTACCGCATGGCGGCTGCGTTATCGCCGTCGATATTGCCGAAGTTGCCCTGACCATCGACCAGCGGGTAACGCTGGGCAAAGTCCTGGGCCAGGCGAACCATGGCCTCATAAACGGCGCTATCACCATGGGGGTGATACTTACCGATCACGTCACCAACGACGCGGGCAGATTTCTTGGGTGAGGTCTTCGGCCCAAGCTGCAGCTGGCTCATCGCGAAAAGCAGGCGCCGATGCACCGGCTTCATGCCATCGCGCACATCCGGCAGCGATCGCGAGGTGATGGTGGAGAGCGCATAGGCGAGATACTTCTCACTCAATAGATCGCCAAAGGCACGCTCGATCACATTATCCATGGGCGGGCAGTCACTTAACTTCGGAACAGGACGCCCAGACGGCACATTTAGTCGTCAGGCGCGTCGACCGTACCAGATGTGCCAGCAAATCTGGAATAGCTATCTTGGAAGCGAATGCGTGCTACGGGCAATGGCCTGTTAGTAACATCGAACACATGCTTCTGAAGGAAGTGTGCGGTCAGGCGTAACCCCTCAACCACCCGCTCTGGTGAGGCATCACCTTGGCCGATCAGGAAGCCGGGCAGCGGCAGCAGTCGCTCTTTATATGGCCCCGCACCCTCCGCTGAGACGGCACGGCCGGATTTTGGGCTTACAAAACAGAGGTTTTCGGTTGAGCCCGTCGCCGCGCATTTCGTTAGATCAAGGCCGAAGCCGAGGCTCTCAAGCAGCTTGGTTTCCCATTTGATCAGGACGGGCGCCCAGAACTCGCCATCGAAGGTGTTCAGCAACGCCTCGGTCGCGAAGAACACATCCTCATGCGGTTCACGTTCCGGCAGCGCTTCCTGGGCGAGTGAACAAACCGCCTGCAACCCGGCAAGGCGAAGTGGTTCATCAAGCAATTCAGCTGCAAATTGCCGTGTCGATTCGAGTTGCCAATTGCCCAAATGGTCGGCCAAACGCGCCTGCCAATGGGCCTGAACCATGGTGCCGGGCTCGCTTAACCCCCGGCGACGACTGGACTGGGCGCCATGCAACATCCCGGCAAAGCGTCCCTGTTCCTGGCATAGAACATGGATAACGGCCCCACTCTCCCCATGGGGGCGTGCCGCTAGGACAATGCCGCGATCGCTCCACTCAATCATTGGGGCACCCAAGCACGACGTTCATTACCCGCTACTCTCCGCCAACTCCGCCGCCACCGGTTGTTTGCCAAAAGGGGCGAGCGACAGAAGGAAACAAGCGCCAAAGAGGATCGCGATCAAATAGAACATTGAGGGGGCAGAGATGAACTGCACCACCGCACCGGCGCTCCACGGCCCAACAAGTCCACCGGCGGTATAGGCAATCACCATTAGGGAATGGGCCGCTGGCAAATGCCGCCGCGCAATCCCATGGCCAATCAGCGTAATGGTCAGGGTGTAGATGCTCATCGCCATCCCGCCGAACAGGAAGCACAGTAAAAGGGCGAGCACCAAGTTACTGCCCACCATCGGCAGCAGCGCTGCCATCCCACCGCCAACGAGCAGAAGGATGGCCATGACAGGCCGCGGCGAGAAACGGTCAGACGCCCAGCCAACCGCGTATTGGAGAACAATGCCACCAAAGGCGAAGGCCGTGATCATATTGGCGGCAAAGGCAGCACCGAAGCCCATCTCAAGGCTATAGACCGGGGTCATCGCGTAGATGATGTTTTCAGCCAACCCACCGGCGAGTGAGTAGATCACGACGACCGGCATCAGCTTAATCATCGCAAAGGCACCGACGGCCTTCTTTGGTGCGTCACTCTTCTGCTCTTCATTCAAATCGGGGGCGCCGCGCCGGAAGATGAAGATAAAGATCGCGGCAAGACCATAAGCCATGCCCGCCACCCAAAACGGTCCATCCCCTTCAGGGCCCAACAGCACCATAAGCTGCGGACCTAGCGCCATACCCAGCCCCCAGATACCGGCATAGATCGCCATAAAGCGCCCACGGTGCCCTGCCTTAACAACGGCATTCAACCACGCCTCCCCCATGATCCAGGGCACGGTGTTCACGGCACCCACGGCAAAGATGAGGACGAACCAGGCAATAAGCCCCTCAGCCTGGGTCATGGAGAGGTAGATCAGTGATGAGGCGATAAGGGCGCCAATAAAGACAGGCAGCAAACCAAAGCGTTGTTGAAACGCTGGTACCTTGTCGGCAACGAGTAAGATGGCGACAGAGGCCATGGCCGCCACGGCACCAATCATGATTGGTGCCTCGCCAGCGATCTCAAGCCGGATCGCAATGGCGGGAAATGCCAGGCCAAATGACAGCCCCATGATGAACATGGTGGTGAAAAGGCCGGTCAGGCTGCGCAGCTCTGTGTGGCTCATGGCAAGGTCTGGCGAACCGAGTTCTAGACGTTAAATGGCAGGCCAATTGCGCGGTAATGGTCCGGGTCATCGGCCCAATTCTCCTGCACCTTGGCATGGAGAAATAGGTGCACTTCCTGATCCAGCAACTCTGAAATTTGCTGTCGGGCGGCCTCACCGACGGATTTGATCATCTGGCCACCCTTACCGATCACCATGGCCTTATGATTGGCCCGCTGAACATAGATCACCTGGCCAATACGAACTGAGCCATCCTCTTTCTCTTCCCAACTCTCCGTCTCGACCGCCAAGCCATAGGGCAGCTCCTGATGGAGTTTTAGGAACAGCGCCTCACGGGTCAGTTCAGCCGCCAGAATGCGCGCGGCCTGATCGGTCAACGTATCCTTTGGGAAGTGCCACGGCCCCAGCGGCACCGATGCCTCCAGATATTGGCGAAGCCGTTCCATCCCCTCATTGCGTGGGGCTGAGATCATGAAGGTCTCATTGATTGGCGCCAGCTCATTGATCTGGGCGGAGAGCGGCAACAGCTGTTCCGGCTTAATCAAATCAGTCTTGGTCAGGACCAAATCGACCCGGCGATTATCGCGAGCCAGGGACTCTGCAATACTCTTCGCACTGTCATCTAACCCACGCTTTGCATCGACCAACCACAGAGTGACATCCGCATCCGCCGCCCCCTGCCAGGCCGTCGCAACCATTGCCCGGTCAAGGCGGCGCTTTGGCTGGAAGATGCCCGGCGTGTCGATATAGATCAGCTGGCTAGCCCCCTCACTCGCCACACCTAGAAGGCGGGTGCGCGTGGTTTGCACCTTGGGCGTCACAATGGCCAGCTTGGTGCCGACCAACGCATTCAGCAGCGTAGACTTACCGGCATTGGGCGCCCCGATAAGGGCCACGAAGCCGCAACGTGTTTCAGCTTGTTCCGTCATGACGACTGTTCAATTTCTTTCAGCATGGCGCCAGCGGCGGCTTGCTCAGCTTTCTGCTTTGATGGGCCGGTGGCCGATACTGGCGCCTGGCCTTTCACCGTTACCTCAATGGTAAAGACCGGGGCGTGATCAGGCCCCTGCCGGTCAGCCAATCGGTACTGCGGCAATGGTTGCCCCTTGCTCTGCATCAGCTCTTGCAGCTCAGTCTTTGCATCTTGTGGGGGTTGTTCTGCGGCCAGCACCTGATCCCGCCAGTAACGCGTGATGAACTGACGTGCGGCCTCTAATCCGCCATCTAGATATAGGGCAGCAATCACGGCCTCACAGGCATCGGACAGGATCGCCTGGTTGACCACGACCCCATCATTCACTTCACCCGGGGTGGCCTGAATGTGGTGGCCAAGATCGATACCTGCGGCCACCTCGGCCAGGGTTTCCCGGCGCACCAGCATTGAATGCCGCTTGGCGATATCACCTTCCCGCTCCGTTGGGAACGCCTCAAGCAATAGCTCTGCGACTACCAGGCCGAGGACGCGGTCGCCCAGAAACTCAAGCCGTTCATAGGCCTGCTCAGCGGTCACCGCACCCGTCCCGATAATGCTCGGATGGGTCAGGGCCTGGGTTAGGATTGTTGGGTCATTGAATGTGTGGCCAAGGACGTTTGTCAGATCCGTATCGGCCTGCGGGGTGGCGCCGGTCATTCCGGCTCACGATACAGGCTGGCGAAGGTTCGGCTGCCACGCATAACTTGGCCCCAGCGCCAGACTTGCCACCATGGTTCACCCGGTTTCACCGAGTAGAAGACCCGATCAGCGCGGCCGACAATGTTCTCAACTGGTACGTAGCCAACATCGTTGAACGCCCGGCTATCCTGCGACCCGTCACGGTTATCACCCATCATGAAATAGTGCCCTGCCGGCACGGTATAGGGCACCGTGTTGTCGAGCGGGGCGTTGTCGCTATTCTCAAAAATCTGGAACTTATGCCCGTCAGGGAGCTCCTGATTATAGAGCTTACGGGTGTAGCGGATGCCGCTGATGAAATTGACCACCTCACCCTTAAAGTCACGTTCGACAAGCTCGTCATTCACGTAGAGCATGCCGCCGCTCATATCGACCACATCACCGGGAAGGCCGACGATCCGTTTGATGTAATCCGTGGAATCATCACGGGGCAGCTTGAAGACGACGATGTCCCCCCGCTGTGGGTCTGAGCCAAAGATGCGCCCCTCAAAGGGCATCTTCACGAACGGGATTGAGTACGGGCCGTAGCCATAGGCGAATTTGGAGACAAACAGCGTGTCGCCAACCAACAGCGTTGGCTCCATTGAGCTGGATGGAATACTGAATGGCTCATAGACAAAGCTGCGGATCAGGAACGCGATGAAGAACGCGCTCAAAAAGATTTTGAGCACCTCGCCAAAGCCGCCTTCAGTCTTTGGTTTTGACTGCGGCGCGGCACCGCCACCTGGTTTTAGAAAATGATCGGTCAACGCAACGCGTCCCATACCCCATTACGGCCCGCGCAACGCCTACCAATGGCGTAATCACCAGTCCGAAAAACTGCCAAAGGGTTAGGCTCTCGCATCGCAAAAGTCCAGGGCTGAGGCGGCTTTAAGCTTCTTCGCCGCATCATCATTGCGCGAGTATGGGTTATTGCGCGAGGCCGGGTGAACCAATCGGCAATGCCTCAATGATCACCAGCGCCTGGGCATAGGGTGGCTCATCCGTGATCGTGAGGTGAATAACCGCCTCATGCCCCTCCGGTGTGATCTTCTCAAGCCGGACACCAGCGCCGTTGGTAAGTGCCATGGTTGGCTTACCGGACGGTAGGTTGATCACGCCTAGATCCTTCATGAAAACGCCGGCCCGAAAACCGGTACCAAGCGCCTTCGAGCAGGCCTCCTTGGCCGCGAACCGTTTGGCATAGGTTGGCACGGTCAAGCGTCTGCGTTCCGCCTTGGCAATCTCCAACGGCGTGAAGACACGGTTGATGAACCGCTGACCAAACCGATCAATGGTCTTCTCAATCCGCCGGATATCGATGATGTCGCTGCCGATTCCGATGATCATGTGGCGACCTGCAGAACCTCACGCCGCGCCGCATCCATGAGTGAGCGCATGCGTTGGATCGCTGGCTGAAGGCCGGTGAACACCGCCTCCCCCACCAGGAAATGGCCGATATTAAGCTCAACCACCTCTGGGATTTTGGCGACTAGGCCAACATTCTCAAATGTGAGGCCATGACCTGCATGGCATTCCATACCAGTACCCTTGGTGCTTGCCGCCGCTTTGATCAGCCGTGCCAGCTCAAGGTTCCGCTGTGCTTCATCATGAAATGCCCCCGCATAGGCGCCGGTATGCAGCTCAATAGCGCCAGCGCCGACCCGTGCGGATGCCTCAACCTGCGCTGGCTCTGGATCGATAAACAATGAAACCCGGATACCAGCCATGGATAGCGGCACGATGAATTCCTTCAGGCGCTGCTCGTCTGCCAGGACGTTTAAGCCCCCCTCGGTTGTCACCTCTTCCCGCCGCTCCGGTACGATGCAGACAGCCCGTGGGAGGTTATCGGCGGCGATGGCCCGCATCTCATCTGTGGCCGCGATCTCTAGATTCACCGGCACATCAACCTCTTGGATGATGGCTGGCACATCGGCATCGCGGATATGGCGCCGGTCCTCACGCAGGTGGATGGTGATGCCATCAGCGCCAGCGGCTACAGCGGCGGATGCCGCACGAACCGGCTCTGGGTGATTGCCACCACGGGCATTTCGAATGGTCGCCACGTGGTCAATATTGACGCCAAGACGCAATGGTTCAGTCATCGGTTCATTCCAGCGTTAAATGATTAGCCTTAAGGGGAGATAGCGCGAGGATCAGGCGAATGCCAGGGGCTATTCGGCGGCACCAGGTGCTTGAATGGCATCCGATGCCTTTGCCGCCGCGGCTTCATGCTTTGCCTCTTCCCGTGCTGCGCGACGGGCGAGGAAGCGCGCCTTCAATTCAGCCGGGCGACGCTCACGATATTGGGCGACGGCAAAGCGGACGATCACAAAGGCAATCATCGCAAAGATAGGTCCGACCACCATGCTGCCAAGCAGCCAAGGCAGGGTGATATCCCCCAAATTGGTCATCAGGGTTTCCGCACTCATATTGGTGAGCGCATCACCAAACCCGCTGGTGGCATCACCGGCGAACAACCCACCACGGCCAAGCATGAACAGGCCCATATGGTAGGAACATCCCCACATCAGCGGGAAGGTCAGCGGGTTGCCAACCAGCGTGCCAAGCGCGGCGGCAATCACACTGCCCCTAAGCGGGAACGCAATAATCGCGGCAATAACGAAGTGAAGACCGATAAGCGGCGTAAAGGACATGGCCACGCCGCAAGCAAATCCGGTGGCCACGGCGTAAGGGGATGCAGCCAAGCGCAGGACGCGATAGCGCAGATACTTAACCACACGCCGCCATCCAGCCTCAGGCCAGAATAACTCTCTTGTTTGTGACAGCCATCCCCGTGGCTTTCGTCGCTGAAACATCAACCCGATTTAACAACTTGCCGCATCAAGCCCAACCAACCGGATGTCAGTCAGGCTCACAAAAAAACGGACCCAATCCCAAGAGTACCAAAGCCCAGTTAACCAGGCCTTTGTGTTCAATATAGGGCTGATCCGCGTCCCCAATAGCCCCTTTACCCTTACGTTATAGCAAATGAACGCAAGATTGGGCGGAAGGTTTTGTTGCAGTTGCAGATTGGTCTTATGCGAAAAGCGGCAAGAAACGGCGCGCAGATTGGTCTAACGGCCCTGCGCGCGGTCCACCGCATTGATTACAGGCGTCGCCCGAAGGGCCGCGATAATGTTGGTCAAATGGCGCAAATCTTTGACCTGCACATCGATCAACATCTCCCAGAAATCTAGGGACCGGTTGGTCACCTTGAGGTTGAGGATGTTGCCCTCATTCTTACCGATCACGGTTGAGAGCGTGCCAAGGCTACCTGGCTCATTCGCCAGGGTAATGCTGAGGCGGCCCGTATGCTCTTCCGGTGCTTCTGGCCCAACATCCCAGGCAACATCGATCCAACGCTCTGGCGTCTCGGCGAAACTCTCTAGCGTGTCGCAATCGATGGTGTGGATCGTCACGCCCTTACCCGAGGTAACAATGCCGACAATTCGGTCACCCGGCAGCGGGTGGCAACAACGGGCAAAGTGCAAGGCCAAGCCTGGGATCAAGCCACGAATTGGCACCGGGTGATCGCTCTTCCGGCGCCGCTGTTGGCGCGCCTTGGCGATTGGCACCACATTCTCTTCTGGCTTTGGCTTGTCTTCCTGCTGGGCACTGCGATGGCCCGGGAAGATCGTTGAGAACACCTCACGGCTGGTCAGGTTGCCCATACCAACGGCAGCATAGAGATCATCATTCTCATCAAAGCGCATTTGCTTGAGAACGTTGGTCACCGCCTTCTCAGTGAACTCATACCCCTCTTGGCGGAACACCTTCTGCACCATCGCCTTGCCGAGTGATGCGTACTCTTCCCGCTGTTGAGAGCGGACGAAGCGACGGATACGGGCCCGGGCCTTACCGGTGACGACGAAGCGTTCCCAAGTCGGTGATGGCGTTTGCTTTTTCGAGGTCTGGATCTCAACCTGATCGCCATTGTTCAACGTGGTGTCGAGTGGGACCAGACGGCCATTTACCTTGGCCCCGACACAGGTGTCACCGATGTCAGAGTGGACCGCATAGGCGAAGTCGACGGTGGTCGAACCGCTAGGCAGCGCGATCACATCACCGCGCGGCGAGAAACAGAAGACCTGATCCTGGTAGAGGTCGAGCTTGGTATGCTCGAGGAACTCTTCCGGCCGTTGGGCGTTATCAAGGATGTCGAGGAAGTCGCGCAGCCATTTCAGCTTTGGCGCGTCCTCACCTGGTGCGCCCTGCTTGTACGCCCAGTGGGCGGCAACGCCGAGTTCGGCGCTCTCATGCATATCCTTGGTGCGGATTTGAATTTCAATCCGCTGCCGCTCTGGGCCGATAACCGTGGTGTGCAGGCTGCGATAACCGTTCGGTTTTGGCGTTGAGATGTAATCTTTGAACCTACCGGGGACGAGCGGATAGGCACCGTGGATGATGCCCAAAACCTGATAACAGGTACCGATATCGGGCGCCAAAATCCGAAACGCCATGATGTCAGAGAGCTGTTCAAAAGCCACATTCTGGCGCTGCATCTTCCGCCAGATCGAATATGGCGTTTTCTCACGGCCATAGATTTCGACGTCGATCTCGTCCGCGTTAATTGTGTCTTTGAGCTCTGTGACGATGCGATCGACGAGGCTACTACCTTCCTTACGAAGGTATTCAAGCCGGGTCAGGATACTGTCGCGCGCCTCTGGAACCAGTTGGGAGAAGGATAGGTCTTCCAACTCCTCCTTCATTTTGGCAACGCCAATACGCTCCGCTAGCGGTGCGTAGATTTCCAGGGTCTCACGGGCGATCCGGCGGCGCTTCTCCTCCTTCGGGATGAAGTGGATGGTGCGCATGTTGTGCAGGCGGTCGGCCAGTTTGACCAATAACACCCGGATATCCTCGGACATGGCGAGGACAAGCTTGCGGAAATTCTCAGCCTGTTTGGATTGGTCAGAGTTCAGCTTTATCTGGCTAAGCTTGGTAACCCCCTCAACCAGGTTGGCCACCTCCTGACCGAAGAGGGTGACGATCTCCTCTTCCGTCGCATCGGTGTCTTCCACCGTGTCATGCAACAGCGCGGTGATGATTGAGGCACCATCCAAGCGCAGGCTGGTTAGGATGCCCGCCACTTCCAGCGGGTGGGTGAAGTATGGGTCACCCGAGGCGCGGGTTTGCGACCCGTGCGCCTTCATCGAGAAGACATAAGCGCGGTTTAGCGCGTCTTCATCCACATGGGGGTCGTAGGCTTTTACGCGCTCGACAAGCTCATACTGGCGGATCATCCGCGCCCCCGGTCAGTTCCGGTAGGCCACAGGCTTTGCATTTGCAGCTGTGTCTTACTTGTCTTCAATCGCATCCTGGTCGTCTTCGAACCGATAGGCGCCCATGGCCGGTTGAATGGCAGCAGTTGAGATACCGGTAGGCTCTTGGCCTTCCTCAACACCTTCTTCTGGTTGCGCTGCCTCAAGCAGAACCTCGGCGGCTGGTGCCATTGGCTCTGGCTCGGCGGTGACACGCTGATGGCTGGTGATCAGGGCTTCACGAAGCGCCTCATGCTCCAACTTGTCTTCAGCGATCTCACGCAGGGCGACCACTGGGTTTTTGTCGTTGTCACGCTCGATATGCAGTGGGGTGCCACCACCGATTTCACGTGCACGCTGGGAGGCCAGCATGACGAGATCAAAACGGTTTGGAACCTTCTCGACGCAATCTTCAACGGTAACGCGTGCCATGTCTTACAAATCCTCAGCCTAAAAGCAGTCGCGGAAGCCCTATAAATAGGCGCCGCAGATGAATTTTGCACCTGCGAGATGCACGCGGTTCAAACCGCGAACACAGAAACTCTCAATATCAGGATAGGGGCACCGTATCGCCCGGCGCCGCAGGGGGCAAGGCCTGAAGCAGCATGGCTGCTGTTTTTCCAAGGCGGGGGTGCTGCCAATTGGGATCAATATCGCTAATCGGCTGCAGAACAAACCGTCGTTCATGCAGCCTTGGATGCGGCAGGATAAGGCCCGGCCCTTCCTGAATCTCGGCATCAAAAGCGAGCAAATCCAGATCAACGATGCGCGCGGCATTCACCACCGTCCGCTGACGACCCAGCTGTTGTTCAATCCCATGCAGGGTCGCCAGCAAGGAGTCTGATGTCCCCTCAAACGAGACTTCAACCACACCGTTCACAAAATTGGGCTGATCGCTAACCGGAACCGGATGGGTTTCATACCAATTGGACCGTCGCAGGATCTTGATGCCGGCCTGCCCCATCGCGGTACAGGCGGCCTCAATGACCGCCAGCGGTGGGCCAATATCCGGGTGGGGCAAATTACTGCCAAGCGCCACCAGTTTCATAAGCGTCGATATCCAAAATGTGATGAGGTCCTAACAACTTAAAGGACCATATCCAGATCATCAGGGAGCCTGACCGGTTACGCTTGCCGTTCCGGCTTACCCCCTGCTATCACCCGACATAGCCAGACGGCAACCGGCTGGCTTAACCCTATTTCTATAAAGGCATTTTTAATGATCATTTATAAACAAGAGCGCCTGGCGATGTTTATCGACGGCGCCAATCTTTACCACGCCGCGAAGAACCTCGATTTCGACATCGATTACAAATCACTGCTTCGCTGGGCGACCCAGCGTGGCCGGTTAATCCGCGCCTATTACTATACCGCGATTGATGAGGATCAGGAGTACTCCCCCCTCAAGCCACTGGTCGATTGGCTCGATTACAATGGCTACACCATGGTCACCAAGCGACCGAAAGAGTTCACGGATAGCGCCGGCCGCCGCAAAACCCGCGGCAACATGGATGTGGAACTGGCCGTCGATGTGATGGAGCTCGCGCCCCATCTAGATCATGTCATGCTGTTCTCTGGTGATGGTGACTTTGCCCCGCTTGTCGATGCCATTCAGCGCAAAGGCCTCCGGGTGACTGTGATCAGCACCACCCGCACCAACCCGCCCATGGTTGCGGATGAGCTTCGCCGCAAAGCCGACAACTTCTTTGACCTCTCGGATCTGGTTGAGGAGTTTGCCCGCGCAGATCGTGATGAACCACGCCGTCCCCGCCGCCGCCAGGATGAGGACGATGACTATGATGATGAGGATGACTACTAATCGGTCCGACCACTTACCGATTTAGCGTTGCCCCATGACCTTCATCCCTGCCCCACCGAGCGATTGCTCAGACTGCCCGCGCCTGTCCCAGTTCCTAGCCGACACGCGGGTTAAGCTGCCCGATTATCATAACGCGCCGGTGCCATCATTTGGCCCAACGGATGCAGAGTTGCTGATCGTAGGCCTCGCACCCGGCATGCATGGGGCCAATCAAACCGGACGTCCATTCACCGGCGATTATGCCGGTGACCTGCTCTACGCCACCCTCGGTAAGTTCGGGTTTGCCACGGGCACTTATGCCAAGCGTCCGGATGATGGCCTTCAGCTTACCGGTTGCCGGGTCACCAATGCGGTTCGTTGTGTGCCACCGCAGAACAAGCCAGAAACCAAAGAGATTGCCACCTGTCGGCCCTATCTGACTGGTGAGCTCGACCTACTGCCCAATCTGAAGGCGGTGCTGACCCTTGGGCTGATCGCCCATAAATCAACACTTGCCGCCATTGGCCTAAAGCAGAGCTATGTCCCCTTCACCCATGGCGGGAAGCATGAGGTGGGCAAGCCTTGGAAGCTGTTCGGCAGCTATCACTGCTCACGCTACAACACCAATACAGGACGTCTGACGACCGAGATGTTCGAGGCAGTGTTTCAGGGCATTCGCACCCATTTAGACCAAGCATAAATCGGCTTTATCCACACCGAATCGGGGTTATCCCCTGACGCGACTCGTATTTCGACTCGCCAGTCTGAATGCGCATATCTAGTGTTTATCTGATTATTGAGCACTAGATATGGTTAATTCGGGCGATGCAGATCCATCGATACTATGCCCTGTCCGGGCTTTCGGCACCGACCATGCGGTCGGTCGAGATCGACGCACCGGTATGGGACGATGCGGCGGGACACGGCGCCCCAACCCATGTCTCAGTTCCGGCGGACTGGCCCGATGAAGCGGCGCGCAACTTTGCCCGTGTAGCTTGCTATCCTGCCCGCCTCCCCCGTCACTTAAAGCCAATTGGCGCCACCAATGTGCCAGAGCCACTGTGGCGGCGCGGCGTCGATAAGCAGGCCTCAAAAGCAGCCGCAAGGCAGGACCGGTTTCAGTATGAGAATGATACGGTGGCGGTGGCGGACCGTGTTTCCAACAGCCTCGCCTATTGGGGCTGGCGCCTCGGTTACTTTGACAGCGCGGGCGATGCCGAAACATTCCGCGATGAGCTATCAGCCCTTATCCTAAGCCGCCGCATAATCCCCGGCGCAAAGATGTGGGCGCGAATGGGCCTGCATTGGGCCTATGGGATCAACGAGGCGCCATCGCTTGGTGCGGGCCGTGACGGCTTCTCCCTCTCTGCTGACCAACAGCAGATCGACCGGATTACCAGCCTGGTTGAACGCCCCGATCTCTCTGACCTGAAGCCATCGGGCATTTCCCATGATCACGATGCCTTGGATGAGTTAGGCAACCGCGATTGGTTGGCCGCCACCCATGCTGTGGGGGCTGGTAAGCTATCCCGTGCCGCAAAGGCGCTTATGGACAGCCTATCTGGCGAGCCATCGGTCAACAGCATCGTTGAAGCCTTCTCCAAACCAGAGATTGCCAAGGCGGTGGCAGAAGCCCGTGATTCGGGCCTCACTGATCCCCTAATCATGCGGGCCGTGCAGCTGTATCTCGACGGTAGGCTGGATCGCTTTGGCGCCTGGATCGCCTCAATGACCGGCGTGGAGCCGGATGCCCCGGCACCTCTAACCATTGGCATCGGTGATGACGCGTTAGAGCGCGCCCTGCTGGTTGAGGCCGAGGGTCCAGCCATGACCACCGGCAGTGACGCCGATGCGCGTGGCCTGATGGACGCGCTTGAATGGCATGCCTGGACCAGTGGTCAGGCCAATGTGCGTTTTGAGGATACCGCCGAAGCCTGGCGCAATGGCGATTGCACCGATAGCGAGGCGCCGCGCCCACTGCTGACGGTGATGCCGGGCGCCTTCCTGCTTGATCCGGATAGCAGCGACGACACCATTGATTTTGACCTGCCTGGCTACGTCCACACCTGCCGATTAGCGGTCATTGCCTTGGACATTGCCGTTAGCCTACAGCACCACCCACTTGAAGCTGATGCCATCGCAACCCGTGATGGCCGGGCCATCGCACTGAATATCGGTCCCCTGGCCCCGATGCTTGAGCATCTAGAGCTGGATGTGGAAGACAGCGCGGCGCAGTCGCTCTGTGCTGGTATCGCCAGTGTGACCAGCGCGCTTGCCACCGGCTGTTCCGCCGAACTGGCCCAGAATTTGGGCGCCTGTCCTGCTGGCAGCACGGCCGAACCACGTATGCTCGCCGTATTGGAGAACCGGGCATTGGCAGCTGCCGGCCAAACCACCGGCTACCTAAACCTCGATATCCAACCACTGCCGTTTCAGATGCTGGATTGCCCACTGCCCAGCTTGGCAGAAGCGGTCGGCACCGCCTGGATTGATGCTCTCGCCATGGCCACCGATTGCGGGCAACGCAACCTCTCAACCGTCACCATGGTCGATATGGGTGAGATGACTGCAATGGCTGAAGGACGCCACGCCCTGGCCCTTGCCGGTGATGAGACCAGTGCCCTAGCCCAGATTGAGATGATGGCGGCCTGCCAGCCCTATCTCTCCATGCCGATTGATCAGACCATCGACCTACCCTTCGACACCGACCTGTCCAGCACCGGTGATTTGATCCTGAAGGGCTGGCGCCGTGGGCTATGGACCATGCGCTGCTATCGTGAGGCTGGCCCTGCCGGGCAGCCGTGGCGCCTGCCATTCGATATGCCGGAAGTGGCCGCAAACACGCCGCAAGCGGCCAACGCGAACGATGTTGACCAACGTCGCCGATCAATGCCCGGGCGCCGCAAGGGCTATACCCAGAAGGCCACCGTCGGTGGGCATAAGGTCTACCTTCGCACGGGTGAGTATGAGGATGGGCGTCTCGGCGAAATCTTCATCGATATGCATAAGGAGGGCGCAGCCTTCCGCTCACTGATGAATAACTTCGCCATCGCGGTGTCCATTGGCCTGCAATATGGCGTGCCGCTGGAAGAGTTTGTCGAGGCGTTCACCTTCACCCGGTTTGAGCCTGCCGGCCCGGTCGATGGGAATGAGGCTGTAAAGATGGCCACCTCTGTTCTCGACTACATGTTCCGTGAACTGGCGATCTCGTATCTTGGCCGGGATGACCTGGCCCATGCGCGCCCCGATGATATGCGCCATGACAGCCTGGGCACAGGCGATAGCCAGGGTGATCTCCCCCAGGCACCGGCAGCCGGTGAAATGCTGAAGCGTCTGGCCTCACGCGGTTATATGCGTGACCCGCTATATGCGCTGGATCGTGATGGCAATGCCGCCAAGCCGCAAAACGCCCGTGCGGCACAAGCCATGGCCATGGGGTTCTTGGGTGAGCCCTGCCCGAATTGCGGCAGCCTTACCCTGATGCCAGGCGAGGATGGCGCCTCCTGCCGCACCTGCAACTATGTGGTTGATCAGAGCCGCAGTGATGCCGGCGCCCTACTCTAGGCAAAACCTTACAGCGCAACACCGGGCTTCATGGCAGGAGCGTGCCCAGCCTCTGCCATCGGTCGGCTGTCGCCCCGACGCGGGCGCATCAATGAGCGGGATGGCATTGGGATAGACCGGTGCATCCAGGCGCGCATCCATCCGGCCGCCGCCTCGGCACTATCAAACTGAACCGGATCGCTAAGGCGTGATGGGTTGGTCGGTATCCGTCGGTCCTTGGGCGTCGTCGCCTGCTCACCAACTTGCAGCTCCACCACCTCGGCTGGTTTTGGGCCACCGGCCCAACCTTGGGCGGCACCCTCTAGCGCTGCAGCAGAAAGCTTCAGCGGCAGCATTTGCATCTGCCACATGCCGAGCATGGTGCGGGCCGCTGCACCGCTTAACGTGTCGGCGTGGATGTTGGGATATCGCGCGCGCTCCAAACGCTCTTTAGAGCCTTCAAGGGCCACAACGGGCGCCTTCGGCACCGGGGCCGCCCCCTCGCCATACTCGGTCGTGATGATCGTACCGCTCGGGTTGAACTGCAGCGTAAAGGCCCGATCCCGATGGGTGCCAACCTCAGATATCTGAACGATGTGCAGATCGCCTGCAGGGGCAGAGTACCCCCTGACTGAGAACTCACTGCCGCGCAGCACTGCGCGCGCTTGCGTTTCCTCAACCACCGCGGCCAGTTGTGGCGCCGTGCGGTGCAAGAAGTCTAACGGGGATTGACCTGCAGACATGATTATCGTCCTTCTACGCTGGCAATTTAGGGAGAGATTTGGCCAGCCTTCATAGGCACGCGAACAAACCACCACCCTCACAGGAAAACACCAACGCCATGATCGAAGAAACTTTACAAAAGCTGGGGTTAACCCTGCCCAATGCCGCCGCACCCGCCGCTAATTACGTGCCCAGCGTGCAGCATGGCAGCCTCTTGTTCATTTCCGGCCAGTTGCCACTGCTAGACGGTAGGTTATTCGCCACTGGAAAACTGGGCGCCGAGGTTGATCTGGAAACCGGGCAACAGGCGGCACGCCATTGCGCCCTTAACATTTTGGCCCAGCTGAACCGTGCAATTGACGGCGATTGGTCAAAGTTTGATCGGATCATCAAACTGACCAGCTTCGTTAACTCCACACCTGAATTCGCTGACCACCACCTCGTCACCAACGGCTGCTCTGACTTGCTGGGTGAGGTTTTGGGTGACGCTGGCCGCCATAGCCGGTCCGCTGTTGGTATGGGCAATCTGCCCCTGAATGCTGCGGTTGAGATCGAGGCAATTGTTGGCCTGAAGTAAGTGTTGGGCAGGGTTGCCCTTGCATCTGCGCTGCGGCGCACCATCCTCTGTGGTGGTCCCTGATTAGCCAAGGCAACCATGCCCGATACCGCAGATCCCGAAAACCAGCTGACAGTTGAGGTCGCACACGGCCTCGACCAGATCGACCGCGACGTGTGGGATGCCTGCGCCGGGACCGATAACCCGTTTCTAAGCTACGACTTCCTGCATGCGTTGGAGGCCAGCGGATCAGCCACGGCAGATACCGGCTGGTTACCGGCCCATATGCTGATCAAGCGCCCTGTGCATGGCGATGTGGTCGCGGTTGCCCCGCTCTATCTCAAAGGGCATTCCCAGGGCGAGTATGTCTTTGACCATGGCTGGGCCCATGCGTTGGAAAGTGCGGGTGGCGACTACTATCCAAAGCTGCAAGGGGCCGTCCCCTTCTCCCCTGTCACTGGCCCACGGATCCTGGTGCGCCCCGACGCGGACAAGCAATGGCTCTACTACCTTGCCGCGCGTGGGATGGAGCAGATCGGCGAGCGCTACGACATCTCCTCAATCCATGTGACCTTCCTAACCGAGGAGGAATGGACAGCCCTTGGCGATGCCGGTTGGCTGCAAAGAACGGGCTGCCAATACCATTGGTATAATCAGGGCTATGAGAGTTTTGATGACTTCCTAGGCGCCCTCAATTCCCGCAAGCGAAAGGCCGTACGCAAGGAACGGCGTGAGGTGGCGGAAACCGGCTTGACCATGCGCCATTTGACCGGCGATGACCTAACACCGGAGGTTTGGGACCGGTTTTTCCAATTCTACCTGGACACCAGTGGTCGCAAGTGGGGCAGCGCCTACCTAACCCGAGACTTCTTCCACATGATCGGGGAGACGATGGCCGATAAGTGCCTGCTGGTTGCCGCCGAAGATGACGGTGAGATGATTGCCGGTGCGTTCAACATGATTGGCGGCAACGCCCTTTATGGCCGCAACTGGGGTTGCCTTGATCGGTATAAGAACCTGCATTTTGAGGCCTGCTACTACCAGGCGATCGATTTCGCGATTGAGCATAAGCTGGAATTGGTTGAGGCCGGTGCCCAGGGTGAACACAAGATCCAGCGCGGCTACCTGCCAACAAAAACCTACTCTGCCCACTTCATCTACAACCCACGCTTCCGCGAAGCGGTGGATGACTTCCTAACCCGCGAACGCCCAGCGATTAATCGCCAGATCAAATATCTGGGCGAAGAGAGCCCTTATAAGCAGGGGGACTAATCCCAGAGCATCAGCGCTGCCTGGCTCGTTAGCTCTCGAACAGGTTGCCGTGTTTGGGGGCCCTTCCCATCGAGCTTAAGCCCGCTCAACACCTGCCCATCAGCCACCAGCCCTCGTTTGCGAACGTGCTGATGTTCAGTGATCTCGTCCCAACCCAAGACCGGTTCAACACAGCAATCGATGTCTTGAAAGACGGCCATCCATTCATCCCGATTTTGGGTAGCAATGATCGAGGCGACCTCAGCCACCAAGCCGGTCTGCGGAAGCGGTCTCTCAAACTGCCGTTGGATTAGATCGGTTCTTTCCAGAGCCTCACAGAACCTTGCCCAGAACTTCTCTTCCAGCGCGCCGACGCTTAACCACGCCCCATCCGCGCATTGATAGAACTGATAGCAGGCAGCACCACCGCTGAGCAGACCAGCACCGCGTTTGACTGGGTTACCAGCAACAGCCTCAGCCAGGCCAAAGGACTGCCAGGCGAGCATCGTCTCCATGATGGAGAGGTCGTAGAAACCGCCCTGCCCGCTTTGGCCCGCTTTATGGATGCCAGCCAGCGCGGCAATCGCCACCATCATGCCGCTTGCCATATCCGCCATCGGTGGGAATGGCGCAACTGGCCGCTCCTCCGTGCCAGAGGCGGCAAAGCTTCCGGCAATCGCACCATAGTTGATGTCGTGGCCCGCCCGCATGGCATAGGGGCCGGTTTGGCCCCAGCCGGATAGGGCGACATGAACCAATCTAGGATTATCTTCGATCAGCGCGGCATGCCCCAAGCCAAGGCGGTCCATGGTTCCCGGCCGAAAGCTCTCAACCAGGATATCGGCACGACTGATAAGCTGCTTGGCCTGGCCCAAACCGTCATCGGACTTAAGGTCTAAGCGGGTCACCACCTTACCGGCATTGATCGCCTGATAGATCGGGCTGTCACCATCACCCTCCTGATCGAGGTGGCGCATGGGGTCACCGCCCGGGGGCTCAATCTTGATCACCTCCGCCCCAAGGTCGGCCAGGATCTGCGTGCCATAGGGGGCCGGAAGGTATTGGGCCAGTTCCACAACCCGAACACCGGTCAGCAGCGAATTTGGTCCCATGGCCAACAATCCCAAAAAAGAAACGGCGGTGAAGCACACCGCCGTTCTTAATGCCTTGTCGGTATCAACCGCAATGGGAGCCGAATTAGGTGACTTCTTCCAGCGGCTTACCGTCACCGCCACCGCCTGACGTTTTCTTCTTCGTCGTGCGTTTCTTGGCTGGCTTCTTTGGCTTGGTGGCTGGCTTGGTCTCCTCAAATGAGAACACCATTTTGCCATCCTTCAGGTCCACATGAACCACACCGCCTCGGGTCAAATCACCGAACAGCAACTCCTCAGCCAATGGCTGTTTCAGATGCTCCTGGATCACACGGCCAAGTGGGCGCGCACCCATAAATGGGTCATAGCCTTTCTTCGCGATCCACTGACGCGCAGGCTTAGACAGCTCAATCGTGACACCACGATCCGCGAGTTGAGCTTCCATCTGAATGACGAACTTATCGACAACCTTGTCGATGGTGCTCTCATCCAGCGGTGCGAATGGAATGATTGAGTCCAACCGGTTCCGGAACTCAGGTGAGAACATTCGGTTGATTGCTTCCATATCCTCGCCAGAGCGAACCATGGAACCAAAACCAATCGCTGGCTTCGCCTGCTCTGCCGCGCCCGCATTGGTGGTCATGATGATGATCACATTGCGGAAATCGACGGTCTTGCCGTTATGGTCGGTCAGCTTCCCGTAATCCATGATCTGCAACAGGATGTTGTAGAGATCCGGGTGCGCCTTCTCGATCTCATCGAGCAGCAGGACAGAGTGTGGATGCTGATCCACGGCGTCGGTAAGCATGCCGCCTTGATCAAACCCGACATAGCCTGGCGGTGCGCCGATCAATCGGCTGACCGAGTGACGCTCCATATACTCAGACATGTCAAAGCGGGTCAGCTCAATGCCTAGGTTCATCGCCAGCTGGCGCGCCACCTCGGTCTTACCAACACCGGTCGGGCCTGAGAACAGGTAGTTACCAATTGGCTTCTCTGGGTCACGAAGGCCAGCACGGGCAAGCTTGATGGCACTAACAAGCGCATCGATTGCATTGTCCTGACCGAAGACCATGGTCTTCAGGTTCTTCTCAAGACCGCGGAGGGTTTCTTTATCATCCCGACTGACAGATTTCGGGGGGATGCGCGCGATCTGTGCAATCACGGCCTCAATATCTTTGACCGAGATTTGCTTCTTCCGCTTATTCTGCGGGACGAGGTTTTGGGCAGCGCCCACCTCATCGATCACGTCAATCGCCTTATCCGGCAGCTTGCGATCGCCGATGTAACGGGCGGACAGATCAACCGCGGTCTTAATCGCGTCGGCGGTGTATTTCACGCCGTGATGCTCCTCATAGTAAGGCTTGATGCCCATGAGGATTTTGACCGCATCGTCGAGCGACGGCTCATTCACATCGATCTTCTGGAACCGGCGGACCAGCGCGCGGTCCTTCTCGAAGTAATTCCGGTACTCTTTATAGGTGGTCGACCCGATGCAACGCAGGTCACCACTGGCGAGCGCTGGCTTCAACAGGTTCGACGCATCCATGGCCCCACCAGAGGTGGCACCAGCGCCGATGACCGTGTGAATCTCATCGATGAATAGAACCGCCTTATCGATCTGCTCTAGCTCCGAGACGACAGATTTCAGACGCTCTTCAAAGTCACCGCGATAGCGGGTACCGGCGAGCAGCGCGCCCATATCGAGGGCGAAGATGGTCGCCTCGAGCAGAACCTCTGGCACCTCTTCATTGACGATACGTCGGGCTAGGCCCTCAGCGATGGCGGTCTTGCCGACGCCAGGATCACCAACATAAAGCGGGTTGTTCTTGGAGCGGCGGCAGAGGATCTGGATCGTCCGCTCAACCTCATGCTCACGACCAATCAGCGGATCAATTTTACCACCGGCGGCCTTCTCATTCAGGTTTACGCAGTAGGCATCGAGTGCCTCGCGGCCCTTCTTGACCACCTTCTCCCCGCCGGCTTCCTCATCAGCGCCGCTAACCGGGCGCTTGGTGTCGGACTTGCCTGGTACCTTAGCGATACCGTGCGAGATGTAGTTCACCGCATCGAAGCGGGTCATATCCTGTTCTTGCAGGAAGTAGACCGCATGGCTCTCCCGCTCAGAGAATAGGGCGACGAGCACATTGGCCCCGGTCACCTCTTCCCGGCCGGATGACTGAACGTGGATAGCGGCACGCTGCAGGACGCGTTGGAAGCCAGCAGTTGGCTTCGCATCCTCTGGGCTGCTCACCACAAGGTTTGAAAGTTCATTGTCGAGATAATCGATGACGTCGCCACGGATCTTGTCCAGGTCGACATTGCAGGCGCGCATAACGGCGACCGCATCCTGATCATCGGTGAGAGCCAGCAGCAGATGCTCTAGCGTCGCGTATTCGTGGCTGCGCTCATTCGCATAGCCAAGAGCACGGTGCAGCGTCTGTTCCAAATTACGCGATAACATACCGGGGTCCTTTCGCTTCCGGTGCCGGTGTCTCCGTAGGCCTAGCGGCTATCATGATGCTGATCCCGCTACTCCTTCATTAATGCGCACCTGATTTTGCGGCGCTGTTTTATACATGGGGAGGTGATCACTCCTTCTCCAGTGTGCATTGGAGCGGGTGTTGATGTTGACGGGCAAAATCCATCACTTGTTGGACCTTGGTCTCGGCGATTTCATAGGTAAAGACGCCGCAGACACCGACGCCCCGCTTGTGCACATGCAACATGATACGCGTTGCTTCCTCGCGGGTCTTGTTGAAAAACCTCTCGAGAACGTGAACAACGAATTCCATGGGAGTGTAATCGTCATTCAGCATAAGAACCCGGTACATCGACGGCTTTTTCGTCTTTGTCCTGGTTTTAACGACGACACCGGTACCGCTACCCCCATCATTATCGCCATCATCATCGAAGCGATTCGGGTCTGACAGCCGCGGCATCACGCCACGTAAACCCGCCGCGGATGCCGTCGGCAGGAACAGGGCATTGATCTTGGAAACGTCAGAATGGGGCACGGATAGTAATCTCAAGGCGCGGTGAAGAGGTGGGTGACAGTCCAGCGCCGCACCGACCTCGGCCACTGAACCCGGGCAAGTATGACTGCCCACCCTTAATGATATTGGATGCGCCGCAGCGGTTCAAAGGGTTGACCGGCAAATCTCTCGGAAATTAGGCGAGAAAATCCCGATCCTGGGCAGTAATCCACCAAATCAAGGCAACTTAACCCCAGACAGCAGCCCAGAACGCAAGAACGCCCTGGCCGATTGACCAGGGCGTTATCTTATCGCGAGGGCTGGGAACGCTCCCTGCCCTGCTATCGCAGTGCGATTTAGCTAGCAGCGACGAACTTGGACACAACTTCGTTCACACGGCTGGCGAGTGGCTCAGCAGCGTCGTTGGCAACTTTGATCGACATTTCAGAGATCTTGGTGCCTTCAGCGACGAACTGGTCGAAGCTTTTCTTAGCGAGGTCGTTTTGCAGCTCGGTGACTTCTTTGAAGGTTTTCGCCTTCATCAGAGCCTGGCTAGCAGCAACAGACTGCTCAACAGAGTTTTGAGCGAGGTCGAACATCGCGCGGGTCAGGTCTTCCACACCTTTGGAGAAGATTTTGGTGGAAGCGACGACGGCATCGACGTTGTCTTTGCCGAGGCTTTGAAGTTCTTCGAAGTTACCCATAACGTTGGCGTTCATGATCATCATTCCTTTATCAGAGAAGTAGGGGTTAGCGACTTTCGTCTGCTTGGTAGTGGTCTTGGTTGATTTCGGTGCAGCCTTGGCTGTGGTTGCGCGCTTAACCGGTGCTGCCTTCTTGGTCACCTTTTTGGCAACTGGCTTCTTAGCAACGGTTTTAGCAGCAGGCTTGGTTGCCTTCTTCGCCGCTGGCTTGGCAGCAGCCTTAACAGGGCGCTTAGCGGCGGGCTTAGCAGCAGGCTTCGCTTTCGCGGTCACTGGCTTAGCGACTGGCGCCGCAGGCTTTGGAGCCGGGGTTGCAACGGCTGGCGCTGGCTTCGCAGCCACTGGCGCTGGTGCGGCAGCAGGCTTGGCAATCGGAGCCTTAGCAACAGCTGGTTTGGCAGTCGGCGCAGCCGGCTTCTTGATTGGTTGTTCGCTCATGTTTCTGTCCGTGTCCCGTCTCATACGGTTGTTCTGGTTGCATCGCTCAGCCATCAATCGGATGACCTCACGAGGAAGCTTCTACACCCGACCTTGCTGCACTGCAACACGACAATGGATATGGGAATGACCTAATTCATGTCAACGGATTTTTTGTGCACCGCAACATAAACGATAATTTCGAGATAAAAGTAGACGGTATTTTAAGCGCATTGTGGCATCGATGAATCACCGGCAAGACGGAAAAATGGTGATACGTCAAAGACATGGACAGCCAGAGGTTCAGCACATACCATTTTCGTAACTTCCTGGACCAATGATTGAAAGCCCCCTCAATGACAGATGTCTGCGGTTCACATTTTCATAGTGAAAATCAGGCACTTGGCACCACCAAGCCAGGCGCTCGCAAAGCGACAAAACTGCTTTCCGCGGCACTGATTGGCCTGACTGCCATCGCGATAATCGGCCTCGCCCCGCTGAACCAAGCGTTCGCGAACTCAAAATACGCCTCGATTGTTATCGATGCTTATACCGGTGAGGTGCTGTCATCCGACCGGGCTGATAAACGCCTGTTCCCCGCCTCCCTCACCAAGATCATGACCCTGTTCATGGTTTTTGAGGCGTTGGAGAAGGGCCAGATCTCACTCGACGAACGCCTACCAGTTTCCAAACGCGCTGCCGGCATGCAGCCATCCAAGCTGCACCTCAAGCAGGGCAGCACGATCCGGATGGAAGATGCGATTCTGGCGCTGGTGACCAAATCAGCCAACGATGTGGCGGTCGTCATTGCTGAACGGCTCGGCGGTTCTGAAATCCAGTTCGCACGGAAAATGACTGAGCGGGCACGCCGCCTGGGCATGGCGAGCACCACCTTCCGTAACGCGAGCGGCCTGCCAAACCGGTATCAGCGGTCGACGGCACGGGATATGGCCACCCTTGGCCGCGTACTGATCTCTCGCTATCCGGAATATTACAGCTATTTCTCCACGCGCCGTTTTGAGTATGCGGGCCGCAAGTACCGGAACCACAATCGCCTACTCGGCAGCTATGACGGTGTCGACGGCATAAAGACTGGTTACATCAACGCCAGTGGCTTTAACCTCGTCGCCTCCGCACAGAAGGATGGCCGCCGCATCATCGGTGTTGTCTTTGGTGGTCGCACCGCCGCCCGCCGTAACAACCACACGGTGAAGCTGCTGGACCGTGGTTTTGCGACAGCCTCCCGCCGTAACCTTGTCTTGGCTGGCATCCCCCCTATTCCTAAGGCACGCCCATCGAGCACCACCGTTGTCGCCGCCACCGTGGCAGAGGAGCGGTTGCTGCAGGTAGCCCAGATGCAAAAGCCTGAGTTCGTTGAGAGCCCAGCCACCGCCATCGCCGTTGCTAGCCTGGCTGAGCGCGCGGCCGTTGCCGAACCACAGCCCGATGTGGCGCCAGAGGATATGCTGACGCTTGAGCCATCGGCGGCTCTAGTGCCCCAACCGAATGAGAAACCATCGGCGACGCCTCGCCTGGTTGTGGCTGGCTCCGGCCCGTATGTGCAGCCCGATGCCACGCCAAATGGTCAGGGCGATGTCAGCCCGAATGTCGATCCTGCGCCAGAGCTTGAGCAGGATCACCCGGTCAACAACGAGATCCCCGTCGCCTCAATCGGAACGGAACCAACGGCCCTCACCAGCCTATTGGGCGGGTGGAGCATTCAGGTCGGCGCGTTCCGCAGTGAGGATCGCACCAGCGCCGCAATTGCCAAGGCCGTCTCACTGGCGCCTGGCCTGCTGAGCTGGGCCGAGCCACTAATTAAGCCGATCGTCACGGGTCGTGGTACGCTCTATCGCGCACGCCTTGCGGGCCTCGATAAAGATACCGCACGTGATGCCTGTGATCAGCTTGAGCGAGCTGGCGTTGGCTGCCTCGCCGTTCGTAACACCACCAGCCAATGATTAGAGGTATGGCGGCCGTCCCGGCCGCCACCTTCATTTCATCCACCGCCATCACAATGAATGCAGCGGCTGGCGAAGCTGATGTTATCCGCGCCGAGATCAGCCCCCTACCCGGCTCCAGCAACGAGTACCGGGTGACCGCGACCATTGAGCATGCCGATGAAGGTTGGGATCATTACGCCGACGCGTTTGATGTGGTTGCCCCCAATGGCGACGTCCTAGGCACCCGGGTCCTGCATCATCCCCATGTGACCGAGCAGCCCTTTACGCGAAGCCTAAGCCGTGTGGCTATTCCCTTTGGGATCAATGAAGTCACAATCCGCGCCCATGACAGCGTTCACGGCCATGGCGGCCAGACCATCACTCTGTCAGTGCCGCGCTAGACTGCCTGGTTCACGGGCGCCAATCAGGCTTATCGCGAATAACCGGCTTCGGTGAGAACTCATACAATTCAGACATCCCCATTGCGACCTGATTGCTCATGGGCGCCACGTTCTGAAGCAGGGTGAAGATGGCCTTGGAATCATCGGCATCGCGCGGTGCCAACCCAGCGCCATATAGAGCATCCTGAACAACACCAGCCGCTGCCATATGCTGCCCCTTGCGAAGACGGTCCATCTCGGTGATCACCGATTGCGCCACAGTTTTGCCTGATCGCAGCATGCGAGACATGCCAACTACAAAGTCTTGCCGATAGTCATTGGCCATCCGGGTAATCGGCCGACCCGCGATCCGATACTCCGCACGGTCATCGGTTATGGTGGATGACACCCTAAAGACGTACTGCCGTGCATCCTTATCGTAGTCGAGCTCCACATCCAGCGGCCCGGGCACATGCCCAAGATCTGTGCTGCCCCCCTCCGGCTGATTGGCCTTCAGGTAGGTATCCATCTCTATCGTACGGGCTGCTTCATAGATGTCCTGGCGCCAAGACTCTGCTGCATCTGGCCCCAGGGCCTGATGCGGTGTCATGAGAGTTTCAGACACAGCGAAAGAAGCGACGGCGAACTGATCGCTACCGCTCAGATATCCGCCATCATCCCAGAAGCGTGGGACCTTTGACCAATCTGTTCGCTCAAACATTGCCTGCCACACATTGCGCAGCGACTACTACTAACACTGGCAATGTACGGCAAAAATTCGAAAACAGTTAGAAATCTGAAGGGGCGTCGATCCCGCTTTCAGCCAGTTGCTGACGGACCATATCCTTCAGGCGCTCTAGCCCCTCTGGGCTTGTGCTCTCTGCCCGTGCGACAAGAACGTCCTGGGTGTTGGAGGCACGAAGCAACCACCAGCCATCTGGCGTATTAACCCGAACCCCATCCATGTCATTCACGTCCAGATCGGATTGGGCGGCCAGGCGAGCCTGAACCTCTTCAATGGCTGGGAACTTACGCACCTCATCCACCTGGAACCGGGTTTCCGGTGTGCTGTGGGTGGATGGCATGTGGCTGATAAGGTCTGAAACCGGCTTGCCGGCCTTGGACGCGATGGAGATCAGTTTGATCGCGCAGTAGAGCGCATCATCAAACCCATAATTCTCACGGAAGAAGATGTGGCCGCTCATCTCCCCTGCCAGCGGGGCGTCGAGTTCCTTCATCTTATCTTTGATCAGGCTATGCCCGGTCTTCCACATCACCGGCTCACCGCCGAGGCGTGCAATCTCATCGAACAGAGTTTGGCTTGCCTTCACATCTGCAATCACTGTCCCGCCTGGATGCTGTGCCAGGGTTTCAGCGGCATAGATGGCAATCAGGTGGTCCCCGAACAGGATTGAACCGTTCTGATCGACGGCGCCGATCCGGTCGCCATCACCGTCAAACGCGACGCCAATATCGGCCTTATGCTCGGCCACTGCGGCCTGCAGATCCACCAAGTTAGCTGGAACCGTTGGATCCGGGTGGTGGTTGGGGAAGGTGCCATCCACATCCTCATAGAGGGAAATGTGGTTACCCGGCAGCTTGGCCAGCAATGGCTTTGCCACCGCGCCAGAGGCACCATTGCCGAAATCCCAAACCACGCTTAGCTCGTTTGGGATATCCGCAATTGCGAGCAGGTGATCGATATAAGCCTGATAGATATCAACCTTCTCAGCATCGCCCATGCCGGCAACAAACCGCCCCTCGGCGGCGCGCTTACCAAGATCTTGAATGGCCGTACCAAAGAGTGGGCCACCACCGGTCAACATCTTGAAGCCGTTATAGTTAGGCGGGTTGTGGGAGCCCGTCACCATGATCCCACCAGCAGCGCCCATATGCTTAACGGAGAAGTAGAGCATTGGCGTCGGGCCCAAACCCACGCGGTTCACCCGCATGCCTGAGCTGACCAACCCTTCAACAAGAGCCTCTTCCATATCTGGGGAGCTGACCCGACCGTCATAGCCGACGCAAACTTCATTATTGCCGCCACCGGTCTCGGCGATCATGGCACCGAAGGCGCGACCAAGGGCCAGCGCATCTTCGCGGTTCAGGCTCTCACCAACGATCCCGCGGATGTCGTATTCGCGCAGAATGGTTTGTTCAAATTGATGGGTATCAGCCATGGGTCATGGGCCCCTTTGATTATTGTTCTGTGACTGGCGCACCAACGGCTGGGCGCCCAACGGAGACATAATGGAAACCGGCCTCGGCCATCTCATCCGGCTTATAAATGTTGCGTAGATCGACGACGAGCGGTGTCTTCATGGCGGCCTTAAGGCGATCAAGCTGCAGCGCGCGGAATTCATTCCACTCAGTCACCAGCACCAGGCAATCGGCCCCCTCAAGCGCTTCGTAGGCGCCTTCGGCCCAGGTGACATCCTGGAAATGGGTTGCCGCCTCATCCATCCCAACAGGGTCGAACGCGGTGACCTTGCAGCCCGCCTCTTGCAGGGCTGGAATAATATCAAGGCTAGGCGCATCCCGCATGTCGTCGGTATTCGGCTTAAAGGTAACGCCGAGCACCGCGACATTGGCCCCTTTAGCCTTATCACCCAGCGCGGCGAGCACACGCTCAGCCATCGCGCGCTTGCGGCGATCATTAACCCGCACCACAGACTCAACGATGCGCACCGGGCTTTCGTAATCGGCAGCCGTCTTAACCAGCGCCAACGTATCCTTCGGGAAGCAAGAGCCGCCATAGCCAGGACCGGCATTCAGAAACTTCCGACCAATCCTGCCATCAAGGCCGATACCCCTGGCCACATCCTGCACGTTACCGCCTACCTTCTCGCAAAGGTCCGCCATCTCATTAATGAAGGTGATCTTGGTCGCGAGGAATGCGTTGGCGGCGTATTTGGTCAGTTCCGCCGTCTCCAGTGATGTCTGAAGGATCGGCGTCTCATTGAGGTAAAGCGGACGGTAAAGCGCTCGCATGACATCCAGTGCCGCTTCACTATCAGTGCCAATCACCACACGATCGGGGCGCATGAAGTCATTGATCGCTGAACCCTCACGCAGAAACTCAGGGTTTGAGCAAACGTCAAACTCGGCATCCGGGTTGGTTTCCCGGATGATGCGGGCAACCTCTCGGCTGGTCCCCACCGGCACCGTCGATTTGGTGACCACCACCGTATAGCCGTCAATCGCCTCGGCGATCTGTTTCGCCGCCTCATACACATAGGTCAGATCAGCATGGCCATCGCCGCGACGGCTGGGTGTGCCAACCGCAATAAAGACGGCATCCGCCGTGCTTACCGCCTCGGCCAGATCGGTGGTGAAGAACAAACGATCACCGGCCGCATTACCGCGCACCAGGGTGTCCAGGCCAGGCTCATAGATTGGGATCTCCCCCAACCGCAGGCGTTCGATCTTATTAGTGTCGAGGTCAACACAGGTGGTCTCGTGCCCGAACTCTGAGAAACAGGCACCGGAAACCAGGCCAACATAGCCAGTACCGATCATCGCGATACGCATGGCCCTACCCCTCCGCCATAAGCAGATCAGATGTCATGCGGCGCACATCCTCGGCCAAGTCTTCCCTCGCCAGGGCAAACGCCAAATTGGCCGCAACGAAACCAGCCTTGGTTCCGCAATCATAGCGGGTGCCGGTAAAGCGGAAGCCGTGGAATGGCATCGGGCCGATCAGCTTTGCCATGGCATCGGTAAGCTGGATTTCACCGCCTGCACCGGTCTCATGGCTCTCCAGCATCTTGAAAATTTCTGGCTGCAGAATATAGCGACCAATGATTGAGAGATTGGATGGCGCATCGGCGGGGTCTGGCTTCTCAACCAAGCCGGTCGCGCTGGCCAGGCGGCCATCATCCTGATCAACATCTAGAATGCCGTAGCGATTGACCTGGTCGCGCGGCACTTCCTCTACGGCCACCATGTTGCCACCGGTATCGGCATAAGCCTCAACCATCTGCTTCAGTGCAGGCTGATCACCGAGGATGACGTCATCGGGCAGGATAACCGCGAAGGGCTCATCACCAACGAAGTGGCGTGCGCACCAAACCGCATGCCCCAGGCCAAGCGGTACATGTTGGCGGAAGATTGCGAGGTCACCGGCGGTAATCTCTGTTGCCTTTGCGGCCTCAAGCTCGGCCGCCTTTTCGCGCCGCTCGAGAGTTTCATAGAGCTCCGCATGGGTATCGAAATGATCTTCGATCAGGGTTTTGCCCTGGCTCGTCACGAAGGCAAAGCTGGTGACGCCAGCGGCCCTCGCCTCCTCAACCGCATATTGGATCAGTGGCTTATCAACCAGGGCCAGCATCTCCTTGGGCATTACCTTGGTTGCTGGCAGAAACCGGGTTCCCAGGCCTGCTACCGGGAAAACCGCCTTACGCACCGGTCGTGTCATGAGAAGCTCTTTTAAGCGTGCTTGGTCGACCGGCATGGTCGCCGAATGGCGCCGGTCATCGACCCCTTAGTGATACCGCGCTGCGGTCCTGGCCACAACCGGGCTTAGTTCGCGACGGGTCGGAACTCCGCAAGCGGCGGTAGTCGGATTTGGTCGATCAGGCTGCGCACCTCTTGCCGGGCCGCCACATGGGACATGTTGAGGGCAATCTCACCATCCTCAATCAAATCGAGGAGGGTAAGCCCCTTCAGGTAGAGTTCCCGGAAGATCACCCGCTCACCAAAGCCGGGGGCCTGGCGGAAACCAATTCGCTGGCCCAGCCGCTCAAGGATCTGCGCAATATCGCGCTTATTGCGAGCATCAATATGGCCCAGGCGATTGCGCATAACGATCCAATCGATTGAACCCCGATCCCGCATGGCACGCCGCTTCCGTGTCTCCCAGACCAGTTCCGAGTAAACCGAGGGCCGGATCACGGCGAGGGTTTCCGGGTCCACCGTCGCCAGCAGATCCAGATCGATGAAGCTGTCATTCATCGGGGTAATCAGCGTATCCGCATAGGAATGGCCGTGGCGGCTTAGATAATTGTCAGAGCCCGGCGCATCGATGACCAACACATCATGATCCATGGCCAGTGCTTGGATGGTGTGATCAAGGGCGGAACGCTCCTCGGCTTCCATCGCCTCACGGGTATCAGCCTCAGATCGGAACACGGCGCGATGGGTTGGGCACGGCAGATCCCCACCAGTGGCATCACGTCGGGCAACCCGGCGCTCGAAATATCGGCTCAACGTGCCTTGGCGGGCATCAAGATCGATGGCACCGACCCGGTAGCCCTGGCGCAGTAGGCCAACGATTACATGCATGGCCGCCGTGGACTTACCAGAACCGCCCTTCTCATTGCCCAGGACAATGACATGGCAGCCGGCGACGCCGCCGCCGCCTTGATTGGGGTTGGTACGGGGATCAAAAGCAGGCGCTAAGCGCATAACAAACCACTAAATCCAAACAAAAAACGATCCTATCGCTGTGCCGCAAAGCAGGCGATCAAGGCAAGGATTAGCAGTGATATGTGGAGGAAATGAGACGCCGGGTATGGCTATCTCCCGTAACCATAACCCGGCTTCAGCGGCTGAAAGGCAGAGACAACCGCAATTTAGTCCCAATTAGAAACTCGTTCAGAAAATCGACCGTCCCCCAGAGGTGCCGTCGGTAGGGGGGATTGGGTTGGCACCTCTTTGGGGGTCGAGTCGGGCGATTTTTCCGAGTTTGGAGCCTGGGGGTTGGGGGTGATGGCCCGCAAAAGCTCGGATACGCCTGAAACGCCATCGTGATCGCTATGCGTTACACGACTTTGTTAAGCCGAATATGACAGTGACGATAGAAAGCGGGAAATAGTTTCTCAGAATTATCTAATCAACCAAAAAATGTTTTCCCGCTGGTAACCAGACATCCGGCACCCCCAATATCTAGTAGCCAGCAAGCGCGCAGACACAATTTATCCACCGAAATCTGCGAATCGTTGGATTTCTCGCTTCCGACTCGCTGATTTCCAATGCTACATGTTGTGCACACATGGCAGATAGCCACAAATTGTAGTGGGCCGAGCATAGGTTTTCGGCCACTTGGCGAGATTGAGGTGCCGCAATGGCCAGCATTCTAACCCCGCAAGATGTCGACCGTCTGATCGAGAGCTGTGTCGCCAGCTTGCCCGGCGAACCCAATGATCCCCTGCGTCTACATCAAGAGAGCGCAACCGAGCTTCTGATCGATGAGCTTGCTGCCGCCCTGAGCGCGCGGGTCGCCCCGGACCTGGTTACCCTGGAAGAGCGACTGGCCGCCGACCTTGAAGTTGAGCAGCTGCCACCATGGATGACCCGGTCGCGGGTGGTCTTGGTCATGCGTGACGCCGCACAAAACCCAGTGTTCCAAAAAGCCATGGAACGCCTGCCCGCCGCCCAGCGTTATCGTCTCTATGGTGATTGGGGTAAGCTTGCCGCTTCCCTCTATCGTGATTTCCCGGATGAGCAGATCGCCGGCAAGCCAGCGGTTGCCCTCAATCTCCTTGCTGGTCAGTCCAAGCCACTTCGTAAGGCATTGGGGCAAGCCCTCAGCATGGAACTCGAAGGGCGGCAGCGTCGTTCTTGGTTTGATGGCCTGCGCAGCATGGTGGCCAGCAGCCAACCAACAGCGCCCCGTCCGGCGGCTACACCGCGCCGCATCGGCACCGCAAAGCCTGCCGCCCAGCAAGCCGCCAATACGGCTGAGCAGCAACGCGCAGCGTTTGACCCAGAGGCCGGTATCCGCCGCCCATCTGGCACCCCCCGCCTTGGCCGAAACAGCAAGAAGGCTGCTGCACAGCCAGCCAAGCGCGTCGCAATGGCTCGCACCACCGCAAAACCACAGCAGCGCCTCGCGCCACCAGTGCAAGCGGCTGCGCCAGCCAAGCCAGCCCCACAGGTTGCACCGCAAGCGAAGCCAGCCAAGGCACCGGCAATGCCAACCCGTCTTGCCAGCGATAAACCACAGCTGGTCCAGCCAGTTCGGGCCAGCCAGCCCGTGGCGATGCAGAAGCCGCGCCCAGCAGCCGCTGCCACGGCCAAGCCTGTTCCTGCCAAACAGAAGAAGCGTGGCCTCCGCGCCTTTGAGGCGGGCATCGCCGATCAGTTTGAAGCCCGAGGTCTGGCACCAATCGCCGTCACCGCCGCTGCCACCGCAGCCATTGTGATGGCAGAGCGGGTGCAGAATGGCGACGCGCCCGACTTCTATGAAGTTGAGTATGAGGTCATGGCCCGCGCCGGTGAGGCCGTTGCACCTGGTGCTGTGCGCACCTGGACCTTGCATGCCTTTATGGAGTGCATGCGCGACGATTGGTTCCGTGAGCTGTTCCATGCCCTGCCAAGCCAGGCGCGTGCTGAGACCGTCTGGGTTTGGGCCAAAGCTGCCGCCGAATGGTTCGATGTACCCGCCAAGCTGCGTGAATTCTGGGTCCGCTCCCTCTCCGGTGGTGATCCCGTCTTGGCCGCTGCTGCCGCTCGCGCATTTGCTGCAAAGACACCACAGCTACCAACCCGTCCGGTTGCCCCACCGCTGGCCCCAACCCCGCCAGCTGCCGTGATGCACAGCCAGCAAGCAAAGCCAGTTGAGGGACCCAAGGCGCCACCAACGCGGGTTAGCGATGCCGGTGTGATCGGCTACCAAACCAACTCACTGCCCGCCGCCGCCGTTCAGACGGCACCAGCGACGGTAGAGCAGGCACCACTCCCGGCCGCAGCCATGCAGTTGATTGAGCAGCAGGCCAATGCCGTGTCTGTTACGCCAACCGCACCAACAATGCCGGTGGCCGCCAGCATGCAAGAGCCTGAAGCCCCACAACAACCTGTGGAGCCCATGGAAGCTGAGGCGTTGCCACAGCCACCGCAAAGCATTGCCAGCACGGCAGATCACCAGCCACAGCCAACCTTCCGGCCACCGCTAACCGCGGCCTCTGGCGCGGTGCGTGCACGCCCTGCCCTCACCGGCATGGCACAGTCCCCATCAGTGGATACAGCACCGCAGCCGGTTCCAGCCTCGGCCATGTCACGGCCAACGGTGCCGACACCGCCATCGGTTACGGCACAGCCATTGATTGAGCGGCAAACGCCGCGCGCTGAGATGCGTGAAGAGCCACGGCAAGAGATGCCAACGCCGCAAGCGATGGCGCAACCGCAGGCAAGCCCGCTGCCTAAGCGGACCCCGCGTGCGCCACTTCGCACAAACCCATCCAGCACCACCGGTGCCTTGGGTTCGGCGGAAATCTATTACGGTGCGCCGGGTTCGGCCGGGTCCCCACAGGTGCCACGCGATTTGGCGCAAATGGAGACAATTGGCAGCGGTGACTGATCCGACCTTAGGACCTTGTTTGCACAAGAGATAATGGTCAATTGCGTTGCCTTGTCACAAAAGCTTCTTAAATCAGAGGCTGCAACTTTCGGCTGAAGCTGTTGTTTTATTAGCAGAAATTGGGCGTTTTCTCCCACTGCCCGCTCCTCTTCTGGTTGAGTAAAGACAACAGATGCCCGATGACGGCAGGCAAGTAAGTGGCGATTTAAGCGACCCGTTCGGGCAATCGAACGGCATCGATCCCGAGCGCAAAGCCGCGCTTGAGAAGGCTGAGCAATTCCTTGCTGAGAACGCTGATAAGCTACTGCACAGCGTTACCGCCCATCACAGCACCTTCACCGCTAATGAGCTGCACTCCGCCCTGATGGATCGCCGTGACTGGCAACCACCGGAGCTGGTGAAGGATGTCCGCAGTAGCCATCTTGTACGTGAAGCAATTACCACCGGCCTTCTCTCCGATATGAACCGGGTGATTACCTACCCTGGCACTGTCTATGATTTCGGCGACGATTATAAGACGCGCTATACCACTATTGAGCTGCAAACGATGGAGCAGCAGATCCTGCACGCCGCACGCAGCTGGTCCAATCAGCCTGGCGCTGGGGTTCGCCGCGATACTGTTGATTTGGCGCTCTCAAATTACCGCGCTGAGCGTGAGGCCGTCGGCAAGAAATACAAGCTGGAAGGCGATATCGAGGATGCGATCCGCAAATTCGTTGAGCCTGCCCGCTACCGCTTCCTTCACGGTAATCCGGGCGCTGGCAAAAGTACGGTCATCAATATGGCCGTTCGCGCCCTCAAACAGGCCGGCCATAGCGTCCTGATAACCGCCCAGCCAACCCAGCTCATCCGCACCCTAGAGCGCGAGAGCGGGCATAAGGCAATGCCGCTGCACCAAGTGCTCGAGACCCTAGAATCTATTCGCGACCCCGCCCTGGCGCCAGAGCTTGGCCTACAGCGTGGTGGCATGCTGATTGTCGATGAGGCCGCGATGAGCGGCACGCGGGAGAAGTTCCGCATCATGCAGGTTGCCGCCAAACACAACCTTTCAATCGGCGATATTGGCGGCCTGACCCAGATGAAGGCGATTGCCCCCGGCGATCCCCTACGCGCAATTGCTGAGGACCCAAACACCCGCATTATCCGGCTTGAGAAAGTCCTACGTCAGCGTAAGGAAAAAGATAAGGAAGCCACCCTCGCGATGGATGAGGGCAATGCCAAGAAGGCATTGAAGAACTACGACAAGCGCGGTCGGATAAAGTTCACTAAGGACCCGGTTGAGCAGGCGGCAATTGCCTACACTGAGTGGCGGGTGAAGCCGATAAATGACGGCAAACGCGGTGTGATGTTCACCCTGGACCGCAAGGTGAACCACAAGGCCAATCAGCTGGCCCGTAAACACCTTAAGGAAGCTGGCTATCTAAGCGACGGTGTCACCATTCAGACCCATGATGGTGAGCGTGAATTCTCACTTCAGGATCGGGTGCTGTTCCGGGAGACGATCACCCCGGATCAGAGCATGAGTGGCGGTCGAATCACTAAGGGTGCTGTTGGCACAATTGAGGCGATTGGCCCCAATCATATGACCGTTTTGATCGATGGCGAGGATTCGCCGGTTACCATTAAGGTGAACGAAGGTATTCGCCTTAACCATGCGTATTCATTGACATTATCCCAGCCGGAACCACCCGCCTGGGAGGAAGGTCACATGATGGATTCGCCCCAAGGCGGCGCTTTAGATTCCACCTTTCCTATTATTACGAGAGAATTGGATCATCCGCAGGCAAACGTAATGATCACCCGGCACCAACGGGCCATGACATTGTTTGTCGATAAGCGGGTCTACAAAGACCTGGATGCGCTAGCAAAAGACGCATCCCATTTCGAGCCGGAGGTTACCGCGCTCGCTTTGGCGAACTGGCGTAAGCGGGACGCCAACGACACCGGCCCCGCACCCGGTGGAACGAGAACCTAATACCCAGCGGCCTTGGTTCAGCCGTGCAACAGCCGATGGAGGCATTCTCGCTGCAATGCGATAATTTGGATGGACTCTTGCCGGAATATCCGTGTATCTGGCCCGCGAGTTGGGCCGAAAGATGATCGGTTCATGGCCATCTTGTGACAGACAAGAGTGTTACAAGCCCTGGCTTTTCCAAACAGTCCACGCCAGCTTATCCACCGGGCAACAAGCGTTTCGTTTGTAAGCATATAAATTTCCCGGTTGGTCGAATGGCCCATTTAGCGATACAAATGTGTCCCTAGGCAGGAGAACTTTAATGTCTCTGATCAACGATAATGTCTTCGAAGGTTACGGTTGGCGTAGCTTCGACATGCAGATTGGCCGCGCACAGTTTGAACTGGATCGCATGGCGGCAGCTGCCGATTACGATTTCCGCGAGAGCCCACAAACCCTCGCCCGTCGTCTTCAAAATGTTCTGACCATGCTCGCCGCATGCCGCTCTTACGCGTGTAATGCTGCGCACCGTCTGGCCGCCCAATCTGGTCTTGAGCCAGAAGGCACCCGTGAAATGATGTCGATCCGTGCCTCACTGGCCGATATCGTAAACGCGGTGAACCTGACCGGCGCTGCAAGCTGCGAGACCTATCGCCATCGCCTGAACATCATCGGCAATCGCGTGTCCCGGATTCAGGACGATCTGCAGATGCTCGAAGATGGTGGTCTACGCGACGCGAGCTAATTTTTCGCATTTCGCGATAGTGTAGCGACACCTTCTTACAAAAAACTTTCGAAGCGCGTGGGAATTTCCTGCGCGCTTTCGTTTTGAGTTGGGAACATGACAGCGTTACGTAAATGGCATGGCGGTTGACGAGTTTTAGTCGATCGTTACACCATCCATGGTGACCCCATGATGATCGTAGTGGACCAAGGATTAGGGCCATGCCCAGAGCGGTAAAACGCATGACTTGGAAGGATGAGGACGAGATTGTTCGCGCCCTCGAATTCCACCACCCGCGTATCACCCGCATCGGCCTCAGCGATGAGGCGATGGACCAGTTGATCCGAAACCTACCCGGCTTTGTCGCTGGGCGTGGTCCTGACGATCCATCCATCTACCAACGGTTGATCACCAAATGGATCGACCTGGATGAGGATGAGGGCGACAGCCAATGGGATGCCTACACGTGACATGAACCCCCGCCGGGTCCCTGGTTCCATCCGTCCGGTGACCCGACAACTGTCATGATAGAGCCCCGATTTTATGCCAAAGCGCCATCGCAATCAGAATAATCACCGGAACAACCGTAATCATGGCCGCCGTGGCCGCAAAGGCCGCCGCCATGAAGAGCAGGCGCCAGAGATGGAAGCGCAAGAGCCCGTGACGCCGATGCCAAAGGCACCGCCACCGGCACCAGTTTTTGACAGCCCACGGCCAGAAGAGCTCGCCATGAAGGGTGAGATGACCTACGCGCCAAAGGGTGGCAACAACCCCGAAGATATCGGCGCCAACTCCGGTATCCTGCGCTATGACCCCGCCAATAAGAGCCGTAAGCCAACCGTGCTGCGGATCGATAACGGCACCAAATTCGCCGATCCTGATGGCCCCTATGATGCCATCCTGGCCGATAGCTCTGATGAGGGCGTGCCAGACGCTGAACTCGTCGGCCACGCGCATGAGGATCACATCGGCGCCTATGCCCACGATTTGGCTCGTGGTGCCGAGGTTGCGCCAGTTGTCTACGCCACCCCAATCACCCAGGCCTTCATGGAGCAGAGCTTCATAAACCTGAATGTTGATCGGGCGAAATGGCCAGAGTTCCGGACCATCAAGCCGGGCGAGCCATTCCAAGTCGGCGATGCGTATATCATGCCGGTCCCAGTGAGCCACTCGATCCCAGGTTCCGTTGGTTTCGCGATCTCAACGCCGTCCGGCACCATGGTCCACTCCAGCGACTATAAGGCCGATCAAACCGGCCCTATTGGCCCCTGGTTCGATAAAGAGCAAACGCCAGGCCTGATTGCCAAAGCGCTGAAGCGCTATGGCCATGAGCGTGTGGACGTCGCCACCATCGACAGTACCCGCGCCTATGTTGATGGCTTCACCCCAACCGAACAGACGGTGAAAAACGCCACCAGCCAGGTTGTCTCCGAGAGCGATGGCAACCGCGTTGTTGTCGGCGTGATGGGCCGTAGCCTCGAGCGTATTCTGAACCTCGCCAAGGTCGCCGCTGAAAATGACCGCCATCTGGTTGTTCACGGCAAGTCCCTGCTCAACTCGCTTCAGGTGCTCGTCCGCGCCGATGAGATCGAACGCGGTATTGAGCTGAAGACCCAAAATGGTGGCGGCCGCCGCAGACGCGCGCAGGTGAACACCGATCTCAACAAGATCAACGACATCCTAAGTCGTAAGGTTGGCAGCTCGGTCCGCGTCGTTGAGGGCCGGGACCAGGCGCTGGATCAAATTCCAGACTCCAAACAGCTGGTGATCGCTACTGGCACCCAGGGTGAGACGAATGCCGCCCTGCCCCGTGCCGCCCGTGGTGACAACCAACACCTGGTGCTGGGTCCAAACGATGTGGTCATCCGCTCTGCCTCGGTTATTCCAGGTAATGAAGCACCGATTGCAGGCATGGATGCTGGCATCAAGGCACAAGGCGTCAAACGACTAGTCACCACCGAGGAAGCGCCAGTGCACTCCTCCGGTCATGGCTATGCCGCCGATGTGGACGAGTATCTAGAGGCCGTGAACGCACGGGTCGTTATTCCAATCCATGGCTCCGTTGAGCTGATGGAAAAGAATGCTGATCGTATCGAGAGCCGCGCCGGTGAGCTGGACCTAGAGGTTCTGAAGATGCGCAACGCTGACCGCCTGACCATTGGCGAAGAGGTGAGCGTGTCCCCAACCGATAAGCCCGCCCAGTTCATTGGCGTGCGCAACACGGTTGAAGATCCGCATGATGCGCAGTTCTACAAAAAGTATGTCTACGAGCCCGTGGATGAGAACGAGAAGCCGCTTGGCCCAGCCGTCGATCCTGCTGCTGATATGTCAGCGGCCAACGACCTTCAGCGTCGCCCAGGCCGTCGGGCTTAAGCCAGACTAACCAGCCAGCCTAATCAGCCCGCGCCTCAAGGCGTGGGCTGCGAAGGCTGGGTTCCGGCGCCCCATCAGGCCCAAAGTCACCATTGAATAGACTGGTCTCGGCGGGTTCGCCGAGCGCCTCGGCCGCGCCTAACCTACCCAACTCATCACCACATTTTGCACCCACGCCATTACCGCCGGTCAGCGCGACGATGCGATCTGTCTGATGATAGATTAGTGGCCGCAGAGTTTTGGTAAACGAGGTCACACAGCTGGCTGAGGAGACCGAGCGATAGCGAAGGTCCGGCATGAAGCGCAACAACTGTTCGACCTGGAAATCCCTTACTTCTAGATTTCCGTCGCTACGGAACCATTCGGATATCTCTGCATTGCTTTGCAACAGCTGATCATCCGGGTCCCCACCAATCTTGATGTAGATCTTGCCATCCGGATAGCGGACTGGCGGCAAGATATAGGGGTTAAAGGACATATCCGGCGGCTGGTAGATCAGCGACGGCATTGCCTTAAGCCGCTCAGCCTCCACATCATCAAGCTCTAGAAACGCAACTGTTCGCGCGAACACATCCATTTGGATGGGCTGCGGCAGCAATTCCCGCGAGAATGCCCCAGCGGCAACGACCACCTTGCTGGCTTGGAACCGCTCACCGTTCACACAGGTGACAGTGACGCCCTCTGGTGCTTCTTCAAGCTGCGAAACCTCTGCATCGACCCTAACGGCGCCAGCGGCCACTGCGGCCTTACTCTCCGCCGCCACATGCCCACGCGGATTGATGTAGCCTGCCCCCCTAGGCTCCCAAAGGGCATAGACATCATCGGGAAATGAGAAGATGGGGAAGTTTGCTGCCAACGCCTGGTTATCGAGAACCGAAAACTCAAGCCCCCGCTCCAATCCGACTGCTTCAGCTCCCTTAAAGTAAGCTGAGCCATCGCCATCGGATGGACCAACCATTAACGAGCCAACCTCGTGGAAGAAGCTCTCGCCCCCCTCCCGCTCAATCTCAGCATAGCGGTGAATGGCGCGGGCACTAACGGTCGCCCAACCGGGCCTTGGATCCAAGTGCCGGGTAATGCGCGCCTCATCATAATGACTGGCAAACACCCCCTGATGCCGCCGTTTATCGGCTGGCTCACCAGGGCCAAGCAGTAGTACCGAGGCATCAGACTTGGCCAGGTGTCGAGCCGCTGCCGCCCCCATCAGACCAGCACCAACCACTATAAAATCAAAGGCTTGCATTAATTCTCTCAAGCAAAGCTTGGTAATCGATCGCTGATGCTAGCAGACCAAAAATCCAGCCGCGAGGTGATGTGGCAAACTGCTTTGTCCATACGGTTTGCCCACAGCTAAGCACTTATACTATTGTGCATATTAGAGATTAATGATGATGGGGGTTGCAGCCCTATCAATGGGTCGGCGCCCATTGATGATCTGGGGCTGCACGACGGGCGGCAATCGTTACGGACAGACCAGCTGGTGCCTTGGCACCCGTCCCTTCAGCCATGGCCGATTTGGGGCGCCGATTGCTCACGGGCGTGATGATCCTGGCACTTAGCGGGTGCCAGGCGGTTTCTGGCGCGGATAGTGCGCCCTCGGCTGAACCCTGGTTCCGTAACACCGCATCAGACAATCCGGTGACCGAGCTTGGCCGGATCGGCGCCATCCGCACCCCTACCGCCCGCATGGATCCGGCCGGGACAATCCGGGTGCATGCGGCACGGCGGGAACCCTATTGGGTCGCCGGCGTTTCAGTTCAGCCCCTGGAGAGGTTGGCCCTCACGCTCCGCCGAACCCGGGATGATCGCTCACCAGATCTACGTGGCTTTGAGTTTAGCGGCGGGCTGGATGCCAAATTCCTCCTCCGCCATGAGGGAGAGATTGCGCCACAGATTAGCCTCGGCGTCGATGCCATCGCCGGTAACGGCATCTTTGGCTCTGAGTACCTGGTGGCCAGCAAGCGGATTGGCCCCGTCGATCTAAGCCTTGGCATGGGCTGGGGCCGCCTGGCCGGCGCTGGGCCTCTCACCAACCCGTTCAGCGTCATCGGTGGCCATTTCAAACGGCCGGAGCGGCGGCAGGAACCAGACCGGGGTGAGGATTTCTGGTTCACCGGTGACCGGCTCGGCCTCTTTGGCAGCGCCGTTTACCGCCTGCCCTTCACCCTGCCCTGGGTCAAAGAACGGCATCGACCAAAGCTAATTCTGGAATATGACAGCGACCAGTTCTGGGCAGAGCGGCGCTTTGATCCTGATTTTGACCTTGGCAATATCCCGGTAAATGTCGGTCTCTCCACCCCCTTGGGCCAGGGTTTTCAAGCCGGGATCGCCGTTGAGCGGTTCAAGACCATCTCAGCCCGCCTATCCTGGTCCTGGGACGCCACCAGACGGCGGAAGCCACTAACTGGCCTAGGACTGCCGATAGCAGCGTCAACCACGCTGGAGGAGCCGGAGAAGCCCAGCATCGCCACCCCTAGCCAGGCAGTATCAGCAAATGGCCGCCAATGGCTTGATGCAGGTACCATCTCCGCCGAGGAACTGGCCGCCGAAATTCTGGGTGCTGGCATTGAGGGCGCGGCTGCCAATCCCCTGGATGATGATGTGACGGTGGGTTTGCATAGCCATGGTGTACCCACCCTTGGCCTCAGCATGGCATCGGCTGATTTGCGCGACCTTGCGAACAATACCGGCTCAGCCAATGAGGTTTGGCAGAATGCCGAGCGCAGCACGTTACAAACCCTGCCACCAGATACCGGTGGATTCCTGGATCGCGCCAGCCTCAACATTCGACCAGAAACCACCATCGATGCCTTTGAGGCCTCAACCGCCGCCGTTGCAAGGCAGAGCATTGTGTTGGATGGGCAGTACCGCCGCGGCAATACAATCTATGGTGCGGGCCTGCGGGTGAACCTCGCCGATAATCTTGATCGGCTAGAGCTTGATCGGGCGGTTATCTCGCTACCGGTGCGCAGTGATTTGGCACTCTTCGCTGACAACAGTTTCTGGTTGGAAAACGCCTATATCGGCAGCTTTGACCATGTCTTCCCGGACCTTTATCTGGCCGGCCTAACCGGCATGTTTGAAGAGCAATATGGCGGCCTTAACGCGCAGCTTCTCTACTGGCCCCATGATGCGAAATGGGCAGTCGGCGGCCAGTTCAGCCAGGTGTTCCGCCGCAACCCGTTCAACACGTTGGAGTTCCAGGAAGACGTGGTCGGCACTGGTGAGGTGTCGGGTTACTACCAGTTCGGCGGTGGCACAGTCGGCAAGATGTCAGTGATTAGCTATCTGGGCACCGAAGCAGGCCTGCGTTTCGATCTGGTCCAGCCGCTGGGTTATGGCTGGAAACTTGAGAGCTACCTTGCCTTCAGCGATGGGGAGGATCTAGCGGCCAGTGGCGCCGTTACCTTTGCCGAGGTTGGCGGCGCCGACTTTGGTGTCCGCCTCACAGCCCCGCTGGCCAGCCTGTTTGGTGGCCGGGTGAAGGTTGCGCCAGAAGTAAATGTCCGGGCGCTGGGTCGGGATCAGGCGCAACGCCTACGGGTGCCAATTGAGCTTTATGATCTCGTCGCACCAGCGCATCAGAGCACTGTGATACGATCCTGGCCAGGATTGGGACTGCACTAGCCCCCTACCCCTTGAGGACAACCGAGATATAGCATGGCTAAGCGTCAGGATAACGAGCCACCAGCGGGTAAGCGCCAAGCGCACCACCAGGCCGATGAAGCGGACAAGCAAGGGCCCCGGGCCATTGCCCTTAAGACCGAGTTGCTGGTCGGGCCGGTTCTCGCCTTTGCTGTGGGCGCGGTCACAATCGGTGGGTTCCTGGCCTATATCGGCAGCGGGTTTGGCACGATCATGATTGGCGGCTTAATCGCCGGGGTTGTGATGGCCGTTGGCACCAGTGTCGTTGCCGGGATTTAATCCCTGCCAGGGTTGCATGCACACAAATGGAAATAGTGTTTTGTGTTTCCCTGGTGCAAGATATCGTCAAAGCATAGACCGGTAACCGCTTAGAATCCTTCGATTATGACCAAGCGCCGATACAAAGCAGCCTTCTACGATGTTGATGGGACCCTCATCGACAGCGAGCAGGTCGGTAAAGACGCGTTCATCAACGTGGCGGCCGGCTATGGCAAGACCATCACCTCGTCGCAGTTTGATGAAACCACGGGGATGAGCGCCGGTGACCGGTTCAAACTGTTCTTTGGCGATGGCCAATTTGATGGCCACCAGAAAGAGTTCGAGGCCCAGACCAAGGCCTATGTCGCTGAGCGCAGCAATCAGATTGAGGTGCTGCCTGGCGTCCCGGCCATGTTCCAGATGATCAATGACCGGCACATGTTTCAGGCCGTGGTCACCAATGCCCGGGAAGAAACCTCCTGGACCAAGGTTGACCGGATTGGCGAGCTACAAAATGGCCTGATCTTTCGGATCACAGCGGGCCAGATGACCAAGAAGAAGCCGCATCCCGAGGGATATCAGAATGCCACCCGGAAGATGCAAGGTGCCTTTGGTGTCGACCCGTCCGAGATCATTGTCTTTGAGGACAGCAAAACCGGTGTTGAGGCCGCAAAACGCGCGGGCCTGACCGTGGTGCAAATCATCAGTGATGAGAATGAGCGGTTCGACAAGACCAGTGATATTCAGCCCGACCTAGTGCTGAACGGCATGGGCCGGTTATCCGAGCTCAAAAAGCTTGAAGCCTTTATTGACGCGGGCCCAATCCTCGAGCCCGTTGGCCGCCCAAGCGAGCCCTTCCGCCCCTTCATGCTGGATAACCTACGCGTGCTGGGCAAGGCCGAGAGCGAGGCCCAGGATCGCGCCGTGGCCCTCCGTGACGCGGCAGCAGCAAAGGGCGAAGAGTTCGACCCGCTAGACTGGCTAAAGCGCCAGCGCGAGGGCAAAGCCGAAGCCCCCAAACCGAGTTGAGCTGCGCTGTTTCGGATCAGAACGGGATCTTTCCGTCATCGGTCCATTTCGGCACATACATCAGCCAATCGCCTGGGATGGTTTCCTCTAGCGCCTTGGGCACGATTAGGAAGTGAAGCTCACCCATTTCCTCTTCCACACCATCGACATACTCGTATTCCCCCCGATGCCGGGCCAGCCAATCATCGATTGCATCCCGAACGCGCTGGATCTTCGCCTGCTCATGCTTGGACAGATCGTAATCATCCTCAATGAACAGGGTGATCCGTGAGGCGCCCTTGAACTTGTTCAGGCGCTCAGCGGTTTTTTGCGTACGGTTCATGGTTCTACCCTCGAATAGGTCAGCATAGCCTAGCGCTGGGCGCAGAAAGCCAATACGTCACCACGTGCCCGATCGATGGGGCAGCTGGCCGGACCAATAAACGGAGTATTGTGGGGGGATGGTGCCCAGGGGCGGATTCGAACCACCGACACGCGGATTTTCAATCCGCTGCTCTACCAACTGAGCTACCTGGGCATCTAGGGCTTGGCCCGGGCGAACCATGTCGCCGCGCCAAACGCGAACCGCCTTATAGAAAACCGGCCCCGGCCTGTCCAGGGTCTAGTCGGCCTCTAGCTATCTAATCTTCCTGAATGATGATCGGGCCGTCATCATTGGCTGGTTGCCGTGGCCGTTCATCGCCCCGTCGCTGGCCGTCATGGGCGGCCTCATCCCCTACCGGGATGGCGTAATCTTCATTCAGCCACTTGGCGAGATCGAGCTGCGCGCAGCGTTTCGAACAGAAGGGTCGAAACTGATGTACGGTCGGCTTACCGCAGGTTGGGCATTTAGCCTTACTCATTCAGATTTCATCCAATCGGGAGCTAACCTGGCGAATGCGCCAGAATTTCATGCAACATGGGCCAACGGCGGCTGATCGACAACTCCAATAAACCGCCACGGCTGACACCATGAACCGTCGCCGCCATATCCGCCTGCTCAAGGTAGTTGGTCATGGCCTTCTTTACCTCGGCCGGGTCGATGCCTCTTGGCAAGTCGATGACGATCGAGCCGCATAGGTTGCGCAGCTGGATTTGCCTCACCGCCTCCAACAGGCCGGCATGGCAATGCTCAAGGCTCGCCAGGTCCATATCAATGGCGATCAAAGCCTCTGTCGGCTCAATACAAAGTTGGCCACCATCAAACGGTGCCACCGCCTGCTGCAGTTCATATTGATGGCGATCGAGATCTAGGCGATCACCTGCCTCTTGCTCAGCCCTAATCGCCTCGCTTGGTAACAGCGCCGCCATCTTGTTCATGGTCTCGTCGCTAAGCTTGGCATCAAGAATGACGTCGACCGTGTCAGGCTCAACCACCATCTCTTGGAAGATGCGAGCGGGTAAGCTCATGGCTGGACGGGTTGAGCTAGTCCAGTCAGCCAGCAAGCGCTGTGCCTCCGCTAGAACGGTGGTGGGCTCAACATCCAAGGCATTATGACGAATGATCCAGCTGCCTGCCTCTTTCTGCATCTCCGCCACTAACGGCTCGACCGCACCCGCGGCCATCCGATTGGACAGCTTGACGCCCCGCCCCTTCGGATCGCGCAACACGAGGTAACGGCCAGCGGCACTGATCTGTGCAGTGCCCCGGGCTGGCTTCTGACGCCCTGTACCCGTGCCGCGTTGGGGGGCCGCAATGATCTCGATGGGCAGAGTAGCAATCTCTTGGCCAACACCACGGGCGGGCACCTGAACGGCCCCTTCCCCAGGAACCTCGACGGTCAGCGACCCCATGGCACTGTTTCGCCCATTAATCGCCCCCTCAACAATGGCACCGGGATAGAGGCTGGGCGCTGGGTCCGGCATCAACCAGAACTGGCGCAACCGCCCCCCAGCCTGAAACAGGGCAGCGCGAATAGCTTCGCCAACCGGTTCAATAATCAGGGTTGGGCGTGTCATTTGACGGCCAGCCCATGAAGCATCTGGGAAACCTCAAATAGCGGGAGGCCGACAATGCCCGAGTATGATCCGGCAATCTGGCGAATAAACGCCGCTGCATGCCCCTGAATTGCATAGCCGCCAGCCTTACCAAGCCCCTCACCACCGTCGACATAGCCCTCGATGTCGGCCTTGGTGAGCCGTTTTACCGAGACGCGGGAGCTGACGCATCGACGTGTCATCTGACCAGCCCCTGTTAGCAAGGTAACCGCGCAATGCACTTGATGGGCACGACCGGATAGCAGCGCCAGACACTCACGCACGGTCTGGGCATCCTCGGCCTTAGGCAAGATGCGACGGCCTAAGGCGACAACCGTATCGGCCGCGAGAATGACCTGGCCCGGCTTGGTCAATTGATGGGCATCACGAACGGCCACCGCCTTCTCATCCGCAAGGCGGATCGCGTAACGGCGGGGTAGTTCTCTCGGATGGGGTGTTTCGTCTAAATCGGCGGCCAGAACCTGTGATGGCACTTGTCCAATCTGTTCCAGCAGGGCTAAGCGGCGCGGTGATGCCGATGCTAAGATTAGTTCCATGGGGTTACCTCCATGGTCGCCCGCGCCGTTGCAGTCTTCATCGACTGGTACGGCAAGTCCCGCTTACTTAAAGCGGAAGGTGATGCGGCCCTTGGTCAAGTCGTAAGGCGTCATCTCAACGGTTACGCGGTCACCGGCCAGCACGCGAATACGATTCTTACGCATCTTGCCTGAGGTGTGCGCCAGGATTTCGTGGTCATTATCGAGCTTGACCCGGAACATGGCGTTCGGCAGCAGTTCGACGACGGTACCGTTGAATTCAATAAGATCTTCTTTGGGCATTAATCACGCACAGTTGGTTGATCGAGGGGCAATGCAGCGAACCCTTTGATGCTGCACGGCCTGCCTGTAGACTTGGATCACAGGTGTTTAAGAGAGTTCGGCCCAAACAACCAGTGTAAAGATTGGTTTTTAGGCCAGTTGTTGGGGTTTTAGATGGATAAGCTGAGACAAGCAATGCTGACCGTGGCGATCCTAGGGTTTGGTCTAGCGATCGGCCTTAGCCATCCGTCAATTGCCCATGCCGATACCGATGCCGAGGATATGGCGGAGGATTTTGGCCGCGATATGGGTGGTGCCATTGCCTGTGGCGTGGACCAGTCCCGCATCTTTGACCTTGAGCAGTATCATATTGAAGAGCTTCGCAACGCCGCTGAGAGCGCGCGCGACTATGTTAGGGCGCAAGACAAGTACCTTGAATTAACGGCCAAGACGAAGCGGCGAGGCCCAAGTGAGGGCTGTGATGCCATCCGCGCCCGGCTCGAATCGCCTGAGCTGCGTCAGGTTCGCGAACTTGGTGCCCGTGTTGAGTCGTTGGAAGCGCTTAGCGCCCAACAGCTTGAGTTACTGCTGAAGCAGCAAGAGCTGCTGCAACAACAGGTTGACCAACAGAACCAGCAATAATCCCTGCTGCCGCCCCAGTTATCTGAACAAGAGCCTTGCTAACCATGACCGAGTTTCTCGACGCGCTGCATTTTGCCCTGGCGCAACCACCGATCCTGATCACCTTCTCTGCCCTTCTAGGCCTAGTCTTTGGTGGGTTCTCCACCGTTGCTGGTGATCGGCTTGGCCAGCTCGCTGTTGCTGAGGATGAAGGCATCGAGCTTGAGCAGGAAATGGGCCTTTGGTGGCCGGCTAGTCGATGTGAGAACTGTGGCCGCCCATTGAGCGCCATTGAACGTGCGCCCGGTATTGGATGGTTCGCGGTCAAGGGCCGCTGCAAGCAATGCGGATTTAAGGTGCCCGTCTCGGCCCCTATGGCGGAATGGGGCTGTGCCGTTCTATTTGCCTTAATCGCCTGGAAGTTTGGACCGACCTGGTCGACCCTTGCCTACATGTTTGCCGGTTGGAGCTTCATCGCCATGACCCTGGCTGATGTGAAGCATATGGCACTGCCCGACCGCCTGACCCTTCCGCTGCTCTGGGTTGGCCTGTTGGCATCAGCCCTGAACATCACGCCTGTGCCGCCTGATTACGCCATCATGGGCGCAGCCGCTGGCTTTGGCTTCTTATGGCTACTTCAAGAGGCCTATTTCCGCCTGCGCGGCATCATTGGCATTGGTGGTGGCGATGTAAAACTACTGGGTGCGATTGGCGCCTGGGTGGGCATTGAATACGTGTTCTTAACTGCCGTCTTTGCCGCTCTGCTAGGGCTGCTGGTCTTTGCCGTTCTCGGCCTCCTGCGCCTTTACCAGGACCAGCATAAACCCTTTGGCCCAATGCTGGCCGCGGCTGGCTGCTGGGCAACCTTGCGGCCTGAGGATATCCAAGCCGTCTTGGATTGGATGGCGACGCTGGTCACCTAGAACCACAGCTAAAACCCAGCCAACAAAAAAGCCGCCGGTCGTAACCAGCGGCTTTCTTTGTATTCGTATTGGTATCGAGACTTATGCAGTCTTGCGAATGGTCTCTTCCACACCTGGAACACCACGCTCTGGCACTGCCTGTGGCAGAAGGATGCGGGTATCAACACCACGTGCTTCAATCGACACCACAGCGTCTTTGTTGAACAGGGACGCGATCTGGCGTGGGCCGGTCAGTGGATCATCAATCCGGTAGACAATGACGTCTAGGTGGTTGAACTCTGGCTCTTGGTGCAGGCGACCGATGAAGTCTGGGCGCTCACACACGAAACCAGCGTGACGGAATGGGTCAGCTGGCTCTAGGCCCATCTCTTCAGCGTAACCATCAAACTTCTGACGGCAGATGTCTTCGAGTGGGCGGGTAATCCGATCCAGATAGAGGAAACGGAAGTTCTCGAGCTTCTCTGGGCTCACCCGGCCATACGGCATCTTACCGATTTCAACTTGCAGGGTAACGGTTGCGAAACCAACGGTGTCACTCTCCCAGCGCTTACGGAGGCGTGAAAGCTCTTCCAAAGCGTCGCGGAACCCATAAAGGGTGGTCAGGCCACCGGATGGTGGTAGGGCGCGTGGGGGGAGTGGAACATCGGCCAGGGTAACAGACTCTGGCATGTTTCGCCGGTTGTAGGTAAAGAAGGCGGTCAGCGCGACAGTCGACATGTTGTTCAAATCCTTGGGCTTCGATCGGCACCATTACCGAATTGCACTTCTTCCTCGTGTTTGTTCACTGTTATTCACCAGTGGGGGCAAGGCCGTGCAGCTCGATGCGTTGTATTGTGTATAGAAAGCAAGTTTGAAAGGACAAAGCATGATCCCGAAGGATCGACCGGTTACCGGCCATGATTTAGAGGACTTACGGGAGAAGCTAGCCCTGTCTGTCACTGACCTTTGTTGGCTTTTCGGCCTCTCAATGCCCAATTGGGGAAAGATCAAGAAAGCCGGCGGCGACCCGGTTAAAGATCCCGCTGTGGCATTGCTGGCACGGTTTCTCGACACCTATCCAGAGGCTTGCCCCATTCCGCGGCCACCGGAGCCGGGTGATGTGGCCGACCGCCTGCCGGAGTTGTCCCGTAAAACCCTTGGCATCGCCCTTGGACGTGAGGCCTCCGCCGGTTACCGCTGGGTTGTCCAGGGTGGCCGCACCTCCCCGATCCTCAACCGCCTGCTGCTGATCCTGTCCTTGCACCTGGATGATCACGGCCAGCGCGCCTGGCAAGAGTGGCAGACCCTGGTGTCCACCGAAGCCTCTGCTCGCGGCATTGAGAATATCTGGCGGAGTGGCTCTTGGCGCCAACGTGCTGCCAACGACGCCTGATCCGATCAGGCTTACAGAATAGAAAAAGGCCCGGGCGGATAACCCGGGCCTTTTTTCATGTCTTGGTGGTCAGCTCTTAGGAGTTGCCGCGAACCAACCGAACCAGATCTCCAGGCATGTTGCGTGGCATACCCCGAATAATCCGCGGAATGCCGTCAAAGCCACGGAAGATGAAATGGGGAGTTCCCTCCAAATCATAATCACGGGTGAACTGCTCATTCTGCCGGACCAGGAGGATGGAATCCTGGGTCACGGTTGATGGTGGCGGTGGTGATGCCGCACGGCCTTCATAACGCTGCATGGCCTGACCAGGGTTCGGGCTTGAGATAATCGCCGCTGACTTTGCCAGGCTCGTATCGGCCAGCATGCCGACCGGGATGATCCGCATTTGGATCTGGCCCTGGGCAATAACAGGGGCCAGATGCCCCATCGCCCGCTCACACCACGGGCAGTTCGGATCGTGGATCATATAGACCACCGAAGCCTCTGGCTGACCGAGGCGGAACCAATTGGTTTGATCAACCGCATCCAGGACAGCCTCGGCTTTTGCCTGCTGTTGCTGTGGGCTCAACGGTGCCCGGGTCGCATCTTGCTGCTGCGCCTCGTTCTGGAGGCGCGTGGCGGCCGCTAGAGCTTGCGGATCGTTCTGCATCAAGCTCATCACCTGCCCCATGGTGATGTTCTGGCCCTGGGTATTGAACATCAGGCCAGCAATCGCCGCTGTGCCATCAGGTGCGACATAGAAGGTCTGGATGCTGCCATTGGCGGCTTCGGCAAAATACGCGTCTAGGCCGTGAAGCCGCCCCATGAAGCGCAGCACGTTCCCTCGATTGCGCAGATATTGAAGCGCCGGGGCATTTGGATTGATCGGGCCTTCAGCCGTAGAACCGACACCCGGGATACCTGCTGTCGCTTCCGCCGGTGGCACCGTAACCGAGCCATCAGTAACCGCCGGTGGCGTGCTGACGTCCTGAGCGTTAGCGATGGCCGTTGGCAGAGCCATCATCATGGCCACGGCGCCAATAGCCGCCAATCGGCCAAATCCATCAGCCTGAACGGGGCCAAAACCAAGCCCATGTTTCAGATTAGTGAGTCTCATCCCCTATCCCCGCACTATCTAGAAAAAATTTTAGCTAAAATTAGCATATTGTTGCCGCTTGCGCATGCTTGGCGATTCCAGCCCGCTTTAGCGCCGCTTTGCAGTTTGCCACACCCAAGATTACCCCCATAAACGGCTGAATTCGCCGAAAAAACCATTGTTGACTGGTAATTTATCAGTGGTCTTGCGTATAGTTGTCACAAGGTATCAGCAGTTGTTTCGGCAGGGATAACGCAAAGTTGATCCGGGCAATGCCGTAGGTAGGGTCCAGAAGCCGATCAGTAGCGATAGGGGCAAGAGCGATGATGGGGGCAGGAATTGGCTGACGACACGCCAATCACCGATGGCGAGCTAGGCAGCGATGCCGGTGGCCCCAGCCTCGAGCATGGCGGCCTTGCCATCAAATTCTCATCCAATAAGCGGGATGACATCTCGACTGATTATCTTCGTCGGGCACAGATCCGCCGTGACGTGGTGATTGAGCCGCTGATGCAACTCGGCTGTCATGCCGATGTGGTGAAAGAAAGCCGAACGATTGTCGACTTCGCCACCCTCGCCCTCTTGGTTCATGAGCGGGTGGATATTCCAGCGCGGTGTATTGCTGATGATGCCCCACCACGGGCAAGCGATGACGCCTCTATGGGCCCAATCATGCGTGTGCTGCAGAAAGAGCAGGACTTGTCATTGCTCGCCGTGGGCACCGTGGTGCCATCCGAGTACTATACCGAAGCTGATGCCCGATCCGCCGTTAAGTATGCGGACCATATGCTCGGCATGATTACCGAGCGCTTGAACCCAAGCTTAGGCCTTGAGGCCAAACAAAAGGCTGACAGCAAGTTTGACATGTCATTCCGGCCACTAGGCCGCAGCAGCTGAAAAACCGGCCACCTAGCCAACAGCCCATCTCTATAATTTTAATGGTTAATCGGCAGCAGGACGCTTCGCGCCCGTACTTCTGATATGGCCTTCAAGTTCACTGAAGTTGCCATTCTTTAGGGCTGCCCGGATTGGATCATCCGGCTTCCGTGTAGGCAGCAGGACATCCATGACCAGCCGCTGGTCATCGCCAGCAAGCCGTTGGTGGATACACATGGTCAGGGCATCGGACAGCATGTTAAGGGCGTTATCCCCCTCAACCTCTTCCGCCATCTTGGCGAAGCCCTCCGCTGCATCGATCACATTGGCAGCATACATGGTCGTAACAACGGCCATCTGACTACCAGCAGCACGCAACGCCTGGGACACCATGCCCGGGGTAGTTACCTCACCAAGATAGGCGAACTTTGGGCGCCAGCGACGCGCGAGGGCCAATGCATCGGCGAGCTCATGACCATCGGCATCGATCTGAAAACACCAGCCAGCTTCGCCATGAGGGCCTTCAAGCGGTGCTTCGGGCGGGCTCTCAATCGCCACGCCCATGTCCCCGAATGTCGTCAGCCAAGACGCCATCATGGCGGCCGCTGTTGTCGACTTGCCCTGGCTGTTAAGGCCGGTAACTAGGAACAGACCGCGGTCCTGCGCGAGAGAGACCATGAGATCTGCGAGGTTTGGCGCCACACCAAGCTCTGAGATACCAGGAATTCGGGCCATGCCACGGCGGCAAACCCACCATTTACCCTGTTGGGAACTGACGCTGCTGACGCGATAAACAACCCCGTCATACCGTACAGAGAACTCAGCACGCTCCCGCGCGGCGACAGATAGAACAGCATGAAGACCAATAAGGTCGGGCGCCACCTCTTCCGGGGGCGCCAAAATCCCAACCTGGCCAGGCACACCGCGCAAGAACGCTTCACAATCAACGCTGATGCAAAGGTCCGAAAAGGCGAGTTCGCGGAGTTTCATAAATCACTGGCGGCAGGAGCTCTAAATCTTCACCGCCATGCTATAGCGCCCCCTGCTTTGATCAAGCGGAAAGCGCGCATCCCAATGATAGAAAAGGCCTATGGGCAGTTGAGGCGGCGATTGGACAAAGAAAAACGCCCCGCACAAAGTGCGAGGCGTCTTCCTGAAACTATCGACTGGATCTTAGTTAAAGGTCCAGGTGATGTCGTTATCATCAGCTGCGCTGTTGCAAGCACCAACGGCAGTAGCAGTGGTGACTGGAAGAGCGATAGAAGTACCGCCAACGTCAACATCTGCGAGGCCAGAACCACCGGTACCACCTGGGTTCAGGGTGATCAGCTTAACGCATGCGTTGTTTGGAACCTGCTCAAACAGAATGGTGAACTGGTCACCACCGGTAGCAGTAGCAGCGACAACGTCACCACCCCAAGCGTTACGCAGCGTACCGGTCGACACAACCATGTCGGAAGGTGCAGCGTTTGCTTTGGTGAGAAGCGTGTCGGTGAGACCAGCGTAGTTCGACTGACCAGCATAAAGCGATCGGATACCCGATTGCAGGGTCACGAACTGGTTAATACCGGTATTCAGCTTGTTGCCAGCGGTTGCCTGCAAGTAAAGCAGCGTACCACCAACAATTGCGAGAGCACCGATAGCCAAGACAAGAAGCGTCTCAGCAAGGGTCAAACCAGCTTGGCGAACACGCCGCTTGGTCGCCGTAGCGACAGAATTCAATCCCGTCATTATCCCTACCTCCGATTAGCGGCGTAATATGTTGTGCCGCATCCGTACTAGATGGAGAGCGCCCCCAATAAGCGCTCACACAGTCATCTGACTGTTACGGTGTATGGTATAGCAACTTTCCGACACAAATACCACCCTCGATTGTCTCATTGCCGCCACATTTTTGCCCCATTTCGGGAAAGTGGCTTTAGGGCAACAAATTAACCGCCGCTGGCAGCACTTGTGATCTGCCCCTGCAGGTCAAACAGACCGCCCAAAAGCGTCATGATTGTTATGCCAATCAATAGGATAGCAATAGTGTTCAAAACCTTAGCCTGCGCCTTAATCTTGTCGACACCAGTCTCGATCCATTCGTTGGCAACGGCCCTCAAGCTCTCATCAAATGAGGATAGCGAAGCATAAATTCGCAAATCTTCGACAATTTCAGGATCTGGAAAGCCATATTTCCCACGGTGAAGTGCATCCCCCAGGTTAGCCCCGGAATTTACATATCGGAGGGCACTGTCAATCCGTTCCCGCATCCAGGGCGTTGAGTTTCGGCGCAGCTTCCGGAGCACCTCAGGAACCGAGACACCGATAGTGACCAATGCGGCCACAGCCATCAGAAAACCACCGCCCTCAACTAGGCGATAAATCGACCATGGGGGTATTTTGTCAAAAAAGGCTCGGACGCGCCCCGTCCAACGAGGGGCCGTGATTGAGAACACGATAATAAACACGACCAACCCAATAGCGATTGGGACCAGCCAGTTATTTGCAATTGCAGCCATCACCCGCATACCGGCTGCCATGCCGGTCCACTCCTCTTCTGGCAATAGGGCGCCAAAGTTTGGAATGACCTGGACACCAAATAGGTAGAGCATGCCGCCCAGCATCACCAATAGGATGCCGGGATAGGACAAACCACCAATCAGGGCCCCCTTAATAGCCTGGGAACTCTCTGCCAGTTTGATCACATTCAATAGGGCTTCATCTAGGCGACTACCCGACTCCCCTGCTTCAACAAGCATCCGCTCACCAAGCGGGGCCCACCCTTCAAGGGCTTGACCAAAGGGCCGGCCATTTCGATAGGACTGGCGCCAGGAGTCGATCGCGACAGCGACAGGATCACCCTTTTTCTTACCGCCCTTTGCTGCTTGGTCCCAAAGGACATCAAGTGCCGCCTGTAGGGAGACACCGTTCGAAAGCAAGCCGGCAATCTTCTTGTAAAGGCGCAGGCGAACCTTCGCGTTTACCTGCAGCTTGGCAAATGAGATTTCTAAGGACGAAGGCATCTAATCTCTCCAAAGGACCCGCCGACAACGAGCCGAAATGTTGATGATCTACTCGGCGGCAACCTTGCGAACGCGATCACGATCCAGTTCTAGTGGGCCCAGCATCCGCTCAATCTCGTAGGTACTACACACACCAGTTTTGGCCTTGAGAATACCGTGCCCCATCATGGTGATACCGTTTAGGTTCTCAACCCAGTGACGGCGTGCTGAGAGCTTATCGTCGTTCTTCATGTATTCCATGAAGGCATCGTCAGGCAGCAGAACCTCGGCCACAACCGAACGACCAACAACGCCTGTACCATTACACTTCGGGCACCCCTTACCCTCAACGTAAATACCCTCAATATCGCGGCTATAAACGCTGAGCGTACGCTCCCAAAGCTCATCATCAACCATGCCCTCATCCCGGGCCTGCATAATGGGTATCTTACAACCATCGCATAGTGCCCTGGTCAGACGCTGACCAACCAGGCCGGTAAAGACCGCAGGGTCATAGAGCTTAAACTCATCAACGCCGATATCTTTCAGACGACTAACGATGGTCAGCGCATCAACCGCGTGAAGGGTCGCCCACACCTGGTGACCCGTCATGGCCGCTTCGAAGGCTAGCTTCGCACTTTCAGAATCCCGGATCTCACCAATCATGATCACGTCCGGGTCACTACGGAGTGCGGCACGAATGGCTGCGTTAAACTTCTCTTTCCGCTCTTCAGCCGTTGACGCATTGGTCACCGGCATCTGCTGTGCGCCCTCAATGACGTACTCAGGTGGATCCTCAACCGTGAAGGTTGCGATCTCATTCCGACGCTCTTGCATCAGCGTACTCAAAATACGCTGCAGCGTTGTCGACTTACCCGAACCGGTTGGGCCAGCCACGATGTTGATACCCATCGGCACGGCCCGCATGCGCTTGATCTGGGTGATCTGCTTTTCTGCGTAACCCAGCGTATCAACGTCGCCGACCACACCCTGGGTGCGATAAAGGAAACGGGCGACCATATGGCGGCCGCCGTAAGAGAGTGGGTTGAACTGCAAACGCAGGGCTTGCACGCCACCGGGAAGCCGTACGCTGGTATCAGAAATACGTGCAGCTTGGTACTCATAGGGCTGATAACTTGCATCCGATGCATCGGCCATCGCGAAGGCAGCGGCACAGAAGTCGGCCCCATAGGCAGACCGCCACTCCATGAAATCCTTCAAAACCCCATCGATGCGAAGTCGGACAATCGCCGATCCATGGCTAACAACAACGTGCGCATCACTGGCTTTCAGACGGGCACATTCGGCAATGAACCGAACGATCTCCCGTTGCATGGAGGTGGCTTCATCATCCGCCTTAACGACCTGATCATCACCACCGACACCACTCTCATAGCACTTGGCTAGGATAGCGATCTCAACTGGGATCATATCGATGGTCATGCCCTTACGGCGCAGAAGACCAGCGAAAGACAGAACATGCGGATCATCGATGTGAGAGCGTGAGACTAGGAATAGGCCGTTCTCAAACAACGCCATCAATTCTCGTTGCTCAGGACGACGCTCATACGCACCGCCAGGACCGGTAAGAAGTGCCCCAGCCTCTTCGATCATCATCGTGATGTCTTCAGAGGTTAGGTCTTCCGGGTTCTTCTTGGCTTTATCAGGCTTTGGTGCAGCCATCGCTGCATCTGGACGTCGCACCGCCCCACTACCGGCATCATCGGTCTTCGCCATCTCCGCTTTCTTAGCGGCAATCAATGCGGCGGCTTTAGACGGACGGCGAGCAGGTTTCGCCCCCGTGGCAGCACTTGCGGCGGCAGCCCAGGTATCGGCCTTACCCTTACCTGTGGGCCCAGCGGTAGCTTGAGCGCTCTTAGCCTGGGTTGGCTTCAGCTGTGTCACATTTGAGGAATCAGCCCCCGACGACGCTGGCTTGGCTGCCTGCGTCTTCGCTGCCTTCTCGGCTTTCTTCTCAGGCTTCTTACTAGACACCGTAGGTTCTTCGACCTTCTGCTCCGCCACCTTTGCCGCGGCTGCCTTCTTAGATTCAGGCTTAGAGGCCGGTGTTGCCGGCTTGCTAGCCTTGGCTTCCTTAGAAGCCTCTTGTTTGGGCTGGTCATCGATCACAGGGGCGACAACCTTAGCCTCCTTCGCAGCAACCGGCTTTGAAGGCATCTTTACCTTTGGCTCTTCGACCGCCTTTTCTGGCTTGGCCTCTGATACATCCGGCTTATCCTTTGCCGCCTTATCGGCCGCCTCTAGCTCTTCCGTCGGATCACTCAGTTCGACCTTCGCACCATCTCCTACGGCATCATTTTCTTCAGCCCCCTTCTCCCGACGCTTCTCTGCAATAGTCGGCTTGGGCGGCACACGGGCAGGTTTTGATGCTACCGGTTTTGGTTCTTCCTTCGCTGACGCCACCTCAGAGTGCGAGCCGCTCTCTTTGGCAACATCCTCTTCTAACTTCGCAGCTTCCTTAGGTGACTCTAGTTCTGCATCCGCTGCCTGCTGATCTTTCTGCTTATCTAAGCTATCGCTCTGATCAGAAAGCCCAACCTCTGTGTCCTCATCCTTACTGTCAAAACCCTCAAATCGACGGCTAGCGGCAGAGAAATCCATTGGCTCATGAGGCACGGATTGTGCTGCTTCAGCCGCTGATGCCTCCAGCTCCGTGTGAGAACCAGCGCTCTCACTTGTGGCTGAGCCATCAGTGTCTTTGCTGTTTGCTTGAGCGAGCTTGGCCTGAACAGCGGCAACTGAACTCGATGACGGCTCAGAAACCGACTTCCCGCTTTCCGCCGATGCCCCAAAATTATCTGGAGCAGAGGCATTAGCGGGCTCGGGCTCTGGGCTCGCTTTCGACGATTTGAGGCTCTTAGATTTAGGCCCCAGCAGTCTCTCAACAAACAAGTTGGTCATTAAAAGCCCGAAAATCCTCCAGGAACCGGGAAGGTGCCGTTCTGGACACTGTTTGTTCCAATTGGATTAAATCCACCAGACAAGCCAGGCTCCGGCACCACCGCCGGCATTGGCGGCAATGCTGGTTCGTCAGCCATCGCAATGCGCGTTGCAAAAATCAGCCGAACATCCTCATCGCCATCTTCATGCCGCGCAACGACACGATCGGGCACGATCGAAGTGATCGTCCACCCACCCGGAATGCTATCGCCTTCTGAAACCTCAACTTCTCCCCCTTCTGCAATCACTAGATTAGCACGAAGGATACCACCTGTGCCACGTAGACGCTTAACCACCGGGGCGATTGGCTCTGGCTCAGGTTCTGGCTCAACAACCTCAATTTCCTCTGGCGCTGGCTCAGCGGCCGGCGCTGTAGATGGGGTGGACACACCAATCAAGCTCGCCAACTCATCTAAATCGGCATCAAAAGCGGCACCAACCGTAGGATTGGGGTCTGCCACAAGCGATGTTGGAGATTCAACCGGCGCACCAGGCGCAACAATCAAACTGCCCTCACGAGGAACCGTACGCTCTACCCGTTGACGCTGCCGAACCTGGGCAGCGTCCACCGTGACACCAGCCGCTTCAGCTGCGCTGTCAGCCTCATTCTGAGCTGCTGCAGCCGCAGCTGCGGCCTCCTCAGCCTCTAAGGCCTGCTCTTCACGTTGAGTCTGAATTTCTAGCGAGCGCAACAAAGCCTCGCGCTGCGCGCGGAGCTCAGAGATCCGAAGATCCTCCTCAGCCTCACGAATAGCGCGCTGACGCTCCTCCTCTAGGACCGCCTTCTCCTCTTCCTCACGCAGACGCTCACGCGCCTCCCGCTCTTCGCGCTGAATTCGCTCACGGTCCAGACGACGATCCGCGTTCCGCTGCTCAAGCTCTTGCATCTGGAGATCCAACTCGCGGCGACGAAGCCTCAAATCTTCCAGGACAACCTCGCGCTCGAGGACCGAAATCTGGCGCTGCAGATCGGTTAGCTGACGGAACACAGAAGCATCGGGCGCGAACTGTGAGGCATCGCCCTGCGCCAAGGCAGAAGCCCCGGGCACACTGATTGCAATCATCGCTGCGGCAACAACCGAGGCGACGGAAACACCTGAATAATAACGTTTTTCTAACATTTTAACCCTCCAGAGCGGCATTCTGCTGTTGGACTTCTTCATCGGTTAATTCTTCGTAAACCCTACCGGCATACGACCAGGTGGTTCCACCAATCTTATAATCGGCCGAATCAACGATCATTCCAGGGAAGCGATCGAATATCTCAGCCCAAACAAGAGGCGGAAGCTCACTGGTAAAGCTGAAAGTAAAATGGGCCGGCGGACGCGGACGCGGCGCAAGCGTTGGGTCCTCATCTGGCGGCTTTGGCGGGCGCGCTACCTCGGTAAGGATCACACGGGACTCAAGCCCCTGAAATAACTCAAGAAAGTTCTGGCGAATTTCTGGCAACTTCCAAGCCACCTGCTCACCCCTCGCCTCGCCATCCAGGCGGAGCGAACCACGCATATTATTGCCGGAGGCACCGATCGCGGGATCCGCAATGCCATCCAAGCCATATTGAGCAGACGCAATTGAACCACCAGGCACACGCGTCCAGGCGACCTGGGCGCGACTTTCGGTGCAACGCAGCGTCTGCATCGACCAACCGGGAACCTCGACCGACAGCCGGTCAAGAGCAGCAGCACAAGAGACAGCCCACTCCGACGGCAAGGAAGCAGCCTCCCAAATCCGGGCAACCGTCTCTTTATTTCTCAACGCCGCGAGCCGCTCAGCCTCCAGCCGCTCAGCTTCCTGGCGGGCGCGCAGAGCCTCCTGCTGCTTACGCATCAACTCTTCTTGGCGCGCAATCTCCTCCGCCCGCATCCCCTGGTAGATCGAATACCCGAGATAACCAAGGACACCGACACCAACAACAGAAGCCGCAGCCGCGATCTTCACCGACTTCGGCAAGCGGCTAAAGAAGTCATTCAGATAGGAGAGCTTAGGCTCCTCATGCCCCTGCAGCAGCTCGTCAAGCGGGGTGGTATCACCACCCATCCCCCACTCCTCAGGGGTAAACACTTGATCCCAGCCGCCACGAACGAACTCGGTCTCAAACCGGGTCCGCGGCTCATCCTCATTGTCATAAAGAACATCACCATCCGGAAGGATGGCATCACGGCGAGAGGCGACAAACCACCAGCCATTATCAGTAGCAAACACCGCCAGCCAGTTACCGGTTAACGCATCCGCAAGGCACGCAGCCCCTGCAGGCATACCGGATTTATGGCCATAGCTGGTCCAGCCGATAGCCCACTGAGCGACGAAACCCTCGCGCATGACAAAGAGGTCGGCCTGATTGACCTCCTGCTTTGCCGCGACCTTAGCTTCGCGCTTTGCTGTCTTAGGATCTTCAGCAGTCTGCCAGAACATGCCAACGGCATATTCCTGGTCAGCGACTGAAATCGAACCCGATCGTTCCTGATCCTGCATGCGAATCCCCTTAAATCAAGCCTAGCCCACTTGATTAGACGCACTATAGCAGCAGGTTCACGGTAAGTCGGGGCGAAATTTGCCCCACCCATGCAGGATTCGTAGAGCGAGTCGTTTTAACAACACGCTTTTTAAACACCAACGGGGCGCTCGCTAGTCTCAGCGAGCGCCCCGCAAGGCCTAAAAGCACTACCGATTACAGCAAATCACCACGCAGAAGCTCTCTAGAGTTCTGAATCTTTGGTGTAATCAGGACAACAACAATCTCACGGGCAACTTCGGCCGTTTTGGAGCCACCAAGAGCAATATTCTCTGGAACGCCCTGCCCAACCTCAGTTGTGTCGTTGCTAGCCTCTTCAAAACCAGCCAGTGCAAGGGTCTGACCGCTTCGAACGATGGCTTGTTGAATAAAGCTTGTGACATCAACCGTCGGGATCTGCACGGCCGCCGCGCTATCCCCAAGCCCCAAGGCCACATTCACCAGGGAGACTAGTTCACTAATGTTGATGGCATACTGAAGCACAACACCACCATCGGCGAGGATCTTTGGCGTCATCTCAATCGAGAAACCGGTCACCAAATCCTCGACTGTTGCCGTAATCGTCGTTGTGTCGCCACCATCGCCGCCATCTTCAGTTTCTTCCTCGACCTCGGCAATAAACCGGGTTTGGGTCACCTGCTGGAACGGAACTGTCATGCCATTTGTGGTCACGAGCGTCACAGAGTTCACAACCGAGGCCTTCTCCTCACGGGCAATTGCCCGTGCTGTTGCCCGACTGCCAGCAATGCTGTCGAGGTTCTCGCTCCCGCCAACAATTGGATCGAGGACCAAGGCAGAAATCGCACCAGTGGATGCCACAGGATCAAGCGACGTACCTGGTGTAGTCGTTGTGACCTGAAGCGCATTCTCCAAGAACAGGGAAAGATCGAAATCAATAGCATCTGACTGCTCAAGCTCGATTGATAGAACCTGTACATTCAGCGATATCTGGCGAGACAGCTTCTCGTTCTGCTCTGTAATGAATTCAGCGACTAGATCGAGAACATGCGGACGGGCAGACACCGATAGCGTGCCACTGGAGGGCGAAACGGCTACCTGGCCATTCGTCCCCACCAGGCCAATCACCTGCTCAGAGATCTCATTGAACATGTCGGTGGCAGTGCTTCTGCTTGCCTCAATGCTGGATGAGAGACCAAAGCCACCCGTGTCGGCATCACCAGATGCCGTCGTCCCGACCGTTGTATTGGTATCGAGGATCGAAGCGAGTGCCAAAAGGGTGAAGACCCGGGTCTCTAGCTCAAAGAAGCGGATCGTATTGTTCTTGTACTCCCAGTTTGTATTGAACCGGGTGGACAACAAATCCAAAAGCCCACCAAGGGGGCCGGAATAAGACAGCTGAATAGTATCGCCGCTTGGCTCAACGAATGAGCCACCACCAAATCCAACTGGTGCGGGCGCACCACCTGGCGCACCAAACCCACCAGCAGCACCAAACCCGCCAGCAGCACCGAAACCAGCTCCCAGTGTTGGATCACCGGGGATCGGCGCAGCACCGCCAAACTCATCAACCGTGAAGTCGATCAGTACCGGGATACCCGTCAGGGTAGTGATTTCCGTCGCGATATCCTGAATGCCCAGCGGCTCTGCTGAGATCAGGGTCACCATATCGGTGGACCGTGGTAGCGGGTCGCCCTTAGCGATGCGAACACTATTGCCACCAAGCCAGATACCGTCATCGGTCTGAACCGTATCAGGGGCACGCAGCGGACCAGGCCGCTCAACAAAGCGGTCCAATGTCACCCGCGCCTCAGCGGCATCAACCTGCATCGCAACTTCGGCTGCGTTGAAGGCTTGGCAACCGGTCAGGACAACGACACCAGCCAGCAATCCAACTGCGTGGCGGCCCAAGCCCGATAAATGCTTCATGTTTTTCATGATGATTAATCCTGTTTATCAGTGCCGCTGGTCACGACAATGACGCGGTTACCTTTGAAGACTGTTGCCCGAACTGGTGGCTCTGCGCGCGAGAACGCACGGATCAGGTTAGAGGCCGCGGTCTGGAAATCGCCGTAGAACTCGGCTGAGGCACGAAGTGGGTAATCCCGCTCCGTTTCCCAAGCGATGACCCAGCCGGACTGGCCGCTCCACTCATCCAGTGTTTGGCGAAGCGTTGAACCACCGAGCGCGGTCCAGGCTGGCACTTCCTCAGGGCCGGCGAGCTGCCCCTCACCGAAGCTTGCCAAGGCCTGCTCTTCTGGTGATGCAACCCGTGGCGCCGCCCGCACAACCATGAGGCTGCCCTGGCCATCCTCAACGAAAGAGAGGCCAAGTGGGGCAACCGCCTCGGTCAGTACGTCACGCCATGGACGACCGCCTGCCCAAGATGTCGTTGCGGTTCGATCGACATCGAACTCAAAGACCACCTGGAAGCGGGGTGGCACCACCTGCGCGACCACGAGATCGAGCGGTAGATCCTTACCGAAACCCTCAACAAGGGCCTCATCCTCGCCGGTGCCACCAATGGGCTCCGGTGGCCGATCCACAATTTCAAATCCAGCCAATGCTGGCATCCCGGACATATTCAGCCCGATAGCCAAAACGGCAGCAGCTGGTATGGCGACAGCGCCCGCCATGAGCTTCGTGAGACGGTTCATCACCGGTCATCTCCTTTTGCATCGCCATTCAGGCTAGGCAGCGGAATACCGCCACCAATCAATCCACTTGCGTCATACGGGTCGCCATCGAAGGCGCCCTCTTCTTGCATCCGGCCATCACTATTGCGGCGGCGCTGTTCTTCAACAAAGCCACGCAGCAAGGTGCGCCTCACCCATTCCGCCCGACGCGGCATGGCCGCATAGGCATCCAAGAAATCACATTCAACCGGCACGTCAGGCCGAAGGTGAATGACCACTCGCTTGCTCATCGATGGCCTCCCGCGGTCCGTCCCGGTGACTGCTGTTCAGTTGGTTTCCAACTCATCATCAATGCTCTCATCCCGGCCCAAGACTGGGCCACCGCTCCTACTTCCGATAATCCACATGGTGCCGACGCTCCCACCACGGCACGGCTGGCCGAACCTCGCCGGCAATCCAGGCGCGACCCGCCCTAATCGCGGCAGGCACGGTAAGGCCCTTACGCTCCAAAAACGTAAACAGGGTCGCCGTGCCAACGGCCAACATGAAGGTCCAGGTCTCGGCATGCATGATGAACAAGAGCAACGGGATCGTTGCCCGGGCATCGATGCCGAAGAACCGCATGGGTCGCATGGTGTCGCGCCAGTGAGCCATGGTTAGTGACCTCCCGCCTCGGCGCGCGCCGTTACAAGTTTCAGCGTCCGTTCGTCGATGACGCCTTGCTCAAACACTTTTCGAGCCGCCATCTCCATGGTCTGACCGCGCTCTTTCAGCAGTTGCCGCGACGCATCGGGCCAATCGTCCACATCAAACTGGAGCATCTTGTCCCGGACATACTCGTCAAAGACCAAGTACTCCCGGATCGCGACCCGGTTGCCGTCAATCGTTCGAAGCAGCGCCTGGGTGATCACCATGCGCAGGGATTCCATAAGATCGATCGCGCGGCCTTGCCGCTCCTCAGCGGGGAAAACCGCACTCATCCGTCGGATGGTCTCTGCAACGCCATTCGCGTGAACCGTTGAGAAAACCAAGTGACCCGTCAGGCTGGCCTCACCACAGGCGGCGATAGTTTCAGCATCCCGCGCCTCACCAACGAGAATGATGGTCGGCTTACGACGCAGCGCATTACGAACACCGGCCGCAAAGCTTGGTAGGTGACGCGGGATCTCGGTTTGAGAGATGATCGTCGAGGGCCCAGCCACATTGTCGTAGACGAATTCAATCGGCGCTTCGTAGGTCAGGATCTTGTGGTTGGCATCAGGATCTTCGGCTAGACCGCGGATCATCCCCGCAAGCAGCGTACTCTTACCCGAACCGGTTGGGCCGGTGACGAGCACCATGCCTTGTCGCGGTGAGTAGTTTTCAACGATCTCCGGCTCAACATTCATTGATGAGAGCTTGGGTGGATCTTCCGGCAAGGTACGGGCCGTGATCTGAATGCCGTCGGTACCATCAACAAGAATACCGGTCGCATTGATACGGAAGCGATAACGCTGGTTACGACTAACCTTCACCTCATAGGCGATATCGATGTCTCGACCAGACGCAATCTGGGCCGCACCGTTGGGGCCATAAATCCGGTTCAGAACATCGACAACCTCAGCCGGGCTCAACCGCCGCTTAGTCACCGGTTGGATACGGCCATAAACATCGGCCCAAACCGGCTGCCCGGTTTGGTACGTGATATCTGAGGCCTGAATTTCGAAGCACCATTTGAAGACATCATCGATGGCGTCGTCGGAGAGCCGGCTTGGCTCAACCAGCATCATCGCTGACTTTTTCTTCAGGCGAACACCCTTCACCGGCTTGTTCATGATTTCGGCCTCACCACCACTGGTGTCCAGGTGCTGGACCGTTCATTCAAGCGTGCAGGTACGGTGATCCGTACCAGGCGATCACCAATCTTCAGCTCATTACCACCGCCGGTAACACCACGGTCAGCTGCGGCGAAGTACATTTCAGACAGGATGCCCTGGGCCACCAGCGCACGGTAGCGGACCATGCCAGCGACATCGCGCTCCAGCTTGGCCAGATCAGCCTCAAAAATATCCTCAGCCTGGGCAATGCCTTGCTTCCAGCCCTCGGCCACATAGCGGCGCCAGACTGTGCGTTCCTCATCCGTCTTTGGCAGGATTTCAGCGGCCGGCATCTCCACCTCATCCCAGGTGCGGACAAGATAATCACGCCAGTTGGGCATGGTGGTTACGATGCGCCCCGGTTGCACGATGCGGTAGATCGTGTCGGCGGATGAAGCCACCTGTCCGTCACCGGAAACACGGTAGAGGTCCAATACCTCATTAACGATTGGCGGCATGACGATCGAACCGTTCGGTGCGGTGATCGCTAGGCGTTGTAACTGGAAAATACGGTTCAGCTGAAGCTCATGACGCTCCAGCATCGCATTAATCTGGAAAGAACGTCGGGCTAGCCCCGCTTGCGCGCCAACCATAAGTGCAGCATCGCGCAGACCCTCAAACAGGACCGGGCCAAGATTGTCTTCATCAATCTCGGCGGCAAGCTCCTGCAAGGTCGTGAGCTCAAGCGGCTCAGCCAAATCAGGTGCCAATGCTTCAGGCAGATCGACCCGCAACCGCGGCGGATCTTCGGCATGACCGCACGCAGCAAGCAACACACCGGCGATCAGCACCAGTGGAAGCCATGACATACTGCGAGGGTTACGCCTAGTTAGGGCCATATCGGACCTCAATTCGGCGCTGGGCTACATCAACCGAAACCAGTGCACGGCCTGTCGCCTGATAACCAACATTGCGGAGTATCTCGACCAAGCTCTCATTATCGCGAGTGATATCAACGACGATTGGCACGGTCGGTTGATCGCCAACGGTGCGGAATTCATACCCACCCTCAGCAGCAATCCTTGCCACCAGCGATGCCAGCGGTCCGTTCCAATCAATATTAGCCTTGCGGTCCAGCCCCGGCGGCGCCTGTGCCACCCGCCCCGGGTCAGGCACTGGCGTTCTCGTCTGTTCAACTAAAGACAGACGATCTAAGGCCGTTGATGTACGCTCTGCGGCTGCAAGTAACGACTGGGACACAGGGTCCAAGGTCGTCACGACCGAGGGCGGTGAAATCGCTGCTGCCGTTTCAAATGGTGCCGGCACGCCGGTGCAACCGGACACGCCGATTGCCATCGCGGCCATGGCCGCCACCCCTCGCAGCTTGCTCAATACTTTGCTCACAGTGCGGGCCTCGCCCTCAAACATCCCTTCTCAGATATGTGATCGGATCGAAATCACCCTAAGCTGTCAATCGCGGTACCGCCCCGGATAGCCAATGTTCAAAAAGTGCACTGTAAAGTGCAGTTGTTATCCACAAAATGCCCGAGTCGGGCCGGATTCGCCCGCCCAAACACAAAGAAGGCCACCAAATGATTTGATGGCCAAACTTCAAAAAGTTGAAAATTTTAGAGCGAGTCGTGTCGGAGACTCTGTTTCAAGCACGCTATTCGGCAGGCACCTGTCGACGCTTCTTCTTGGCACCGGCAGGCGGGCGTTTGCCTTTTGACGGTCCTTTACGTGGCTTGCCCTTTCGCTCACCACCGCTGCCTTTAGGTTTCCCGTAGCCAGCAACCTCGGCCAGTTTACCGCCGCTTTGCGCCTCCAACTCTTCAGTTGAGCGCATCTGCACTAACTCCTCGACGATCACATCAATCAAGCTGTTAGCGGCTTCTTCGTCGAGCCCGTCATCAGCACTTTCCGCCATGGATGCAACGCGGCGCTCAATCTCGCCTTTCGCAGATCCAGATGGGAACCGCTCGGCCAGCCGGGAGCGAGCTGTCCTGGGTCCAACCCTGTTATAAAGGCGCTTCCTGATCTCCGCGTCTTCAGCGGTGGTGGACATGGCCCAAAGCTCAACGGGGCCAAGCGTGTTCACCAGGAACTGTTCGTAGCGACCATCTTTAAGCGAGAGAACGGCCATCAACGGCGCGCCCGCGGAGGTTGGGCCACTCAAACGGTGACGCAGGACAAATTTCGCCGTCGCACCGAGAGCAAACCGCTCCGTACACTCTTTAACGGCGCCCTCACTACCGGCGCCAAGGATCCAGATACCCGTCGCCTGATCGACCATCTGGTCATCAAAGTCATCGAGAAGCTGAGATGCCAAGCAGATCTGCACGCCCCACTTCCGGCCCTCACGAATATCGATCTTTACCTGGGCCCGAACGGCATCCGCCGCACCGGTACGGTGGAATTCATCATAGATAAGGCGCTTCGGTGATTCCCGAAGCTCCCGGATACGGGCCATATGGAAGGGCCGGTAAGATGGCGTAAAGCTCTTCAGCACTTCCTCATTGAGGAAGTAGTCCCGCGCCAACACATACCGCGCCAGCATATACATAACCGCCGTTTGACGATCGGCCGAGGCACCACCACGCGGCGCAACCTCATCAAGGTCAAGCGCACAAACACGAGCACCGCCAATATCAAAGCGGGTCGGAGAGGCCAGAATTGGATATTCACGGATCGAGCCCGAGATCATCCGCGTAAAGGCGACGATCACACTCTCACCAGTAGGGATCTTGGTATCAGCGAACAGATCCTCAACCGCGCGAGAACGGGCGGCCACAACCACATCTTGAAGGACCGGAACGGCGTAACGCTGGGCCAGCATGGCGCCATGCTCATTCCCAGAGTCATGAAGGGCGTCAACAACCTCCCACCAAGTTGGTTTCTCTTGGAGGCTGATATTGTGGTCCTTGATGTATTGATCGACCGTCGTGTCATCGCCCTGGGAATAAGGGCGCGGCATACCGGCCTCTGAGAACATCTTGTACATCTCATCGACAACGATACCGACCAAGTCGCTCATCCCATCATAAGGGTTGGGCTGACCAAGCGGGGTCGCGAGGAGCGTCAGAAGGTTCACGATGAACGCACGCTCTGATGGCAGCGGATGGCGACTGCCGAGCTGGGTATCAAACGGATTGATCGCGTTGTCTGGGCGCATCTGCAGGCGTTTATACATCGCCTCATGCTTCCGCCCCTCTGGCAGGGCCTCCTGCATCAGGGACACCAGACCAGATGATGATGGGCCAATATCAATGATCGCGATACGCGGCAGTTTGGCTGACCCGGTGCTAGTGCCGGGCGCTAGACAGCAGGCCAGGTTGATGGTGTTCATCAAAACCGACTTACCGTAACCAGGCGGCGCGAAGACCAGATCGATCCAAGATGTCTGCTGTGAACTGCCCGGTTGATATGGCCAGGGCTTACCATCTGGCGTTCGGAATAGAACCGGCCCGGCCTTCCAAGGGTTTGCCGCGCGGCCCCATGGCAACCAGTAGACCGCATCCTTAATGGGGGCGATCCCTGCTGGGGCCGTTGATCGAACCGCCAGTCCCAGACCAGAAGACATGACGCCCTCTAGTGGGTCACCGGCCATATCGGATGCCTGGCAGTGTCCCCAGCCTTCAATCGCCCGAAGGAGTACAGCACCACGTTCACGCAGCACCTTCTCCTCATCAACCTTTGCCCAGGTGGCGAAAGACACCCGGAACTTAACAATCGTTTCACCCTCGATCGTGGAGGCCTTCAACTGCTTGATGGCGTTGTTGATCCGCTTGTTGTCATCAGAGGCCCAGGTCAGCAGGGATGCAAATATGCCCTTCATGGAAATTTGGTCTGCACCGCCACCTTCAAACAGGAAGGATATGCGCCAGGGCATACGGTTCTCAGTCAGGCGGGACAGCAATGCAGAGAATGCCTGAACCTCTTCCGGTGCTAGGGTCAGATCAACGCCCGTAAACAGCAAATCGCCGACCCGGACCGCCGTCGGTGATATCTGCTCGGCATCCCGGTTGAACATCTGTTGCGACAAGGTCGGCCAGATCAGCGCGGAGATATCGTTCTTCTCCCCTCCATCTAGGCCGCGACTTGGTGTCGGATCGCCAGGCAAGCTGGGCTTCCACTGATTATCGATCGTATCTGGGTAAACGGCGGTTCGGATGGTCCGGAGGGCTTCATGCACCTCCATCAGCTCACAGCGAAGCCCCAGCGCCGACATGTCCTGCTGCATAGAGGTGATAAAGCCAAGGTGTCGAGAGCGGATATTCTCCGGCGTAAAGGCCAAGCGCATACCGCGTACGTTTTTGGGCTGTCCCTTTAGGAAATCCCCGGCTTCTTTTTTGGCCTGCTCAGCCTGCGATTTCGTGAGACTGACGGGGCGCGTCCAGAGCGCCATATATAAGCCTTCAGCCGCCAAATAGCTCGGCAGTCGGCGCTTACGTTCATTGAACAAATCATCGAGCTCTAGGCCAATTGCGCTCGCTGCTTTTTCCGCCGGCTGCAATGCCCGAGCAACAGAGGTTGGTGCGCCATCGGGGTCCCTGACAAACCAGACCTGGAACGCATGGCCAGCTCGATCGAGATAAGGAGCCAATGCGATACGGGCGCCTTCGTTCAGCTCTTCAAGCTCAACGCCGCCAACGATTTTACGCGCACCATCAATGCGCATCAGGGTCATCAACGACCCATCATTACCCACGAATGTGCGTTTATCGTCGACGGTCTCTAACGCCATCAACGACCCAATAGGCTGCTTAGCCGTTAAGGCTAGAGTTGCCAGTATCTGATCAACATGATCGAGAATAGCCACGCAGTAGCGCCTTTACTCCCAGTTAAGCCATTGGTTTCCCATCCAATGGCCTAGACTGAACCCATCCCAAGAACAGAGATGATACGTGTGGAACCGGTTCTGAACAAGGGGTGCGATGGCGAGGTGACTATTTGATGCACGAAAGCGCTTTCGCGGTTGCACGGGGCCAACACCGCTGCATCCCGTCGCCCTGCCTAGCCTTAAGAGGTTGGAATTCGCTTAACCAACTTGGACGCCGCCGCTCGCCATTGCTTCGGCCGCGACTTTGCAAAGGGGCCATGGCGAGACACCCAGAAATCAACCATCTTGGGGAAGACGTCCCGCTCACCAACATATTTCCGGCCTAACGGCAGGAGGCGAACACCATCCAACACTTCTGCCCGCTTCTCATAAGCTTCTTCACTGATAGCCAGAAGCGCCTCACCCAAATCTGCGGGATCACTGGTGCCCAGACGGCGGCGCGCCTCCTCAGCCCGGATACGGAGGCCAGAGAAGATGGACTCCCCGGCTTCGTTGGTTGTGCCCTTCGTACGCATGGCGACAAAGCAACCGCGGCTCAAATGGTTCAGCTCCGTTTGCGAGAGCTCAGGCAGCCAGATCAGCTCCCCCTCACCGGCTAGACCAGCCCGACCGATATGGAAGGACATGTGGCAAAAACTACAGATGGTGGCGAGGTTTCTGGGGTCGTGATTGCTGTGATCACCATCCAGGTGATGCACTTCCTGCCATTTACGGGATTGGAAACCACAGAATTTGCATTTGAACTGATCCCGCTTGAACACCTTCGGCTTCACGGCACGAAAGCGCTCATCAGCTTGGGCATTAGCCTCGTCCTCGCCGCGCCAAGTCGCGCGCTTAGCCCCTAGGACCAGACGTAGTTCGTTCTGCTTTTTCTTCTCAGATGCGGCCACGTTTCAAACTTCTAAAAAGCAACCAGCGCCGCTAGCGCCGGGGTGAGTTGAAGAGCACTCAGATTACCAAACGAAAACCGCCCGGCCAATGACCGGGCGGTTTCCTGAGATTTGCACCCTCAATAGCGGGCTTAATGCCGCTATCGATTACTGACGGGTAATTGACGTCAGGCCACCACCATTTGCATCAGTGGAGTTGCTTCCAGCATTACCAAACAGAGTACCAACCGAGGTACCGAGCACCGCTGGCAGCGCAATCAGTGCACCGGCCACAACCAGGCGAACCATAGCGTGGGATAATGGCGTGCCCTGTGGGTTCTCAGAGTGCTGCTTGAACTTCAGCAGGCCACTGGCACCGAACACCAAGCCAACGATGAAGGAAGCCGCACCGATAAGGTCGGTCAAAGAACCAATCTGATCGCGAAGCTGGTTACCCATGCCGGCAATACCGCCGTTGGCTAATGCTTCGGTTGCAATCATCATGGAGACACCAACAGCCGACAGCGCAGCGCCGACCATTAGAAGTTTTTTACGAGTAAACTTAGCCATTTTCATGGTCCTTTCATAAATCGGCTCGCGCCGAAGAAAAAGAAACGGGGCTAGCCAAAGCCAGCCCCAAATTTCGTTACTGACGGGTAATAGAGGTCAGGCCACCACCATTCGCATCAGTGGAGTTGCTCCCAGCATTACCAAACAGAGTACCGACAGAGGTACCAAGCACCGCCGGCAGCGCAATTAGTGCACCGGCCACGACCAACCGAACCATGGCGTGGGACAATGGCGTACCCTGTGGGTTCTCAGAGTGCTGCTTGAACTTCAGCAGACCACTGGCACCAAACACCAGGCCAACGATAAAGGAAGCCGCACCGATAAGGTCAGTCAGGGAACCGATCTGATCGCGAAGCTGGTTACCCATGCCGGCAATACCGCCATTGGCCAATGCTGGTGAAGCAATCAGAAGGCTGGCACCAACCGCCATAAGGCTTGCACCAGCGATGAGAAGAGTACGCTTTTTCATTGTAGCCATCCTTTAGTTCAGAAACTTAGCTTTCTGGATTTCAAAACCGCGCCTGTACACACGGCAACCAATAAATCTACTGACGAGTGATCGAAGTCAGGTTACCGCCGCCAGAGTTGGTGACAGAGCTTGGACCGTTGGCGAACAACGTACCGACCGAGGTACCGAGCACTGCTGGCAGGGCGATCAGCGCACCAGCCACAACCAGGCGAACCATAGCGTGGGATAATGGCGTGCCCTGTGGGTTCTCAGAGTGCTGCTTGAACTTCAGCAGGCCACTGGCACCAAACACCAGGCCAACAATGAAGGAAGCCGCACCAATAAGATCAGTCAGCGAGCCAATTTGCCCCTGGAGCTGGGCGCCCATTCCGGCAATGCCACCGCTAGCCAACGCCTCAGAGGTTGGGACCACGGCAACCGCCGCAACGGCCAACCCGATCGCGATTATTGTTTTGTTTCTCATTTTAATGCCCCTCATCCTGAACCCGGCTTCTCAACATTGAGTGCTGGGAGGTTGCAGATCACGCCAGCTTCGACAAGTCGCTTGCTCACGATGATCATGATTTCCTTAGCTGTTGTTGCCGCAATCAGCAGCGCCAACCCACTAACTCGTCAACCTGCATGCCTTGTTATCAACATTTTTGCCCAAATTATAACAAAATTTTTGTTACACTCTTAGGCAGCGGTTAACTGACTGATAATATTTACTTATTGCCCCACTGACCCGCATAAAGATGACAGATTCTACCTGTGATTTCCTCGCTAAGTGACCGCAACTAGACACTTACTGTCACAAATCGTCTCCTGTATCAGGTCAACCAAGGCAATGACGTTCGCCGCCATAACGCCCCCCAGAATATGGGTAGCAGCGGTTCCATAGGACGCCTGCCCGGACCCTTCCGCAGCGCGTTTAAGCATTAGGATGCCCCGAACAAAGGCAATCCAGCCCACCAACTGGACAATCAGGATCAAGACAATGACAACCTGATTCCACCTATCAGCAAACGCAATCACTGTTCCTCCGGCACCAAAGCCATCGCCAAGCCCACGATAGGACAGAATGTTGTTGGCACCCTCTTCAAGGAAGATGGTTTCATTAACGGTCTGGAATGTCCCAGGCAGGCCAATCAGTAGGCCAGCGACTAGGAATCCAACAATAGGACCAGCGTAAAGGGATTGGGTTGGCGAGAAACCGCCAGAAAACTGGGAGGCGCGGGACAGTCGAACAAGTGACTGCACCATGATCAATAGGCCGACGATGTAACAGAAGGCTGCAACGAGAATGAAGGCGATGCCATCGCCGAAGGTACCATCATTGCGGGTGCTAACAGCATCGCTGCCGAATAACGCCTCGCCAAACCTGATGATTGCCTCATCCATCTTTGTACACCCTCCAAAAAGTTCGCTACCCAGATCAGCCCTTCAGGCAAATCAACCGTGGACGCAAACCGCAAACCCCAAGATTGAAGTATCTCAAGAGCTTTAGAATTTTTCGAGTTAAGGTTTTGCGACAATCAACTTGTCGAGTTTTGCGTGCTGCTTCCGCCGCATAGCACCATAAGAAAGCCGCCCCGCAGTGCTTGTACGGGGCGGCTTAATCTCTAGCTAACCTGCAAGGGTTAGCGCGCAATTCATATTACTGGCGAATGATGCCCCGCTCGGTGACCACTTCCCAACCGTTGAAGCTGCGGCGGATTTCGGTCACCCGGCCTAGACCAGGCAGGAAATCACCTCGATTAACCGTCAGAACCGTGCCGGAGTCTTGGGCAGAGACCCAAGCGGTACCAGCAGCCACACCGCGCAGCAGATAGGCGCCACTAGGTTGTGCCAGCTGAGCTTGGGCAACTTGCACCGGCAGGCGGGCACCAAATGGGCCGGGCTGGGTCAATGGGCCTTGGGCCAAGAAGCGACCAGGTTTCTGTGCCGGCACTGGTGGTGGTGTGCGTGGCGCCGCTGACCGACGGATCACTGGTGGACGATCTGCCTGCGCGGCTGCAACAACCGGGGTTGGCGCAGCGGTAGCTGAAGCAGGCTCTGATGCTTCCATCATAGCCTCACCCGAGGCTGCAGCATCCGCACCACCAGAAACCCCAAGCGCTTGGTTCATGCGCGCTTCCAAATCAGCCACTGCATCCGGGGCTGCTGCCGCAACCTCCATCGTCTCCGGTTCTGGCGTTGCTGGCTCTGATGCTTCAGCCATCATAGGTTCGATAGCGGTTGGCTCAGCAACCGGCGCCGAGGCTGGTGCCACTGCGACTGGCGTCGGCGCAGAGGCCATCACCTCTTGCTGCTCGCGGATCAGGTCAATCTGACGCTCCAAGCCGTTGATCTTGGCCTCGAGCAAGACACGCTCTTCTTCAAATACGCTCTCAACCGTTGATCGCAACTCACCACGAATAGAGCTGATACCACTCTGGATCTCTTGTCTCAGATCACCGCGGAGATTGGTGGCGATCTGGTCAAGGTCAGCTTGTGACACACCACCGGATAGTCCGGTCGGCAGCTGTACGGCAGGCGCGGGCGTAGGCGCCGCGACAGGAGCAGGCGCCGGCGCTTGTACTGGCTCTGGCAGCGGATCGGTGGAAAGCCCCAAAGATGGAGACAAACCAGTACCTGGCGTTGTCGGTGGTGGGAGGCTCGGTGCGCCCCCGCCGATTGGCGCTGGTGTTGTTGGCTGACCCAGGCTTGCAATATCAACATTGCCGCCACCGGTTGGCAAACCGCCGGTCGCTGGCTGTGGTAGCCCCCCGAGATCAGGAATACCACCAAGGTCAGTTGGCAAGCCGCCCGTAGCTGGCTGAGGCAACCCACCTAAATCGGTTGGAATGCCGCCGGTCACTGGCTGTGGTAGGCCAAGATTTGGTGGCGACACCTGGGAAAGATCCGGGGATGGAATATTGTCTATACCCGGCAGGTTATTCGCGAGATCGCCAATACCGCCCTGCCCGGTCACCACAGGCTGACCAATCGGCGGCGTAAGTGGATCCGGCTGCACAAAATTACCAAGATCACCAGGCAGTGCATTTGGAATGCCAGGCGCCAATGGATCAGCTTGTTGAGGCGTATTGTTTGCAACCTGCGTTGGACCACTTGGATCCGGCGCATTCTGGTTCTGCGCTGTTTGCCCCGTAACCGGTGGCAAGGTTTGCCGTGGTGGCGGTGGCTCAGAACCGCCGCCCAGAATAAATGAATACGCGAAATACCCGATAAACAGCACAAAGCCGCCGATCATCAGGTTTGGCATTTGCTTTTGAATGAACGTGCGGTCATCGCCGCCAGCGGCACCGTCTTCGTCTACACCGTCTTCGTCGAAGTCGTCTTCATCACCGTACTCGCCGCCGTCTTCATCCTCATCATCGTATGAGGATTCAAACTCGTCGTCGAAATCATCGTCGGCGGCGGCAAATTCATCGCCACCATCATCGCCGAACTCGTCGCCGTATTCGTCATCATCGAATGGATCGTCGGCCTCTAAGCCGCCATCCTCTTCAAAATCATCATCGCCGAAGTCATCGCCACCTTCGGCAGAGAACTCATCGCCCTCATCGAAGTCGTCGTCACCTTCGAAGGAATCATCCCAATCGTCTTCAGCATCATCTGGCGATGCCCATACGGGCTCCAGATCGTCATCTTCGAAGTCGTCATTGGTTCCAGACATATCGCACCTGCCAGTGATGGCGTTGAGCCACTCCCCAAAATACCGCTGATCTACAGCTTAGATGGAACGCGGTACCCGCCAGTCTTTTTTCAAGGCTTCAGCAAAACCTAAGCATTGTGGTTACCGATTTGGCTCACCCAGAAGCTCCTGGGTAAACATCAGACCAAACAGCGTACCCTGGGCGATAACCACCTCTGGCGTACGGAAATCGTCGGCTTGATCATCAATTTCGTCAGTTACGACCTCAGCGGCGTCACTAATACCGGCGAGCACTGACTCCTCGAAGGAACGCTCTTCAGCGCTTTCTTGCGTGGTCGTACCACCGGTGCCAACTGAGATAATGATGCTTGATTCGGGTTCAGATGCGGCACCTGCGAACTCTTCGATAAAGGCAGCGGCACCGGCAACGACAAAGCGTTCAAAGAAGAAGCGATCAACGCTGGTCGCAAGCCCCGTTGTTCCATCAGCCGGATCAACGGCCACAGCACTGATGCTGGTGGTCGAACCGTCCTCGAAAACCAACGTAGAGAAGTTAAGGATTAAAACGTCATCACGCTGGGTGAAGCTACCAATAAGGCGTCGACCATTTAGCTCGCCCCCCACCAGCTCGGCTAGGACCGGGCCAGGCTTGGTGGACACTGCCCGCGTCACCATCCGTGCGAACAGGATATCGCCGGGGTGGACGAGGCGTTCAACTTGCTGGGGCGCCATTTGTTGTGACGCCGGGGCGCCAACCGTGCTGCCCACTTGTGGCGATGCCGGAAGTGCCGTTGTCTGCCCTTGTGCCGGTGAAGACGGCACAAAGAACACGACTGCATCGCTCTCTTGCGGCTGCCAGCCACCAATCAACCCACCAATCTGGGATTGCATACGGTTGGCCAAGCCTTGATCAGCCTGGATCCAAAGTGGCTGCGGGATTGCATCCGGCGGCGGCGGCGGCGGTACCTCAACAACAGGAATTGGGCGCAATGGCGGCGCGATAGGCGCGGCTAAGTTGGTGCGCCGTGGCAGCACCGGTGCATCCGGATCTTCTGGTGCAGACTCAACGATCTTAGGAACTGGCGCCGGCGGTAGTGGCAGGGTCAGATCGGTATCAATCTGAAGCTGCCCCTGCAGTACCGGCACGAATGCCGTGCCGCGCTCTAGGGCACGCTGGGCTTCCCGCTCGTTAAAGTCGGATAGTATCGTCTCGTAGAAAGGTGACCCAAGCTCACCTGGGATCGACTGGACTTGTGGTGTGGACGTTACCCTGGCGCCGGTGCGCACGGTTTCTTGATCGCTGATTGCGACATAGGAAACCGACAATCCAACGATGGCGACACCAATCGCGAAAATGCCCAGAAAACGGGTCTTTGGGTCACGGGCCTGGGCTGCCAAGCCTGCTGCTAACTTACTTTTCTCAGCCACAGCTCAAATCCTGCCAAGTTGGGATGGCCCGACAAAACCCAAAAATAGGGCCCTAAGACCATCATACTCTGTTGCAGCGCCTTGCTTGCGCCCTCCGTAACGCCCGTTTGACGTCAACTATATCAGCTTTCTTGGTCAACCACTCGAACCGATACCAATCGACCGTCATCGGAAGCCAAAATTACTGGTACATCAGGCACAACATATACCCTGAGGCCGCTCGCACCGGCAGCGCTATTGGTCCAAGCGGGTGATAACAGGGTCAGTTGGGTGCGGAGATACAACGCACCATTAAACCGCCAAGCACTCAATCCAGGCTGATCAAGAGCCACTGGCTCAGCCCCCTCAGGTGGTAAACCATCAAGGAAACCAGAGATCACCGGGCCACCAACCTGGGGTGAAGCATCAACAAATTGGATCGGGGCTGACGCTAGTGGCCCCCGCGCCGCCACCCGCATATCAAGGCGGTAATCAACAACCTCAGTACCGGCAATCAGCTTAACCAGGATCGGCACCGGCTGATTAGCCAGGGTGATAACCATATTGCCCTCAGCATAGGGCGCGAGTGGCGTAATCGTGACTAGGTTACCCTCTGGGATCGGCGCCCCAACCTGAAACAGGTCTGGGTTACCAACTACAACCGATGACACCGGATAAGGTGCACCAGTCACATCATAGAAGGATAACGCGGTCACACGACCAGCAGCGGTCCTGATCTGTGGTGGCTGCCCGCCCGGTGCTAGTGAGATATCAAGCGAGCTTACACTTGGTTGCTCAGGGCGAACGGGGTCAGCAGCTGCACGGTCAGTGATATCGATTTGCCGCCGCAACTCACGGATCTGATCTGGCTTAAGGGGCAGCAGGTTGTTGATGACCTGTTCAAAGGCCAGTTCATCAGCCGGAGGGATCTGATCAATCGGCACAATCCGACCATCAGGCGTCACCGCCAGCTTGCTGAAATCCACATCTGGCCCGGGCGGCTGCGCGAAACCGGTTGCCGTTGCTGCCTGCTCCAAACCGATCGGAGCACCAACGGCCCTCGGGTCGATACGAACTGGCGTATCAGGGTTTGGCTGTTGACCACCTGGTAACAAGACGCGAGGCGGTACCCCTGCCGGAAGCTGACTACTAGCGCCCGGCGCACCAAATTGAACTGGTGTAGACGGCTGTGCTGGCGCCTGACCTGGTGCGAGGGCTGGATTACCTGCCAATGGTGGCAAACCACCGGTCTGCACCGCACCTGGGACGGGCGCCCCCTGAGGGGCCGCAACCGGCAAATTAGCTGCCGGCGCTGGTGCGCTCGGTTGCGCAATTGGCTGTTGGGCTGTGTTTGGACCGCCAGGCACCCCTAAGCCGGGTGGCAATTGTGGCGCACTAGATGGTAACGGCACACTCCCCGGCAGTTGCGGGGCACCAGATGGCAATGCCGGCTGCGCCTGAGCCCAGCTCATCGGCATCAGAGCAACGCTAAGCGCAAAGGCACCAGTCAGTTGAGTTAGTTTGGACGCGCCACAAACTGTGTGATGCCAACCCCCTCTGGAAACTCCAGGGTTGGAACACGTGACACCGTCATATTGACCAGCAGGTTCTGTCGCTGGACGTCGGTAGCCGAACGGTAGGCCACCACAATGGGCATTTCGATCCGCCATGAATAAACGCCGTTAACGACCCCCTCGGTGAGGATTACCGGTGCACCTTGCAACGCGGCATTTACAATCAGCTTACGCTCACGCACCGCCTCAAGGTTTCGGGAGTCTTCCAACGCTTTAAGGAAAGACCGCCACCCATCGGGCGTGAATGCGTTTGCTGCTTCTTGAAGCTGCTCACGGAAGTTAACGAAGTCAAAAGTAAACGAGTCAGTTGCCGCCTTACCGGCCCAGGTCAGGATCGCTGACTGGGTCAACATCGGCTCGCTACGCGGTACCATCTTGATCAGACGGCCATCTTGCGTGGTCGCAAAATACTCTGGAGAGGGACGGTCGTTTGCCAGGTAATATATTGTATATCCAGCGATAACCAGCGCCACCGACTGTGCCAGCATGGCATAGAGCATCCACCGGAAACGGTCCCGGTAGAACTCGTGACGCATCATCACTGTCTGAATGGCGTCATGGCGGCGTGACATAAACGATCCCCAACCTGTGCGCTTGCGCTAAAATCCCGACTCGCTACCGAATCCGACCATCCCCAAAACTGGCCAATACGATTCGTGATCCAGCGACTACGCCCAATTAAGTGTTTGGACTATAGCCAATCCACACCGATTTGTCGGCAAAGATTAGACATTTTCGCTCTCATTCAGCCAAAAACGTGGCATGGCGGCCATGCAGGGGCCAGCGCCAAACGCTTCGCAAAACGTCGCATCTATTCGTGTTTTGAGGATTTTTAGGAGCGTGTAACGGCCATCAAAGGCGATTACCAGTCGTCGCCACCACCGCCGGAATGCCCGAAGGCATAAGCGCCATTGCGCCAAAACTCAGTGGACTTACAGCTTGAGCAGATCCGCTCACCTGCGTGGCTGGACCAGAACTCAACACCGCACATTAGGCAGTTACGAACCTTACCAACTGATTTCGGCTTCTTCGGTTTCGGCTCATCACCGAAATCCTCACCAGGGTAATCGACTGCATCTGAACGACGTGGTGCCTCTGGTGGCAATTCATCAACCGCGTTGGTGGCCACCGCCTCTGCACGGGGTGGTAGACCCAGCCGGTGCGCCTTAATCGCGATCGCATTAGCGGATCGGCCAAACTCTTGGATCAATTCAGCATCGGTAGATCCGCTAAGCCACATCCGACGGAGCTTCTTGATCTGCTCATCATTCCAGGAAGAGCGCCCCTTGCGGCCACCACCGGCACGACCGGCGGCGCTGTCCGAGCGCAAGAGCGCTTGGCCAATCGACATATATCTGGATGTGATGGCTAGGCCAAAGAAAGCCATAGGTCACCTTATGAGGATCAAACGGTCTGACGAGCTGAATTTCGACACTAGCACCATCGAGAAGCTGATGCCAATGACCGCCCCCTAGTTATCGGGAGTTTTTGGGCTATGCGACTAAAATCGTTGCCTGATTACCTAAACATTCAGCGAACGAGGCTGAATCTGGTGACATCAGCAAACACCAATTGAGAAAGCATCGCCAGCGGACTCAAAAAGCGCTCAACCAAAGAGGTGAGCGCTCCTGAATACACACGCGCAAAACGTGTGCCGGTAAAGCTTCCAAATCCAAGCAATACCGCTTGGCGGAAAGCCTAATTACATTTTCATGCCGCGAGGTGGTTCGACCTTAGCGCGAACGTCAGCGGTGTTATCCAAGCGACGATCACGCTGAACACCAGTAGCGAATGAAGTTACGTCAGTTGCGGGCACCCGCACCTGCTCATCATCAGCCGTTCTTGCGATAATAAAATTAGGCATCTTCCTCTNCCACTTCTACGAACCGTTCAATGGTTGCCTGCCGACCATCGGCTAGCGTTATCACGTCACCAACTTCGAGACTCTTATCAATGTTGGTATCAACCATTCCGTACTCACGGATCGGGGACCAGCCATCGTGAAATTCGATATTAGGATCGACCTTCACCACGATACCGGCGGACCGAGCCCGCTCTTTAAACTCCGGGAAATCATCCTCAGACACGTAAACCGTTTTGTAGTCCTGGCGGCTGGTGGGGGAGAACTGCATGTCCTTCGCCACTTCCGCTACGACTTCCGGTTTCACTTTCACCCACCACTGACCGTAATCAGCTGCGGATGTGACCGTGATAATTTTCCGTGTAGCCATTTAAACACTCACCTATGAAAGCGCATCTACCTGAACCAACGCCCCAAATTCTCTGGGACAACCAATCCAACTGGATCACGCGTTCATTCTTAGGTTGTGATCAGTTCATGAAAGTGCCAAGCGCGAAATAGAAACCATTGTTTAAAATGGTTCACCAATCCCGTTCTGGGCGCGAACCGCCACCATATCCGCCTGATTATCGACACGCAAATAGGTTTCAATGCAATCGCTGCAGACCAGCATTACTGCGGCTTTTGCCAACACCAGATGTCCTGGTAGGGCGCATCACCTTGCAAGCTTGCCACACCTGACCAGTGCCCCCTGGTGATCCCACCAAAATCAACTAGGCCTGCCGTTTTGAAGACTTCTTCAATTTGTTCCGGCCTAAAGCCGATAGCCGCCAACTTTTTATCGGGATCAATGACCCAGGCGTTTAACCGCCCATCACGCTTAAATTTGAGCGCCAACGGTTCCTTCATCGCCGACTTCAATGACCATTCATCGATGAGAAAGAAGGTGCCGAACAGAACACCGCCCGGTTTCAGGCAGCGACAGCTTTCGAGGGCGTATTGTCGAATTGCCGAAACGCTCAAATGCGTAAACACGGAGACACTGGCAATTCGGTCTACACTACCACTCTCAACCGGCCACCGCGCCTTACTAGGATCTAGTCTGCCGACGGGGTTGTAGTCAGGATGATGCCAAGGCACATGCTTAAATTTGAAATTGGGATGCACCGCCCCGATTGCCTGGGCACACCAATCAACTGCCTTTTTCACCGGCTCAAGGCCGATATATCGGCCATTTTTTGAGAGGTAACTGGACATTGGAACCGCCAATCGGCCGGATCCAGCCCCCACATCCAGCACTGTGTGATTGGGCAGAAGGCCGGTATGCGCCGCAATACGCCCAAGAACCTCTTGCCCCACAGCTTTGAAATCGCCACCACCAACAAACATGAGTTCATCTGGAGGGTGCGGTGTGTCGACCGCCGCACGTGCCTTGGACAGTGCGGCATCTCGGCGTGCAATAGCCGTATCGGATAAGGGGCTTTGCCTCTCGGGATTGAAGCGATCTAGCATAGTGTCCAGTGACGGCTTAAATGAACTCAACCGGTGCTAACCCATTGGCTATATTGATTGCATTGGGCTTACAAGGGTTGCTAAGGCCATCCGCTCATCATCAACACCACTGTTGATCAATTTGCAGGCGACACTTTGCGTATCCTGACCCTCGCCCATAACCACCCGGACTTTCATGCTGGCGGCACAGAGATTCTGGCGTGGGCGCTACATCAGCATTATCGGGAGCGTGCCGGCGTGGATGCCTTTTTTGCCGCCGCCGTGGATGAGCTGCACAAATCCCCGCATCCGGGCACAAGCGCGATGGCCCATAGACATCGCGATGATGTGGCCCTGATCTGGGGCCAGCATTTCGAGCCACTCACTATGAGTCAGCTAGACATGCTGCACAGCCATCAGGCTCTGCGAGAGCTGGTCTCTGCTTGGCGCCCGGATGTCGTTCATTTCCATCACATCTTGCTGCTAGGCACCGAGGCTATCGATGTGGTTCGGCATGCAGCACCGCAGGCGAAGATCGTACTGACGCTCCACGACTTCTATCTGCTGTGCGCTCATGACGGTTTGATGGTTAAAAGGACAGCGAATAGCGCGCCGCAGAAGCGGCTCTCAACCCGCCCTACTCTCTGCTATGAGAGTGAGCCAACCGCCTGCAACAGCTGCTTTCCGAACATCACAACCTGGGCGTTCCGTCGGCGCGCCTTGGCGACCAACGCAGTGCTTGAAGAGGTCGATCAGCTGATCGCCCCCAGTGAGTTTTTGAAGCAGCGCTTTGTCGATCACGGAGTTCATCCCGATCAGATCGTCGTTGTGCGCAATGGCTTAAGCACAGTGGATCCTGGTGATCACGCAAAGGCTAACAAGCGGTCGCCGGATCCGAGCAGCCCACTTAACCTTGCCGTGCTCGGCAATCAGAGCCCGATGAAGGGAACCCTGGTGGCGCTCGAAGCGGCTAGCATCCTGAAGCAACGGGGCTTTACTGACTTTCATATCCACCTGTATGGATCACCTGCCCTGCAAAGCACGGATTTCAAAGCACAGCTAGACAGTGCGATTACCGATGCAGGCAGCACCGTGACCGCCCATGGGTCTTACAAGCCAGACAACCTACCCCACCTGCTTAGCGGCATTGATGCCGTCATCATGCCCTCACAATGGTGGGAAAACGCCCCGCTAGTTCTGGAAGAGGCCTTCGCCCAGGATAAGCCGGTGATCTGTAGCGACCTTGGCGGCATGGCTGAGCGGATACAAGACGGCATCAATGGGCTTCACTTCACCGCAAGTGATCCGATGGCTTTGGCCAACCGCATTGAGCAATTGGCCACAGAGGGCGGCCTGCTGAACAAACTTCGAAAAGGGATCGGGCCAGTACGCGGCATCCAAGAAATAGCCGAAGAGCACTTAGCTCTGTTCGCAAACCTGACCGGGTCAGCGACTAGCCAAAGAACAGGTTGAACGCACCAAACAGCCCAGCCAGAGCGGCTAACGCAACGGCGACCACGGCAAGACCACGCGCTTGTGCAACCTTCTTGGCAACCGCCTCTAAATTCTCGGCATCGGCGGCACCTTGAAGGCGCTCATCAAAGCGCACGGCAAACAGCTCAACCGCCTCCAAATCCTTGCGTAAACCCTTGATATCGCGCCAACAAACCTTCAGGTAGCGCTGAATTTTCTTAAGCTCTGCAGCACTCGGGGCTGGCTTCTTCGCCTCTTTGGCATCCGATGCTTTGGTGTGGTCAGCGAGCTGCTTACCCAACTGCTGGCCAATACCATCGGCCTTCTCAAGCAGGCGCTGGTCGATACCGCTGAGCACACGGGCCAGCTTGGTGTAGTTCTCATCGACCTTATCGAGGCGGAAGCTGATGGCCCGGACCTGATCGGTCAGCTTATGCGCGACCTCACCGGGGTCGGCCAAATCTTCGGCCATGCCTGCATCCGCCTGTTCATCGTTATCGACCGAGCCATCAGGTTGGATGGTAAAGACGCGCGGCCCACGCTCTAGGGCCATGCCTGAACCTTCAAAATAGACGCTGAACTCAGAGGCTGGTCGTTGCCTCAGCGAGGCTGGCAAATCGAAGACAAAGGCATGGTGCCCCTCGCCCACCTCAAGTTTCAGTAGGTCTTCACGATACCGGTTGGCCATCACAACGCCCAGACGGTCACTACCGTGATAGATCGCAACAGATTGCTGGGTCTCTGGGTCACTTGGATCCCAGGCCCAACCATAGACACGACCACCTTCAATGGCGTCGATATGGCCACGAACCAGTAGCTGATCGGGTTCAAGCGTCATGTTGGGCTCGATTGTGCTGCTCATCTATTAAGTTCCCAGCCTATTGCTCGCGCATGGCGAGTGACGCTGCATCCATGATTGGTGAGAGAATATAATCAATCGCTTGCCGTTCTCCTAAAGCGATTAGGACATTGGCTGGCATACCAGGTACCAGTTCAACAAACTCGGGCAAGGCGGCGTGAAAATCCTCGGTCAGCTCAACCTTCACTGCGAAATAGGGATTACCCTGTGGGTCCTGCAGTTGATCGGCAGAAACATGGGTCACCTGTGCCGGCAGAAGCGGGACACGACGACGGCTAAACGATGGCAGCTGCACCTGGGCTTGAAGGCCCGGATGAACCGAGTTGATCCGATCAGGGTTTAGCCTTGCATCAATCACCAGGCGATCTTCCCGTGGCACTAGATCCAATAGCTCCTGCCCCGGGGTGACGACACCGCCGGTTGTGGTCACTTGAAGATCGGTAACAATCCCATCCTCAGGCGCCAGGATTACGCCACGGCTCAACACATCCCGTGCAGCGGTCGCGCGATCGGTTAGGTCTGCAATACTGGTTTGGACCCCGTCCAAATCATTCACGATATCCGTGCGGCGTTGGTTCTCCAGATCAATGATCTCAAGCTGGGTAGCGCCGATACTCTCGCGTGATTGGGCGATCCGCCCCTCAAGCTCACCACGCTGCCCCCGAAGCTGGGAGGCCGCCCGCTGCAACGCTAGCAAACGCGGCTTGGTTTCAAGTCCCTTCTCAAGCAGGACTGAGACGGCCTCGATCTCCTCACCAATCAATCGCAGCTGTTCAACCGCCGCGCTCGATTGCGCCCGGAAGGCACCAATCTGCTCTTCAAGTTCAACAACCTTGCTGTTCAGCAGCGAAATCTGCGTGCGGTAGGCATCGCGTCTGGCGGTGAATAAATCGGTTTGATTGATCAGCGCCTCTTCCACATCTGGATCACCGCGGGCACTGAGCAGGGTCTCTGGGAAGTTGATCAGCTCTGCATCTTCCAGCTCTGCGATCAGACGCGCCCGGCGGGCCTGCATCACATAGAGCTGCCCCTCAATCACATCCAAATTCACCCGGGTTTGGGTATCATCGAGAACGATTAGGACATCCCCCCCCTTAACCAGCTGCCCTTCACGGACGGCGATCTCCCGAATGATCCCACCTTCCAGGTGCTGGATCGTCTTGCGCTTACTCTCGACGGCGATGACGCCAGTTGCATAGGCCGCACTATCAAGCCGCGCCGCAAAACCCCAGGTCATGAACCCGCCGAAACTGATGGCAATCACCAGGGTCAGATAAAAGAACACCCCGCCAAGACCTGGCTTCGACTGCTGCGGTGCTGGCGCTTCTTCTTCAACCTCAATGGTTGGCCCACTTAGATATCCAAGCTTGGTCATATGACTATCCTATGCCCCTGCCGCTTTGGTTCCACCACCGGGCTGATTGCCCTGGGCACCGCCACCCGGTAACGCCCGCATTGGCTGTGCTGTTGGGCCTTTCGCACCGCGTTGCTCAATCAGTGGTAAGACCTCGGAGCGCGCACCGAACCGTCGGATGGAGCCCTCCTCCAACAGCAGCAACGCGTCCATCTGATCCAAAACAGAGCGACGGTGAGAAACGCAAACCACCGTTGTGCCCTCTTGTTTAACCTTCCGGATCGTTCGTTGAAGAGCGGCTTCACCCTCACGATCCAAATTGGCATCCGGCTCATCAAGCAGCAGGATACTCGGCCGACCAAAAAGGGCACGGGCCAAGGCAATCCGCTGCTTCTGGCCACCGGTTAGAACGGCGGAAGCACTGTTAATCGGTGTGTCATAACCCGCTGGCAAACGGCCAATAATCTCATGAACATCTGCACGCTTCGCTGCCTCGATCACCTTAAGTGGATCGGCATCCGTCATCCGGGCAATGTTCTCACGAATGGTGCCATCAAACAGCGCGGTTTCCTGGGGCACATAGCCAAGATAGGGGCCCAAATCGTCACGCGCCCATTGGGTCACATCCTGCCCGTCAAATCGGACGGCCCCCACATTGGGTTTAAGGATACCCATGATAAGCCTAAGCAGCGTTGATTTTCCGGCGGCTGATGGCCCCAAAATCCCCAAGGCCTGACCAGGTTGCACGGCAAAGCTAATGCCCCGCAGAACAGCGCTGTCCCGCCCCGGCGGGATATAGACCAGGCGCTCAACCTCAATCAGACCAGATGGCCGAGGGTAAGACATGGTTGGCTGATGAAGCTGCTTCTCACCCAGCACATCAGAAAGCCGGTTATAGGCCCGGCCAGCAGCGACCCATTGTGACCAACCGTCAATCAACTGCTCATAAGGTGCCAGCGCCCGGGACATGATCAAGAGGATGGCAATAAAGACCGCTGGCGAGACTTCACCAGCCAGGATCAGGAAAGCTGCGGCGCAAATCGCCGCCACCTGAATGATGAGGCGGAAGCTGCGCGACATGGCCATAATGATATTGGCCCGGTTAACGCCCTTCTCGCCCACCTTCATGTTGTGGGCTTCGGTTCGACGCCAACGCTCACCAATGACATTTAGAATGCCAAGGCCCTGAATAAGCTCCGCATTACGGAGGGCCATATTCAGCTGAAGATTAGAACGGGTCGAGGCATCACGACTGTCCGCCACCGCCCGTGAGGACATCATCTGATTGACCACAGCCAGAATAATTAGGCCGATGATGCCGCTTAACAGGACCAGACCAAAAATTGGGTGCATCCAGAACGCAACCGCGATGAACAAGATCGACCAAACAGCTTCAAACAAAGCGACCAGGTGCTGCCCAGCGATGAAGCGTCTGATTTGGCCGATATCGGTGACAATCTGATTTGCTGATGACCCGCCCTTTAGGTTGGCGGAAACCATTGCCTGAAGGCTGTCCAAATTGAGCCGTTCATAGGCCCAATTGCTCAAAATCAGGTGGATCTTACGGCGACCAAAATCGACCAGACCGTAGACGATCATGAACCCAATCGTCAGGGCCGTCAGCGCCCATAGGGTATTCTGATTGCCGCTGCCAATCACGCGGTCAAAGGTCTGGAACATGTAGAGCGGTAGGCCCAACATGCACAGCGCAACAAAGAAGCTCGCAAAGAATGAGATGACCAGCCCAGGCATTGAGCGGTGGGTCAGCTCATTCAAAAGGCTGACCTCGGCGCGGTTCTCACCGGATTGATTATTGGCGTCGCTCACGCTCTCTGCCCCATGGCTTCAAGGCTGACAAAAAACCGAGCAGTATTGCCGGTCACACTAAGCCACCGCGTTATCTGAGAATGCCGGATCAGCGACTAAATCATCGATAACGGACCGCCAACGGTGATGTTGAAGCCAGCGGTTGTACTCATTGGTACCGGTCTTGGCTTGGCTATCTGCCCTGGCAATCGATTGGTTTTCAAAATGATACCACCGGCTTTCCGCGCAATACCAACTTTTGTAGCCGCGCTGATGTAGACGCAGACAAAAATCAGAGTCTTCAAAGTTGCCGATAATGTAATCGGTGCACAAACCGCCCATCTCTTCCCAGAGATCTCGACGCACAGCCCAGCAGGCGCCAGTGACCGCAGGCATGGCACGACTCTGAGTTGAATTCGCAAAACCGTCCGGTAAGCCCTTGAAGTAATGGGCATTATAATAGCGCGCCAACATTCCCATTCGGAACGTCATCCCGGCATGCTGAAGCCCGCCATCAGGGAATAGCAGGCGCGCACCAACGACCCCAATATCCTCCTGCTCCACCAACGCCCCGATCAGGCTGGGAAGTGAACGCCGGTCGGCAGGGAGCAGGTCAGAGTTCAAAATCGCCAGAATCGGGGCCTTTGCGATTGCCGCGCCAGCGTTAACGGCGGTGGAGAAACCACCATTGGTGTTCTGAACAACCAACCTTGTCGATAGCCCTGCCATTCGTTGGAGGGCCAATAGCTCATCGTGCAGGTGCGGGCCATCATCTGGCTCGTCCTGAACAATAATGAACTCCACATCCTTCGATGATCGAGCAATCGCCAGCAATAGCTGACGCAGGTATCGCATATCCCGATAGATTGGGATCACAACGCTGACTGCAGGCGATGCAGGCCCCTTCCCGTACTCCCGAACCACCTCGGTGCGGGTCTCGCTTAAACACTTGGCATGCCAAGCAGACATGATTGGGTGAATTGCCCGCTCCATGATCTCATCGGACAAGCCATAGGTCGGGATCATACGAGCGACCGCCAAGCGGTTGGCGCTTGCTTTCGTAGGAGAAGGAGAGCCGAAAAGCATGGTTTGCATACCGGGCGCCTGCTCCCCAGTTTGAGAAACCGCCCAGGAGGCTTGCCCGCCGATCGGCAAGGGATGCGCCGCGCTTAGAGTGGCCAACACGCCATGACATTCTGATAGGTCCCCAGGTGCCTTTGAAACCCCTTTGAAAGGATGATCAGGGGCGTCTTTGTTGTCGGCATCCGTGCCGCCCCAATTTGCCCGCAGAAACGAACCAACCTCTCGACGTGGGAACCGTTCGATCTGCTTGCACTTCAAGGGATCCATCCCTGTGAATCCAAGCAATAGCCGCACATCATCGTGGGTTGGGTGGGTCAACCAACCGGCGGTGACCAGATGTTTGCCATCCGGGCTGATGACCGCATTCTCTAAGGCGCCGCCAATATTGTTGACCGGTGGCCAAAGTGGCTTCGCCTGTCGAAGTGCGAAGGGAAGAAATTTAGCGGCCATCCCCTTTGCGCCGCGCTTCATCATCACCTGACAAATCTGCGCAACGATACCGAGGCCAGTGACCGAGACTAACTCTGTTACATCGGGGCCAGCCCAATCACATCGCCCTTCAATAATCGCATTCGCTAGCCTTGTCGGGTCAATCTGTAGATCGGAGATAACCTCCAGGAAATCATCTCGACCGGCCCAGCTACTAACCTTCATGTCGAGATTGCCGGCCAGGCTGAGCGAGATATCCGGATGATCGCGGAGATTCAGCGCATTCGTTGTTATCAGCGCCAGTTCGATGCCATTGGCGTGCCCTAATGACCAGACAGCCGCCCTCGCATCTTCACCCAACCGGACAACCATTGGGCCAAGAACCGCATCACTATCGGTCTTAGGTTGCTTATAGGTGATAAGCGCATGTTGCCGGCCAATGCAAAAAGCCTGGGAGCGCTTACTCAATATCTGAAGGCCGGTCATGGTTGCTGGCTACTAACGGGTCATAAGCTCAATGAGGTCAGGCCGTACAACCTAAAGCCTCAAACAGCAAGCGCCGCCGGACTGTTAAGCCCAGCGGCGCAAACTCAACTCACCCTCGATAATCGAGATTACAGGGTGATGAACTGAACAATATTCTCAAGCTGAGCAACGGCATCTGCCTCAGTAATACCGGTGAGGGTAATTGAGGCGTCACCAGCCAGCTGGATAACCGCGTCGCCACCAACCTCGGTCACCGTCAGCTGGGATGGCTGGGTAACGCCATCCGGCCGCAGTGCCTGTGAAATCTGGATGACATCCGTCCCAATCGTGAAGTCGAGGATGGTGTCCTGACCATCGGTCGAACGCAGATACACGAAGTTATCAGAGCCAGCACCGCCGGTCAGCGTGTCATTACCAGCATTGCCGTGGATCTCGTCATTACCAGCGCCACCATCAACGATGTCATTGCCCTTACCGCCGAAGGCCACATCGTCACCGCCGCCAGCATCAATCGTATCGGAGTCTTGGTTGCCATAGGCGCGCTGTTCAGAGCCATCACCCTGAACCATATCGCTGCCAGCGTTACCAAATAAGGTGTCGCCATCACCACCGGTGATCACGTCATTACCCTGACCACCGAAGAGCGCGTCATTACCTGCGCCACCATTCAGCGTATCAGCACCGGCGTTTCCGTAAAGCTCATCATCGCCGTTGCCGCCGACATTTGAGTCATCGCCGCCACCGCCGTAGAGAACGTCATTGTCGTCACCACCATCAAGGGTGTCGCCACCATCACCGCCAAATGCCGTCTCGTTACCAGCACCGCCAATGATCTGGTTGTTACCAGAGTTGCCGACCACGAAATCGGAATCGCTGGAGCCCGTCGCATTGTCCGCGCCACTCGACAGCAAGGTGTAGGTCTCGCCACCAGTTCCTGTGATCGTGGTGTCGGATGTAACTGTGGTGAATGTGGTCGTATCGTCAGTTACGGAGTTCTGATTCAGAAAATCACTGATGAACGCTTCGTCTTGGCCGGAAAGGCCATCGCCGCTGACATTAACAACGCCGCCTGGAATAGTAGGCATGTACGCCCCCAAAAAATCTGTTTGGCACCCAACAAAATAAACTCGGTTAGACAAAGTCCAACCGGATCACCTGCTAATATGGCAAGTAACATACCAAAAAACACCGGAACTTCGCAAAACTGAGGAAAGTGAGAGCGGTTCGCGGTGGCAACGGGGCCAAATGTTGCCTTGGAAACGCAGAAAACCAGCGACTAGGCAACGATTTCCGTACTTAGCCGGTTGCCGTTAGTGCAAACCTGGCTTTGATTCGGGCTTCTAGATCGTCCCGCAGGGCCCGAAATGCAGCGAGTCGGCTGGTTTGATTGCCCTCGGCCAGCAGCGGATCATCCACGGGCCAGTACTCTACCTCACAAGCGTTCAGGCGGCTTATCTCCTGCGCACGCTCAAACGCTTCCTTGCTCAAAGTGATAATCAGATCGAAGCTTTCGCCGCGCAGATCATCAAAGGTCTTCGCCTTATGGCGGGAGAGGTCGAGGCTTAGCTCTTCAACGATCTGGACCGCCATTGGGTGGGCACGGGGCTTATCCTCCGTGCCAACGGCGCGGCGCAGACCCGCACTATCAACGTAGTATTGCGTGCCCGTCAGATGCTTCATCAACGCTTCAGCGATTGGGGAGCGGACCGAATTCAACGTGCAGGAGAATAAGACAGCAGCCCCAGCGTCGGGGATCATTGGTGTCCCCTCACCGTCCTGATCTGTCTTCTGCTCACTCATCGCTGTCATAGATCACCCACGAATATGCAGAACACAAAGGAGGGTGAAGAGACGTCGCGCCGTTGGATTGTCGAGCTCGACATCAGTGGACAGCGTTTCGGTTAGGAGGTCGGCACCTTCATTATGAAGGCCGCGGCGGCCCATATCGATCGCCTCAATCTGTGCCAGGGAGGAATCCTTGATCGCGCTATAGTAGCTCTCACAAATTAAAAAATAGTCGCGGATGATCCGCCGGAATGGCCGAAGCTGCAGGACGACCACGCCCAGCTCTTCCGACTTGTCGGCATTCTGAACCTTAATGTTCAGCCGCTGCTCCTCAACAGCCAGGGCGATGGCATAAGGCCCGGCTGGCAAGTTCTTGGGCTTGAAGGCGTTCTCTTCCAACAGGTCAAAGATCGCGACTGCCCGCTCATGCTCAATCTCAGCGCTGCGCCGGACGACGGTGCGCTCATCAAGATCAACGGAAGTGATGCGATAGGTATCCGTGCTCTCGCCCATGGCCCCTACTCCGCCGCCTTTGGCAGGCGTTGACGAATAGCCTCAGCATGGGCGCCCAGCCCTTCAGCCTCGGCCAACGCGATGGTTGGGCCCGCGAGGTCAGGGAATGCACCCTCGGTGCACCGGATCAAACTGGTCCGCTTCATGAAGTTCATCACACCAAGGCCGGAGGCAAAACGTGCACTGCCTGCGGTTGGTAGCACATGATTGGTGCCGGCGACATAATCGCCAATCGGTTCACTGCTATAGGCGCCAATAAAGATCGCCCCGGCATGTCGGATGCCGTCCACCAGCGCCTGCTCATCCCGGCTTATGATCTCAACGTGTTCGGCGGCAACCTGGTTGGCCAGCGGGATTGCATCGGCCAATGCGGGCACCGTGATAATAGCACCATGGGTTGACCAGCTGGCCGCGGCAATCTCCTGACGTGGCAGGGCTGCAAGCTGCCGATCCACTGCCTCGGCAACCTGATCGGCAAAGGCCGCATCATCGGTGATCAGGATGGATTGTGCTGCCTCATCATGCTCAGCCTGGGACAGCAGGTCAGCGGCAATCCAATCCGGGTTTGCACTATCATCAGCGATAACCAGGATCTCAGATGGTCCCGCCAGGCTGTCGATACCGACTTGCCCATAAACCTCACGCTTTGCCGCCGCGACATAGGCATTGCCGGGGCCAACAACCAGATCAACTGGCGCAATGGTCTCTGTACCATAGCTGACGGCCGCAACCGCCTGGGCGCCACCAACACGGTAGATCTCATCAATGCCTAGCAATAGCAGCGCCGAGGCCAGCGCCGGTGATAATGCGTCATCTGGGGTCGGCACTGTCACAACTAGCCGCTTAACACCCGCAACTTGTGCCGGGATGGCATTCATCAGCAGCGAACTTGGATAGGCGGCCGTGCCGCCAGGCACATACAAACCAACCGCATCCATCGGCGTAAACCGATAACCCAGCTGCATCCCATGATCCTGATCCAACAACAGATTGTTGGGCCGTTGGTGCTCATGGAAACTACGAATGCGGTCCGCGGCAAAACGCAGAGCATCGGTCACATCAACCGGACAGTCAGCCGCCGCAGCTTTGAGACGCTCGGGTGACAGACGCAGGTCATCGGGCGCCGCTAGAGATAGGCGGTCAAAGCGATTGGTCAGCGCAATCAGCGCCGCATCACCATCGGCCCGAACCTGGGCGATGATGTCCCGTGCGGCATTGGCGGCATCGCTATCACTACCCTGCCGTGCACCGAGTAGTGCCTTAAAGCGAGCATCAAAGTCTGGATCGCTGAGGGCCAGCCTATGCGGCATCACGCACCTCCTCAAAGCGCTGGATCAGCGGGGCCAAAACCTCGGGTCGCGTCTTCAATGCGGTGCGATTGACGATCAATCGAGAGGTGATCTGGGTGATCACATCCAGTTCGACGAGGCCATTGGCCTTAAGGGTACTGCCGGTAGAAACCAGATCTACAATACGGCGGCAGAGGCCGAGGGTCGGTGCCAACTCCATCGCGCCATTCAGCTTAATGCACTCAGCCTGGATACCTTTCCGGGCAAAGTGCTTAGCCGTGATGTTGGGATACTTGGTCGCCACGCGAACATGGCTCCAGCTCTTCGGGTCTTCGCGATCCAACAAATCCTTCGGCGCAGCAACCGAGAGGCGGCAGGCACCAATGCGCAGATCAACCGGTGAGAGCAGCTCGGGGAAATCAAACTCAAGCAGCACATCCCGACCGGCGACCCCGATCTGGGCAGCGCCAAACGCCACGAAGGTCGCAACATCGAAGCTGCGCACCCGCACCAGCTCAACATGCGGCTGGTTGGTGGCAAAGCGAAGCTGCCGCGCCTCTTTGTCAAAGAAGGCGGGCTCTGGCTCAATCCCAGCCCGTGATAGCAAGGGCTGCAATTCCTTAAGGATGCGGCCCTTTGGGACGGCGATGGTCAGCGTGTCTGAAGAGGATGCGGCCACTTGGTTTGGCGCCTTGTTATCTTACTCTGTTCGGTGTTTGGGAGTTTTGACCCGCTGGCGCTGATTTTACAAGCCATCCAGCCGGGTAGCGGCCATGGGTCTGGCGCAAATCCTAGATCGAGTGTTTGGCTAAACTGCCCTACTCGACCTTGGCTGGTTCACCTGTGCGGGCCACGGCCTCGGCCTCATCCGCGCACTCAACCGTGCGGCTGCCATCCAGATTGTGGGTTGGCCGGCATTGGGTCGGCCATGCCTCCCCCAGATCTTCAAAATGGCATTCGGTCTTAACCATCGTCAGGCGAATGCTGGCATCCCCGGCGAAATGGATCAGCACGGTATGCTCATCCACCCATTCAATGGTTAGCAGGTCCAACATCTTCCAACCATCGCCGGGATCAATCCCGCGCTGCTCAACCCGGCTCACCTGCTCAAACCGGATCGCGGTTAGGGTGCGATAGAAACAATCATCGGAGGACTTAGTGGCTTCATCAGATGCGGCATCGTCTGCTGCCTCACTTGCGTCATCCGGCTCGCCTTCCAAAACGCTGGCGTCACACCGCTCCCACATGAAGCGGTTAACCACCATGGCAAAGCGAAGCATCTCTTCGTCATAACCAATGTCACGCACCGGCACGATGGCATCCTGCGCCATCGCCGAGACGATGAAGAGATCCTCCTCATCAACCGCACGTAGGCGCAAAGCGCGAGGCGCTAGCTCGTCACTGGTTTGCTTCTTGGTCATGGTGGCCATTAAACGCCCTCAGCGTTTCCGGTCAACAGGGATCGCCCAAACATCGCTTTAAGCTGGGTTGAAACTTCATTTTTTCAACACCTTAGCGTTGGACGTACTCATGTAGACTCGTCACCTTTATGGCCCGACCTACGCCGAATACGCCCGTGGGCGTCGAGCTCTCGCACTCGTTTTCCGGGCGTACCCAGATACTCATCCACCGACCGGCGGCCATCTTTGTCTTCGACCGTCACGATAAAGCGGCGGCCCTTGGCATCACTCAGAAACCTGGCAGTGAGTGTTTCGACGGCTTCAATCTCAACGCCTTGCTTACTGCATTGGTCAGGGACCACGCCTGCCAGCTCCCTCGCTGCGGCGGTAAGCTTAGGCGATGCCCTCCCACCGGTAATGTCGCCGGTTAGGAAATCGATCTCGATAAAGCTATCGGGGCTCTTCGATGCCTCACCGAAGACATTCTGGAAATAGTCACCGATCAGCAGACAGCACCCGCTTGCCAGCGAGTCAGCAATGTTGTGACCAACGGATTTGAGGGCGCCAAACTTCATGAGGATTAGCCTATCGCCATCGGATGGCAGGCGGCAAACCCTAGGCCGCTTCTTGCACCCGTTCGATGACGGCACCGCATTGCGCGAGCTTGGCTTCCAACTGCTCATACCCCCGGTCGAGGTGGTAGACACGATTGATCGTGGTCTCACCCTCAGCGGCCAAACCAGCCAGCACCAGAGAGACCGAGGCGCGAAGATCGGTGGCCATTACAGGCGCGCCAATCAATTTCGGCACACCACGGATCAAGGCAGAGGCGCCATGGACCGTGATATTGGCCCCCATCCGTGCAAGCTCCGGCACATGCATAAACCGGTTCTCAAAGATGGTTTCGGTCAGCATGGCCGCCCCCTCACACCGGGTCATCAGGGCCATTAGCTGCGCCTGCATATCGGTGGGGAAGCCGGGGAATGGTTCGGTCATCACGTCCACACCAAGGATACGGCCGTTTTGCCGGTGAACCCGAAGGCCGCCCTCAACCTCTTCCACGGCAATTTCAGCCTTGGCCATGGTTGCGATAACGGCCCCCAGATGCTTGGCATCACCGCCCTCAAGCGTCAGGTCACCGCCGGTGATGGCTGCTGCCATGGCATAGGTGCCGGTCTCAACCCGGTCAGCGATGACGGGATGGGTGGCAGCACCCAGGCTCTCAACACCCTCAATCGTGATGATGTCGGTACCAGCACCGCTGATATTCGCGCCCATGGCATTGAGGCACTCGGCAAGATCGGTGATCTCCGGCTCGCGCGCAGCATTGATCAGGCGGGATTGACCCTTGGCCAGGGCGGCCGCCATCATGAGGTTCTCCGTGGCACCGACCGAGACTTTCGGGAACACGACATCACTGCCGATCAGGCCATTTGGTGCCTTCGCCTCAACATAGCCGCCGGCGAGTTCAATCTCGGCGCCCAGTTTCTCAAGACCGCTTAGGTGCAAATCGACGGGCCGATTGCCAATGGCACAGCCACCGGGCAGCGACACCCGGGCCGCGCCATAGCGGGCCACCATGGGGCCGAGCACAAGGATACTGGCACGCATCTTACGAACCAGATCATAGGGCGCCTCAAGGTCCTTAGGCCCGTTTGAGGTCAGGGTGATTTGGCTGTCACCTGGACGATCAACCTTCACGCCTAGATGGGCAAGCAGATCGGCGCATGTCCGGATATCGGCGAGATCAGGCACATTGGTCAGGGCCAGCGGCTTATCCGATAGCAGGGTAGCCGCCATCAGCGGCAGCGCCGCATTCTTGGCACCGCTGATCTTGATGGTTCCGTTGAGCGGCCGTCCGCCCTCAATCCTGATCTGATCCACCGTCGGTTCTCCTATCGCCCAACGCCGCTTACAGGCGCGGCAGGGTTACGCCCTTCTGGCCCATATATTTGCCTGCCCGATCAGCGTAGGAGACTTCAGGCTCCCCCTCACCACGCAGGAACAGGAACTGGCAGATGCCCTCATTGGCATAAACTTTCGCTGGCAGCGGGGTGGTGTTCGAAATCTCAAGGGTGACGTGACCTTCCCAACCAGGTTCCAGCGGGGTCACATTCACAATCAGGCCACAGCGGGCATAGGTGCTTTTGCCAAGGCAGATCACCAGCACATCGCGGGGGATGCGGAAGTACTCAACCGTAGATGCCAACGCGAAGCTGTTCGGCGGGATGATGCAGTGATCACCGGTGCGGGTCACAAACCCGGTTTCTGAGAAATCCTTGGGGTCAATCAGCGCATTATCGACATTGGTGAAGACCTTGAACTCCGGCGCTAACCGGGCGTCATAGCCATAGGAGGACAGCCCGTAAGAGATGTTGCCCTCACGCTTCTGCTTCTCAACGAAGGGTTCAATCATACCCTTCTCGGTCGCGGCCTTGCGGATCCAATGATCGGGAAGAATGCCCATGCCTGTCTTACCTTCTAACGCGTCAATCTTGATCGCTTCCATCTGCTGCCCCTTTATCCGGTTCAGCGGCGATCTCATCTTTTGCTGGCTTGGACTGATCCCGTTGCCAGCTCTTACGGCGGCGAAGATTGGCACGCAGCGCAGCTGCCCGCCGGGCGGCGCGATCGCCCTGCCCTTCATCACCCATTGCCGTTACTCCTGCTGATCACACCGGGGAACACTGAAACCAGCTATTCGCGGTGCAATATGAACCCAGTTCTATGGCCCAGCGGGGCGGGCAGAATCAAGCCATTGCCATGGCCGTTTCGCGGCATTCTCGGGATAACAGTGCCAAAACCGAAAAAACCAACGCCCGGTGGCCAATATCCGGCTTGCGTCCCGGGGGCGCCCTCTGTATGTTCCGCGCTCGATCCGCTGGTGATGTTGCACCCGCGTTGATCACGGGTACGCTGCCGTAGCTCAGGGGTAGAGCACTCCCTTGGTAAGGGAGAGGCCGAGAGTTCAATTCTCTCCGGCAGCACCAGCCCTCTTTATCCAATATCGCTAGCCGCTCTTCTCTTCCGCCAACGCGGTTAATGCGCTTTTCACGGACGCGAATACTGGTGCCCAATCGCCTGGCTGCGTTTGCCGGAACAAGCGCATGCTGGGGTACCAGCCCGTGGCCTCACCGGTCAGCCCATATATCCAGTACGGACAAGTATCAAGCAGGTTCCAAACCGGCTTATTGAGTGCGCCCGCCAGATGGGCAACCGAGGTATCGGTCATGATGATCAGGTCCAACTGCTCAATGACCGCTGCGGTTTGGGTGAAGTTGCCTAGGTGAAGCCCCAGCGGCGTGACCGCGCCTGGGTCATCCAAACTCTCCAGCCCGGCTTCGGCTGGGCCCTTTTGCAGGCTAAACAGCTGAACCCCAGGTACCGTGGCCAGATCGGCAAAATGGCTCAAAGGCGCAGAACGCTGGGCATTGCGCTTAAACTCGGGATTACCGGCCCAAACAATGCCGACCTTCAACGCCTCCCCTGCTTCATCCAATGGCTTCTGCAGCGATGGGGGAAGCAACTCATCTTTATGAACAGGCGGCGATGCTGGCGGCGCCTCCGTAAGGTTGGCTTTGAACCAACCCGGTAGACTCATCATGGCCGTCGCGTAGTCAAAAGACTGACTGACAGTTGGGTCACCTCCAACATCATCGGGGGAGCTTTTGAAAAAGCGGTGAATGATCGCAGCACACTCAAATGGCTGATTCTCGGCCAGCTCGCCGACGATATTGGCAGGCAGGTCTTTGAATAGGTCATGCAACGCTGGCCGACATAAGAGCGTCACGTTTGCGCCCTGCTCAGCCAAAAGCGGAATGTAGCGACTGCATAGAATGCTATCGCCGAACCCTTGCTCATCCACCACTAGGATTGAGCGCCCATCCAATGGCTCACCTTGCCACCATGAAATATCAGTCGGTAGCGCGCCCCGAATGTTTGCGATTTGCCAGCGCTCCTCTATGGCCCGCCAGGCCTCCGGGAACCGCTGAAGGTAGAACAGAGCCTGCGCCTTGAACCATCGAACCGATGTGTCGTCTGGATGCCGCTTGAGATAGGCCTCACAACCAGCCAGGAACCCTTCGAACTGCCCAGCCTCCCTAAGTGCCTGTAGATGATTGCGCCCCATCCCCTGGTTGTCTGGGCTGGCAGTCACCGCACGCTTATGGAACTCCAGTGCCTCATCATGCCGGTACATATCGCCCAGTACGCTGCCCATATTTGAGAGGACAGCCGCACTGTCAGGCCGCAGCTCATACGCCTTGTTTATAAACGCATGCGCCTCTCCCAACTGGCCGGCACGTCTATGCAGGATTGCCATGTTGATCCAGCCATCAGGGTGCTCTGGCGCAAGCTCAATAGCCTGGCGAAATTGCTCATAGGCTTGCTGATTGTCGCCGTTGAGGAAGGCTTGAATACCAAGCTTAATTGAACGCTGAGCTGGCTGTTGCATCGTCATAGTTCTTGGTTCAGCGCGAACGGATCCCGGGTGCTTTAGACCCGTTTAAGAGGTGGTGTTCGTTTGGAGCGTGGGCAGGTTTAGCGTTCATCGCCTGCTCAGGCCATCAGTATTAGATCACCATATGAACCGATGATTACATCATTGGCATCAGCCACAATCGTATCCTGCCCAAGGCCGCCGATCAGGGTGTCCGCCCCCTTCACACCGATCAGCAGATCATCACCCTGGCCGCCATGCAGCCAGTCGGCATCCTGACCACCAAACAGGGTGTCAGCGCCCTGATTGCCGTAGAGCCAATCTGCACCTTGATTGCCATAGATTATGTCATCGCCAGTACCACCCAAGATGTTGCCAGCGCCCGGGCCGCCAACGATCACATCATCATCTGGGGATGGGCCAAACAGGGTCTGAAGCCAGGCGATATCAGCGGCGCCAAACCCATCCTGCCTGCCATCAGCTTCATAGCTCATCACCGTCTGTAACGGCCCGGGGGCACGTTGTTCCGGATCACCACTAATCCGGTCTAGTACCGTGTAATCGAGCGTGGCGGCCAGCATATGCATCAACTCATGCCGCAGGACATAGGTTGCTAGCGCCTGACCCTGCCAATCAACGTGCAGGCCAATACGACCGCCAACAATCGTTGAGAAATCATCGCTTACATAGAGCTCGGCATAGCCAAGCACGCCCGGCCCATCTGGCGCCCCGGTTTGCGTAAGTGACCTGAACTCAATCCGTGGCTCATTGTTTACCGCAGGCCCTATGGTCAGGTCTGTTGCGATAAGTTGATCAAGCTCACCAACCACCTCAGCCACCAATGGCTGCCAGGCTGATAACGCCGGTGCGATATCCAGCCTTATGTGATGGCTTGCCCAAGCCATATCGTAGTGATGAAGGCCAAAATCCCAGGAAGTTGTGGGGTGGGCTGAAGGCATGGTGTGCTCCATGGCAAAGCACGGCCAAACGCAAAAAGGCCCGGCTGGAAAGCCGGGCCTTTGCGAATGACCGTTGCTAGTTTGTGATCAGGGGGCTGTGTTGGGTGTGTTTAGCGACCTAAGCCCAGCAAGCGTTGCCAGACGGGGGCCTGCTCAGGCTGCTTGGGCTTTGCCGCCGTCTCATTGTAGTGCATGACCAGATGCGGCTTGGCTGGGCGGCGGTCGAACTTAGTTTCCTCTGACTGTGGCTTAACGCCGTCAGGACCGTAGAGCGGGCCGTAAATCTGGTGAACCTTGGTCAGCCACTCATTGGCATCGCTTGGTTGGGCCCGGTGCCCACGCTTTGGCTGGACCGCACCATGATCGACAACCACCAACTCACCACCAGGCAGGCGACCTAGATTGTCCGGACGGTCATCGCCATTGGCGAACTCATACCCGGCCTCATCCAACTGCCGACGCATATGTTCAACATCCACCTTGCCCAGACCACCGGTGGCGACGAATGGGAACATCTGCACGTGATACTCAACATAGTCGGACTCAATCGTCTTACGTTGAATGGCCGGCAGGACGAACGGCTTGGGCGTGGTGTCCTCATAACGGGCCGGCGTCACCTTGGCGACCAGGCCATCACCGGCGTAAAGCGGTATTGAGATTTGGGCGGAAGAGTTAACGTTGATTAGAGGCTCAAAACGACGTTGCCCCCAGCTATCGAGCACACCTTCAACGGCCTTTTGCGCTCTATAATCATAGGCCAAGTCTGACACGGCTTGGTTTGTTGCTAACTCCATCGACAACTGACCAACGATATCTGCCAAAAACCTCGGTGCCATCGAACACCCCACCTCTACAATCCTTCGTTTCTAATAGTGTTTTATGCGCTAATTACGAAAGATCAAAGGCGATATCGGGCCTTTTGTCGACAAAACGGAAACAATCAAAGATCGCTATTCCGCGTTGCCATCTCGGCATTCTGATGCGCCAAAACAAAAAGGGCTCGCCGAAGCGAGCCCTCTTCAAAATTGTTTACCTAGCTAGGCTTAGGCGCTGGTCAGGCTAATCTCGCCATCATCAGGGGCAGCATCACTGCCACTGGCCTGACTTGATGGGGCCTGGGTTGCAGCAGTCAGATTGCCTGCTTCAGTGCCACCAGAGCTGGCCGGTGCAGCAGATGGAGCCTCAGCAGCAGGCGCTGGATCAGCTGGTGCCGGAGCTGGAGCTGCAGCAGCAGGTGCTGGAGCTGCCTCAGCTGGTGCCGGTGCCACATCAAATGGGCCTGGCGCCGCTGCCGCTGCCGCATCAGCGGCCACACGCTCGTTATTCTGCTGTTGGTTTTGGTAAACCGAGCTCGCCTGATCCGGCGGGAAGCTACGAATAACTTCGCCGGTATTAGCATCACGGAACTGCACCAAGACGTCACCGTCCTCGATAACAGCACGCGGGCTAATGAACAGCGCCGGATTGGTTGGTGGAGCTTCGGCCGCCTCAGGCGCGTCTTGCGCTGGCGGGGTGTTGTTTGCGACCTGAGAGGCCGCTGCGAGTTCAGCAACAGACTGCTGACCACGCGGAAACTGAATATCGGACATATTGGCTTCTCCCCTTGATGTCACACACAGCTTTCTCGCCGATCACACCAGTTATACAAAATAAGCCACAGAAAGAAAAGGTTTACCGTAGTTAACGCCTAGTCGCGGTTACGTGATCAACGCCTTGTAAAGGCAGCTTTCCTGCCACCAACGGCGTTAATCCTTGGGCTTTCCCACAAGCTGAGCATCAGACCGATTGCGAATCACCCCCCGCTTCCGGCATAATAATGTCGAAGATTCAAGACTGTAGCTGGACCTAGCTAGGATACAACCAGCCACAAAATCACGAAGGCTCGCCGCCGCATTCGGGAACAACCGAAGGTTACGAACGCCGTAAATGGCGTGCCCGGTTATCTGCGGCTCGCGGACAAAAGCACCATGAGGCCCCATATGTTCAGCCAATTCCTTAGCCACACCGGCATTGCCGCCGCCGCCCTGGTCGCAGCAACATCACTCGCCACCGCCCAAGAGGCAAAGGCACAGAACTTTGCTGAAGGCCTGGAAGCCCTGAAAGAAATGGTGCTGGTGGTCGAGCGCATGTCCGAGCAATCAGAGCAATGTGGCCTGGACCGCACCGTATTGGCCGAGCAGATCCGAGCTGAGGTTGCCGATACCGGCCTTGTTTTGGCTGAGGCTGGCCCGACCCTATACCTAAACATCAGCACCGCAGCGGTTGGTGAGATCTGCTTCTCAGCTGTTGATTTTAGCGTGAACTACTTCACCCAAGTGCCGCACCCAACCAAGCCAGAGGGCGCCATTGCCCAAGTTGTGCTCTGGGATGATGCGTTTATTGCCTCATCAGAGCTCAGCAACCATGGCAGCTATATCGGTGAGTTGACCGCTGAGATGGCTGGCGATTTCGTCGATGATTGGCGTGAAGCAAACCCACGCTCACTCTTGGTGGTTCCGGAGGGTCAACCCGCAGGCAACGCACCAATCCTGAACGCAGCGCCAGAAAACTAATCGTTATCCAGGGCACTCGCCATCCAAGCGATAGCTAGCCGCCCCTAAACAGGGCCGAGAACCAGAGGCATGACTAGGCCATGGGCCAGTATCTCGTCACCGGTGTCGCCGGTTTTATCGGCATGCATGTGGCCCATTCACTGCTGGGCCAGGGGCATCGGGTTATCGGCCTGGACAGCATCAATGACTACTATGACCGGTCACTGAAACAGGCACGGCTGGCAACCCTTGCTGATCAATCTGGCTATCGCTTCATCGAGGCGGAGGTCACCGCCTTCTGTCAGGGCCTGAAAACCCCGACGGATGAGCTGGGCGAGATCGACGGCATTGTTCATCTAGCGGCACAGCCTGGGGTTCGATACTCGCTCGAGAACCCCCATGCCTATGTGGATGCCAACATCCATGCCCAGGTCGCGATCCTTGAGCTCGCAAGGCAGCTACCGCAACGACCACATGTGGTCTATGCCAGCTCTTCCTCGGTTTATGGTCGCAATACCAAGATGCCCTGGTCGGAGACAGACCGGACGGACCACCCGGCATCGCTCTACGCGGCGACTAAGAAATCAGCAGAGTTAACGGCAGAGACCTATGCCCATCTCTACGATCTCGACCTGACCGGCCTAAGGTTCTTCACCGTCTACGGTCCATGGGGGCGTCCGGATATGGCGCCCTACATCTTTACCAAGGCGATGTTTGAAGAGCGAACGATCCGCCTCTTCAACTATGGCAAGCAGCGCCGTGACTTCACCTATATCGACGACATCGTCGCCGGTGTGGTGGCAGCGATTGATCGACCCAGGGAAATCGATGGCGAACGCGCCGCGCACCGGGTCTACAACCTAGGCAACAACCAGGCGGAAACGCTGGAGGACTTTGTTGCTGCTATCGAAGCTGCAACGGGCCATACGGCGAAGCTGGAGCGTGTTGCGGCCCAACCTGGCGACGTTGTTGAAACCTATGCAGACATCACCCGAAGCAAGGCAGAGCTTGGCTTTGAGCCCAAGACCCGCATGGCCGACGGCTTACAGCAATTTGTCGATTGGTATCGTGACTATCACAACGTCACTTAATGGAGCCGCCCGCGATTAGGAGACGCAGCGCGATGTTGTCGAGCAGTCGCTGGCGCTCTCCGACCGGCTGAATTAGTGCGCGCAATCGCTGCCATCCGTCAGACAGCCCCAGAAACTCATCGACCACCGCCCGCGCTTCTGGTGACATCGCATCGCCGTATTGGCTCAAGAGCCCCCGCGCCTGGGCAAACAATGGCGGCATGCTGCCACCAAATAACCGCCCCAAGCGACGTCGCCAGCGCCCAGCGACAGACGGCAGATAGCCAATCGCATTGCGCCCATGCTGTCGGTAGTTCAGCACCGGCCGCTCATCGTAATGCATCAGGCCACCATGGGCAGCAATCACCAGATAGGCCCACCAATCATGGGCAATCACACTCTTTGGCCACTCACCGACTAACAGATCGAGCGCCTTGCGATTGATCACCGTGGTGCAGCCCAGCGCCATATTCTCAACCAAGGCATTTCGCAGCCCCATGGGCTTGCGCCAGACTGGCGCCCGGCCCAACGGCTCCATATTCTGCCCTGCCAGATTAGCACCAGCGCAGTAGAGCGCCGGTTGATCATCCCCAACCTCGCGATGCCACGCCTCCGCCCATTCAAGCTTCTCAGGCAGCCAAACATCATCTTGATCTGCCAGCGCAATCAACGGGACGTCGGTTTGGTCAGCGGTAACCTTAAGCAGCTGTTGGATGCTTGCCGTCACCCCCAGATGACTATGCTCATCCTCAACCACCCGGATTGCCGACCAGTCCTTAGCCCAGCGGTTCAGCATGAGGTTGGTGGCATCGCCAGACCCATCATCGCGGATCAGCACCTGGCTTGGCGGCCGGGTCTGATGACGAATGCTGTCGAGCTGTGCGCCCAGATAGGCAGCACCGTTATAGCTCGGCATGATCACGGCGATGGTCATAGTGAAATTGCCCAAATTGGCCCAAGACGGGGTACTAGCTGAAAAACCGATGGGTGATATGCGGATTTCCAGGGATTTTTAAGCCCTCAGCACTCGACCTGAAGGCCTTAAATCGTTAACACAGCGCGACATGACAGCAAGCGTCTTTCATGGCCGACGGCATAGTGGCTGTTGGGCCAAATCAAAACGCCACGCTGTTTTGCCAGATAGCCATGCGCAATCAAGCGCATTCAGCATTTAGCCCGTTAGAGAGCTGTTAGACACGATGGACGTCAAATCCCTCGCCATCCCAGAAGTTAAGCTGATCACCCCGCAGAAATTCGGTGATCACCGCGGCTTCTTCTCAGAGACTTACAACAAAGAGCGGTTCTTTGAGGCCGGGATCAAGGCTGAGTTTGTTCAGGACAACCAATCGCTATCAGCGCGTCCGGGCACCCTGCGGGGCCTACACTTTCAAACTGACCCACACCCCCAGGCCAAGCTGGTTCGGGTGGTGCGCGGCGCCATCTTTGATGTCGCGGTTGATATCCGCCACGGCTCGCCAACCTTTGGCCAATGGGTTGGCATGGAGCTGAGTGCAGAGAACTGGCACCAGCTTTTTGTACCGGTTGGGTTTGCCCATGGGTTCTGCACCCTGCAACCCGACACCGAGGTGGTCTATAAGGTGTCCGGTAAGTACGCCCCGGAAACTGATCGGGGCATTGCCTGGAACGACCCTGATATCGGTATTGATTGGCCAGTTAAGGCGGATGACGTTGTGCTGTCTGAAAAGGACACCAAGCATCCAACCCTGGCTGATAGCCCGACCTATTTCACCCATACGCAGTAATGGATTAAGCGAGCCATGAGCGACAATTTCACCAGCACCATTTTTGTCACCGGCGGGGCCGGCTTTATTGGATCCGCGGTTATTCGCAAGCTGATTGGTGAAACCGGTGCCCGGGTCATCAATATCGATAAGCTGACCTATGCCGCGACGCCTACGGCGCTTAGCAGCATCGACCAAGACCCACGCTACAGCTTTGAGCAGGTGGATATCTGCGATGCGGCAGAGCTTGATCGCTGCTTCACAACCTACAAGCCTGATGCGGTGATGCACCTGGCCGCTGAGAGCCATGTTGACCGTTCAATCGACGGGCCAGCCGCCTTCATCCAAACCAATATTGTTGGCACCTACACCCTATTGGATGCGACAGCTCGCTATTGGAGCACGCTGGACGACACGGCAAAGGCCGCGTTCCGGTTCCACCACATCTCAACCGATGAGGTTTATGGCTCGCTAGGCGATGAAGGGCTATTCACTGAGGAAAGCCAATACCAGCCGAACTCCCCCTACTCCGCCAGTAAGGCGGGGTCGGATCACCTGGTTCGGGCTTGGCACCACACCTTCCATATTCCAGTGGTGACCTCAAACTGCTCAAATAATTACGGGCCGTATCAGTTCCCTGAGAAGCTGATCCCACTGATGATCATCAATGGCCTAAAGGGCAAAGAGCTACCGGTTTATGGCCAGGGCACCAATATCCGTGACTGGCTGCATGTGGCCGATCACGCCGATGCGCTCGTCACCATCCTTCGCCAAGGTAAGCCGGGCGAGACCTATAATGTCGGTGGCCATAACGAGAAGCAGAATATCGAGGTGGTGCATGCCATCTGCGATCACCTCGATGAACTGGCCCCGGCCCTCGAAGGCATGTCCAGTCGTCGTGAGCTGATCCGCTACGTCACCGACCGCCCGGGCCATGACCAGCGCTACGCTATTGATGCCAGCAAGATTGATCGCGAGCTTGGCTGGACGCCGAAATGGACATTCGAGACCGGCATCCGCGACACCGTTGAGTGGTATCTGGGTAATGAAGATTGGTGGCAAGAGATCCGTGAGGCCAACTACGCTGGACAGCGTTTGGGCCTTAAGGCCGCCAACGGCTAACCCAGCTTTATTGACGCGACTGAGTTAGTTCTATGCCTATCCACCTTCTCGTAACCGGCGCTGGCGGCCAGGTTGGCACAGAGNTCGGCAAACGCGCCTCTGCCGATCCGGATGCCCCGGATGCAATTCGCCTCACCTGCATTGATCGGGATGAAGCCGATCTTAGTGAGCCCAGCAGCCTGCGGAATGTCATTGAACAGCACCGCCCCGACGGCGTGATCAATGCCGCCGCCTACACGGCTGTCGACAAGGCAGAGGAAGAGGAAGAGCTCGCCACCATCATTAATGGCGAAGCACCAGGCGCCATGGCTGCGACCTGCCAGGATATGGGCATCCCTATTTTGCACATCTCCACCGACTACGTGTTCGATGGCAGTAAAGACGGCGCCTATGTTGAGGATGACCCCATCGCCCCCATCGGCGCCTATGGCCGGTCAAAGGCCGCTGGTGAAATCGCCGTTCGCGAGGCCTGCGCAGAACACCTGATCCTACGCACCGCCTGGGTTTACAGCGCCCATGGCAATAACTTCGTGAAAACCATGCTACGGGTTGGTGAGAGCCGTAATGAATTGCGGGTGGTTGCCGATCAGCATGGCATCCCAACCGCTGCAGCCGATATCGCCGAGACTTGCATCGATGCGATGCGTCAGGTCCTAACCTATAAGCGCAGCGGCATCTGGGGCACCTATCACTACACCGGCGCCAATGCGACCACCTGGCATGGCTTTGCTGATGCGATCTTTGATCTCGCCGAACCGCACTGGCAACGGCGCCCAGAGGTTGAGGCCATCACCACGGATGAATATCCAACGCCAGCGAAGCGTCCGGCGAATTCGGTCCTGGATTGCAGCTTGATCGCTGACCGCCTCGGCCTTAACCCCAAGCCATGGCAGCAATCACTTGAGAAGGTGGTGAGCGAGCTGCTGGACCAGGCTGGCTAATCCAATACGTTGAAAAGGCACTAAACCGATGAAGGGCATCATTCTCGCCGGTGGCAGCGGCACCCGGCTTTATCCGATCACCCGCGGCGTTAGTAAGCAGCTCCTGCCCGTCTACAACAAGCCGATGATCTACTACCCGCTCTCAGTCCTGATGTTGGCTGGCATTAGCGAAGTGCTGATCATCACCACCCCCCATGACAATGCCGCGTTTAAGACCCTGCTGGGCGATGGTAGCCAATGGGGCATGCGCCTTGAATATGCCGTCCAGCCGAGCCCTGACGGCCTTGCGCAAGCATTCATCATCGGCCGGGATTTCATCGATGGCGAGCCAAGCTGCCTGATCCTCGGCGATAACCTCTTCTTTGGTCACGATCTTGAATCAATGGTTCGCCGCGCCTCCGAGGTTGAGGATGGCGCCGTCGTCTTCGGCTATCACGTCAGCGACCCGGAGCGGTATGGCGTTGTTGAATTTGACGACAAGGGCCGGGCGATCACGATTGAGGAAAAACCCGAGCAGCCAAAGTCGAACTATGCCGTCACCGGCCTCTATTTCTATGACGCTGAGGTGTGTGATCTGGCCGCTAATCTGGCGCCGTCACCGCGTGGGGAGCTGGAGATTACCGACCTGAACCGCCTGTATCTGGAACGGGGCAAGCTGTCGGTTGAGGTCATGCGTCGTGGCTTCGCCTGGCTCGACACCGGCACCTTCGACAGCCTGATTGAAGCCGGCCAATTCGTGCAGACGATTGAGAACCGACAAGGTCAGCAAATTGCCTGCCTTGAAGAGATTGCGTTCCGCCGCGGCCTGATTGATGAACAGCAGCTGATCAAGCTGGCAGAGCCACTGAAGAAGAATGCCTATGGCCAGTATCTTCTTGGGCTGTTGGAAGACTAGGGCTGCGCCTTAACTCGCCGCCGCTTCGCTCGACTTCTCTGGCCCATCGATGATGATGTCGGCCCCGCCGCCCATCACCATATCTTCCTGAATGCGTTGAATGGTCTGAGGGCTCGGCCCGGTATTTCTAATCGCTTTTGCGCCGATTAGTTCCAGGCATCCATGCACGACCTCACCAACCGCGTCGCCCTGCTTACGGGTTGAGACGGCTTTCGCGGCCTCATGCGTTCGTTGCCAGAGGCTACGGTCAGTCAAGATGCGATCAAGCGCATCGCCGACCGCACTCATATCGCTATCCTTCGCATCGGCGGTGAGTGACCCAGCAAGGTGCATGGCGCCACGGGTCGTGATTGTGTGCTCAAGATTGACCGGCAGTAGTAGCTGCGGCGTACCGGCCTTAATGGCGGCATAGGCGGTTGCCAGCCCCGCATGGTGAATGATGCCGCGGAACTTCCACAGGTCATCCTCAAAATTAATCGGGCGGCGATGGATCGCCACGTTCTTGCCCGCGAATGGGGCCAGCTTCTCAGCTGGAATGCTGCTCACATAGACATGGGCTGGTACCCCACGGTCTGAGACCAGCTTCAGGATGCCCTTTAGCATGGGGTGGGTGGCCGGCAGATAGATGAAGATCGGCGCCTTCTCACCGCCCCGCTGCTCAATCGTCGGGAACTTCGTGATGTTGGGCACGTTGAACGGCATCAGGGTCGGCTGCTGCCGGTGCGGCCGATAGGGATCAAACTCCCGGATCGTACAAACGTAAGAGCGATGGCCGTTCAGCATATCGCCGACATAATCGACCGGCGGCCCCTCTAAGCGCTCCCTCACCTCGTTCATCGCCATGAGAACGGCGGCCTCATTCTTACGGCTGAAGGGGTGCAGATTGGTCTGCCAGGGCCGAATTGGTGGCAGGGCACGACCGCCCGGCGGCACAGTGTAGCCATTGCCGGTCATGACAAAGGGCACATCGCCCCAATGGGCCAAACGTAGCGTTGGTGCAAAGTCGGCGACAATCAGATCTGGCTTATGCTCATCCAACAGATCACGCCAAATACGCGTCTGCCGCTCTAGCTCGTCCAAATCGTGATAGGCGAATAGTTGCAGAACATCAGCCAACACATGGGTTGGCTTCTTGCGCATGTCCGGGTCGTTGTTTTTGACCTTCCAATGCCCGCCCTTAATCACCTGCAGGCGATATTGGCTGCGGTCCCCTGGAAAGTTCTTATCCAGTACCGGCTTGGCAGCATCGGGGTTCGGCACCGCCAGGACAATGTCATGCCCCGCGTCATGTAGGCGGCGCGCGATCGGGACAAGCCGGGTCAAATGCCCAAGCCCAGCCCCAAACTCCCATGCACAAAATATCCGCGCCATCGCGAAACCAACCATTAGCTAGAAAACCAGTGCCCTTTCCTATCCAAGCCAGCCAAACGGTGAAAGGGGAAAGTGATGGTCTGGCACAGGCAAACCGGCATCCAAGACTGGCGCTAGCCCCTGACCCGTGGCATGACACCGGCATCCAAACCATCTTCCATTGATTGACAAGTGCCCCATGTCCGCACCTGCCTCCAAACAAGATACGACCACCGCCGATGGCCAGCCAATCCGTGGGTACTACAACCGGGTTAATGATGACCTGTTGATCCGGATTCCCATGACCGCAAAGCGGGTTTTGGAGCTTGGTTGCGGTGCTGGTGCCCTCGGCAACGCGTTTAAGGCGCGCAATCCAGATGTTGAGTATGTCGGGCTTGAGCTTGACCCAGATGCCGCTGAGATGGCGAAGGATCGGTTGGATGAGGTCTATCTGTTCAATGCGGATAAGGACCAGCTGCCCGATGAGGTCGCCAATGGTGCGCCGTTTGACGCCATCATCTTCGGTGATGTGCTAGAGCACCTCTATGACCCGTGGCAGGTGGTCAGCGACTTCGCCAAGCTATTGAGCGATGGCGGTTGCCTCATGACCTGCATCCCGAATGTGCAGAATTGGTGGTTCATGCAGGCCGTTATGGGCCGGGGCTTTGAATACCATTCAGAGGGCCTGTTCGACCGGACGCACCTGCGTTGGTTCAGCCTTCAAAACATGATCGACCTGTTCAGCCAGGCTGGCCTCCGCACCACGGATGTCACCCCGCGCAATTTCATCCTGCAGCGTGGCGAGCATAGCTTTGAGAAGTTTGCCCAGATGATGGCGCCGTCCCTGCCCGCCCTCGGCATGACGCCAGAGCAGTTCGCCGCCAAGGCTAAGCCACTTCAGTTCGTGGTCCGCGGTGTTAAGCAGGGGAAACCATCGGAGCGGATGCTGCTGCAATCTATCATGCTGCGGCCGGTTGGCGGGGTGAACGATGTGCGCGTTGGTCAGCCGCTACAATCAGCTGCCAGCCTGCCTGAGATTGAGGTCCATGCGACGGTCAGATCGGCATCACTATTTGAGCGCCCCGCCGAGCAACCTAAGGTTATGATCTGGCAACGCCCCGTCCATCATTATGAGGCGGCAAAGAGCCTGCTGAATATCGTGAATAAGGGCTACATCGTCGTCACTGAGTTTGATGACCACACGATGCGATGGGAAGGGATTGAGAAGCACGAGTATTTGACCCTGACTGGTTGCCATGGCGTGCAGACATCAACGCAAGTGCTGGCCAACATCTTCAAGGATCAGCAGCCACCGCCCTATCAACCGGACATCGCGGTTTTTCCGAATGCGGTGATGCAACTGCCAGAGCGGCGGAACTTCACTGATAACCGTCTGCGGGTGTTCTTCGGTGCCCTTAACCGGGAAGAGGATTGGGGCCCGATCATGCCGGGCATCAATAAGGCACTGGCCGAAGCACAGAAAGCCGGCATCCAGATTGGCTTTGAGGTGATCCATGACCAGGGCTTTTTCGACGCCTTAGAGACCAAAATCAAACGCTTCACGCCAACTTGTGACTACCCCAAATACCTCGAGATTTTGGGCCGCTGCGAAGCTGCCCTTCTTCCACTCAATGACAATCTATTCAATCAGTGTAAGTCGGATCTCAAATTCATTGAAGCGGGTGCCGCTGGATTGGCGGTGCTGGCAAGCCCAACGGTCTATTCAGCTACCTTGGAACACGACCAGACAGGGCTACTACTGGAACAACCGGATGAGTTCGGCGCTAGCCTTCTGAAACTGGCGAAGGATCTGAAAGAGGCAAAACGCCTGGGTGATAACGCACGGGCTTATGTCAGCCGTGAGCGGCTCTCATCGCAACAGATCGAGAAGCGGCTCAGCTGGTATCGCTTGCTCTGGGATAACCGCCATGAGACGACACCGAAGCTGATTGAGCATCTGCAGCAGGTCATTGCGAAGATCGATGCCGTTTAGCGCTGTCCGCTTAGGCTAGGCTTACTCAAACGCCTCCCGCGCGCGCATGATGGCGCGGTCAATCTGGATCAGGCAGCCATCCATCCGCTCCATCACATCGCGGTACCAGAGGTTGAGCATAAGCCACTCGGCATCCTCCAGCGCTGCCTTAGCTATGGCCTCATGCTCAAGCTCGGCCGGGCTCATCCGCTTTAAGGCGACGTCATCTTCCACCGTGATGATGAGGGCCAGCTCGACGCAGGCGATATCAGCAATCACGCCCAGATCGGGGCCTAGCATGATTGGGTAGTCGCGGCGAAAGGTTAAGGCCAAGTCTGGTGACGCCTTTGCCAACGGCTTTAATCGCGACCAAAGGCGACGCTGCGCCCGCGCGACAACGGGCCGGCGCCGTTTCCAGGACATGTGGTGGCTCGGCGCGTTCAAGGCCGATTGCCGCCCATCCGGGTCCCGTTTGAGAGTATCTGATTTCACAATCACTGATTGAGCCCCCACCCATCATTGGCAACCACCTTACGTGAAGTTGGCCGTTGCGAACAGTGATCAAGGGCAAGGGGTCTGGTCGGGCAAACAAAAAGGGCGGCCCGATGGCCGCCCTTTTCCGTATCTGTATCAGTCTGACTTAGATGATGTCGCCGGCCACGATGGCGGCCACACCGGTCAGAACCAGGCCGAGATCGGCGGTGCCGTCCAGGTCGGTATCGACGAACAGGAAGCCGTCGGTGGTGTCATCATCGAAGAAGTACTGAACCGTACCGTTGAACGCGGCGTTAGCAGCGGTCAAAGCAGTGTTGAAGGTTGCACCACCGGTGTTGGCATCGGTGAAGTTCGTACCGGTACCAGCATCACCACCAAACTCGAAGAAGTCAGTGGTGGTGGTGAAGTTTTCAACCGTGTCAGCAGACAGGCTGGTGATACCGCTATCGCCAGCGGCGAAGACGAACACGTCAGCATCGCCATCAGCAACACCATTGATCGTATCGACGCCCGTGCCACCGGTTAGGGTGTCGGCACCACCGCCACCGACGAGGCTGTCGCCACCCGCGCCGCCAATGATGATGTCGTCACCGGTACCGCCATCGATGATGTCTAGGCCAGCACCACCGTCGAGGACCGAGTTGCCCGAGCCATCCACGATGTTGTCGTCACCAGCATTACCGTTGATGGTGTCAGCACCGCCAGTGCCGTCAATGATAATGTCGGTACCGCTGCCGCCATTGATCACGTTGTTGCCACTGTTATCGCTAATGGTCAGGTTGGTTGAAATCACGGAGGCATCGAGGTTGATGTTGAAAACACCAGTCAGATCAACCGTCTCAATGCCTGTGGTTGCGGGATCAAGAACCAAATCTGGGTCGCTATTTGAGCCACCAAAGAAGATTGTATCCTGACCATCGCCACCATCGATGATCTCGCCAGCCATATGATGGCTACCAGCATTTATGAAAAAGCTATCATCGCCGAGGCCGCCTAACAGGGTATCAAGGCCATCGCCACCGGTGATGCTGTCATTGCCATCACCACCAGAAATACTGTCAGCACCGTCACCTCCGGTTAGGCTATCATTGCCAGCACCACCATCAAGCGTGTCATCACCGTCGCCGCCATTAAGCTGGTCATTACCATCCGCACCGGTCAGGAAGTCGCTACCTTGACCACCGTCCAGGCTATCGTTGCCATCTGCACCAGTAATGGTGTCAGCGCCCTCACCACCAAGGATACCAAGATCTTCGTTGGTGATCAGCGGGCCACCTGAAATGTTCAGTCCCGAGGTAACGTTTGTAAACTCAACCTCGAAACCACCCGCTCGCTCCAAGTGGATCAGCACATTTTCAAAGCCCGCCAGATCAGAGCTGAACACAATACTGCCAGTTAGCGTACCAACGGCCGTATCGGAACCAACGATCAAGGTATCGGTGCCAGCACCGCCCAGCAGGATCGATTGCTGGGAGGCTTGGGTCGCGTCCAAAATAAATAGATCATCGCCGTCATTGCCAAACAGCGTGTCGTTACCGGTCACGCCGTCGAAATTGTTTCTATCAATGATCAGCCTGTCATCGCCTTTGCCGCCCAGGATTACGTCTTCACCGGCGCTGGCGGTCAGAACATCATTATCCGCCCCGCCATAAAGGGCGTCGTTACCGGTTCCACCTTCAAGGGTATCAGCACCTTTGTTGCCATACATGGTCAGCTCACCGCCGCCACTGCCGTTCAGCAGGTCATCGCCCTGACCACCGAAGCCTTGATCGTCATCAGCGAGGCGAAGCGAGTCAGCGCCTTGGTTACCGTAGAGGATGTCGTTGTCGCTGCCACCATTCAGACTGTCATCGCCAACGCCACCGAGGAGTAGGTCATCACCAGCACCACCAGCGATGCTGTCATCACCCGAACCACCAATCAGGCTGTCATCGCCACCAGCACCGTCCAGGGTGTCATCACCCTTACCGCCATAGAGAACATCGTCGTCATTGCCGCCATCGATGCTGTCATCGCCCTTATTGCCATAGAGGATGTCGTCGCCGTCGCTGCCGTCCAGCTCGTCATCATCCTGGCCGCCATAGAGGATGTCGATGCCGGTACCACCATCAAAGGTGTCACGACCGGTGTTGCCGTAAGCGAGGTTCGAGCCATTGGCGAAGTCGACATCATCATTGCCGCCTAGGCCAATATACTGGCTGCTCTCGGTATTGATGTTGAAGTCGGTGCCAAAATCGAAGGTGTTTGACACATCATCCAGCGCCAGGCCGGTGGTATTGTCACCAATGACAAAGGCAGATAGGTCGGCAAAGGTGATGTTGTCCGAGGTAAAGCCACCAATGCCGCCCACGATACGGATCGTGACACCGCCCGCATTAATGGTCGTACTTAAATCAGGATTATCGAAAATAAGCGTATCAGCGGCCGTGGCTGTATCGATGATGAGGACATCGTTTTCCGGATCGAAGGCAAGTGTCTGGCCGTCAGTTAGCTGGGAAAACAGGGTTACGGTCATGTCGCGGGACTCCTTAGCGTCCTTATCAATTTTCTGAACTTAGAAACCAACGGCCTATGCCAGTTGGTTAAACGGGTGGGGAATGCCGGATAACCGCCTAATTTGGGACGGTATCGCCCTCTCCTCGGCGGTTGGATTACCATAGTTCCCCGACAGCGCCATGCTTTTTTGCCGGACATGCGGCCGGGCGGGATTCACAAGCTCGGCAACCACCTCTCTGCGGCCGTTAAAGCAATGCAAACCCGGCGCTCACCAAACAAAAAGGGCGGCCCTCGGGCCGCCCTTTTCCGTATCTATGTCGGTTCGACTTAGACGATGTCGCCAGCCACGATGGCGGCCACACCGGTCAGAACCAGGCCGAGATCGGCGGTGCCGTCCAGGTCGGTATCGACAAACAGGAAGCCGTCGGTGGTGTCATCATCGAAGAAGTACTGAACCGTACCGTTGAACGCGGCGTTAGCTGCGGTCAGCGCGGTGCTGAAGGTT